>CAISGR010000039.1 GCA_903884945.1 uncultured bacterium
CGACCTGGCCGAGATCGGCATCTTCGTTGCTCGCAATCACGTCCTTGAGCACGAGCGAGCGCTGATCCCCGCGGGTCGCCAAGGAATCGACCTGGGCCTGACGCCGTCCGTTGTCGGCATTGATCGCACGCAAAGAGCCGAGGCCGGATTCAAGCTGTCCCGCGGCGTCCGCCAGCGACTTCAGCTGAGCTGCAGTTGGATTGGTGCCGATGGAGCCCGCCTCAGCCAGCGTGCGGAACGCAGCATAGAGACCACCTCCGGCAGCGGTCGCGTTGATGCCGTATGGCACGTCGACTCCTTCCGCGACGCGCGCGGTGGCCAGCACCGAATCGTCGCCGAATGCCTTGCTCTGATCGAGGCCGGCGAGATCCGCGAGCTTGGTCGGCTTGAACGGGTCGCTGGCCGTCTGGGAACCGGCAAATAGCGGTGTGCCGCCGTCCGACGCATTCAATGACGCGGTATATTGATGAAATGCCGCGTCGATGGCGGATTGCAGACCAGCGGCCTGCTGGGTGCCGACTGCGGTCAGGATCGTCTGGCGGAGATCGTCCGCGGCGGATTCCATGCTGCCGAGATGAGCATCGTACAGAGAGAGCGTTGTGCTGACCCGCTTGGCTACCGCCGATTCTGCATCCTGACGCGCAAGCAGGCTGTGCGTCGAGAGGTTGCGGACCGCCTCGGTTCCGAGATCGGCGAAATTATTGGCCTTCTTTCCAGTGGAAAGCTGCGTCTGCGTCGTCGCGAGCATCGATTGCGAACGCTGAATAGCCGCCGCCATCGTGCGCTGTAGTGGTATGGTTGCAACACGGGTCATGGCTTATTCTTTCAGCGAACCATTGCGAGCAGGGTATCGTACATGTTGCTGGCCGTGCTCAGCACGCGCGCGGCCGCGGAGTAGCTATTCTGGAGGACGACCATCTGGGAAAGTTCCTCGTCGATATTGACCCCCGAGAAACTGTCGCGCCGGTTGATCGCGTCGTCCTGTCGCGACGTCGCATCGGTGAGGCTGCTCTTCGCCTGTGCGGCCTGCAATCCGGTTCGCCCGAGCAATTCGCCCGAGAATCTTTCCATCGTGGTAACGCCGTCCTTGCCGAGGTCGACGGTCTGACCGAGGCGCTCGACAAAGGCCGTCGCACCGCGCGTATCGCCCGGTCCAAGCGCCTGCGCACCCACCGCGGCCGTCGTATCGAGCCGCGCCAACGGCAATTTGGAAGCATTGGCGAGCACGTCGGGACGGACCTGCGCTGCAGCCAGTCCGCTCGAAGCCCCGGTCAGTCCGGCCAGGGCCGAGAAGGATCTGTCCGTGCCGAAGCGGTCGGTCGAATCCGATGGGATGGACAGCACTGCCCCGGACAAGCCGACCTGCGGCTTAAACTGGATTCGCCCACGATCATCGAGCGAGAACGAGCCGAACTTGCCGAGCGGGCTGCCGTTGAGTTCTGTCACGAGATTCCCGAAGGTCGGCCCTGCCGATCCCGTCATCGAATATTTCGTGAGCGCACGGCCCGAAGCGTCCCGCAGGACGATTTCGGCCGTCTGGCCGGCGCCGAAGCCGTGCGGATCCGTGGCGGTGAAGCCCGTTGGCACAAGGGCGCTCTCGTCGCTGCGGATCAGGTCGTTCATGCCGAAAAACTGCGACATACCGACGCCGGCGCGGTCACTAGGGACCGTCGGATCCTGCGCGATCGCAACGCCGTTTCCGCTGCCCTTGGCTGTAATGCTCAGTACGCCGTTGATGAAGGTCGCAATACCCGCGCCCCCCAGCCCGGTGTTGATGGTGCTGACCAGTCCATGGAGCGTGGCGCTGGGGCCCAACGCGTCGAAATCGACGCGCGTGCTGGCCACGAGCTTGCCGCTGGAGTCGACGACCGCGACGGTTGCAGCACCCGTGAAGCCCAGCCGATCGCTGCCGACCATGCCGGTCTGACGACCGACGAGCGTCGCGGGCGGCGGGACGGTGGTGCCGGCATTCGAGACGGAATTGAGCGCCTCGGCGAGCCCCCCGAAGGTAACCCCCAGTTGTTCCTGGAACTGTGGAAGTGAACGATCGCGCAGATCGAGCAGGCCGCCGAGCTTCCCGCCGACCGCCGCGGTTTCCAGGCGCTCGCCCGTCAACGCCGACGCCCCGGCCGCATCGGCGAAGCGAATGTCGATCGACGGATAGGTCGGCTGATCGACACCGATCCCGGCAGACGGATAGGACAGCTGACGCAGGCGCGTGTCGAGCAGCGTCGCACCCGATGCCGTTTCGATGTTCACGCGACCGTCGGGCTGGTCCCGGACCGTGATCCCGACCAGGCTGCTCAATTCCTGGATCGCATTCATGCGCTGATCGGCTACGCCGGAGGTACTGCGCCCGAGTCCGGTCTGCTGCACGACCGAGACGTTGAGATCGTTGATCCTGGTCAGCAGATTGTTGATCGACTCAACCGTATAGCCGACTTCGGATTCGACATCGGTGCGCAGGCCCGAGACATCCCTGTTGAGCTGCTGCATCGAGCTCAGGGCATCCTGGACGTTGCCGGTAAAAACGGAGATCGTCTGCTGCGAGCCCGCCGCACCCGTCATCGCCACAGCGGACGAGGAGATCGCGTCGAGCCGGGCCGGCAACCCCGTATCGGCGCCCGGTTCGCCGAGCAGCGCCTGGAGTCGGTCGAGATAGGATGCCGTCGCATCTGCCCGGCCATAGTCGCCTGATCGCTGATAGACGGTGGCCTCGAGGAACCGGTCCGCCACCCGCTGTGGCTCGCCGATGACGACGCCCGAAACGCGCCCCGATGTGACGCCGGTCGACAGCGAGACCTTTTCGCGCGCGTATCCGGCAACGCCGACGTTCGCGATGTTGTTCGACACCGTGCGCAGGCCCGCCTGCGCCGCGGCGAGGCCGGATACCGCCGTCCCAAGGATCTCGCTGAGCGACACCGTCTTCTCCCGCCGCGATCAGATCAGCGCTTGAGGTCGCTGACTTCGCGCAGCATGTCATCCACCGTGGTGATGATCTTGGACGAAGCGCTATAGGCGCGCTGGAACCGGATCATGTTGGTGAATTCGCTGGCTAGATCGACCGTCGAGGCCTCGAGCGAGCCCGCGGCGATGCCACCGGCGCCAAGAGAGCCGGGCTGGTTCAGCGTCATGCCGCCCGACTGCTTGCTGATCGTATAGGCATTGCCGGACAGCCGCGTGAGGCCGTCCGGGTTCTGGAAGGTCGCGATCGGCAGCTGGAACACGGAACGGGTCGTGCCGTCATCGAAGGTGGCGCTTACTTCACCGGTCTTGCTGATTTCGACCGACGACAGGTTCCCGAGCTTTCCGCCATCGACGTTGGACGAAATCAGCGCGGATTCGCTGCCGAACTGCGTCAGCCCGTTGATGCCGCCATTGTCGCCCAGCGCCAGGGTGATCGGCACCGAGGCGGCGCTGTTCGACCAGGTGACGTTGAGGGGGCCGAACAGGGCAGCCGAGGAGGTTGCCTTGTCCAGGCTGCCGTCGGGGTTGAAGTTGACGGCGCCGCTGGCGAGGACACCGTTGGTCGCCGTCACGTCGGTCGCCGGCTGGGCATAGATTTCCGACGCCCATTTGTTCGCGCCAGTCTTGAGATACGCCATCGTCACGCGATGGGCTCCCCCCTGCGAATCATAAATGTCGAACGACCGCGTGAAGTCGGGCGTCACCGTCCCCGTCGCCATGTCGCCGGCCGTATAGGCGCCGACATGGGCCGTGGTGGTGGATTGCAGATTGGCGCGCATCTGCAGGCGTGACGTCGGCACTGCGGTGCCGGTGAGATCGCTCACTCGAACCGGCTGAAGCTGATTCAGGCTGCCGGTATTGGTGTATTGTCCCTGCGCGTCCAGGCGCCAGCCATAGAGATAGAGCCCGGCTGCATTGCGCATGAAGCCTTCCTCGTCGGGTTTGAACGATCCCGCGCGGGTGAAGGCGACATCCCCGGTTCCGTCGATCGACGAGCGGGTCACGAAAAAGCCACCGCCGTCGATCGCGAGGTCGGTATTGCTGCCCGAAGCCTGGAGAAGGCCCTGCTTCGATACCATCGAGACCGGTACCGCAGCGACGCCGCCGGCGGAATAATTGGTCTTGGCGCGGCCATCCGTCACCAGGGTGCTGAACTGCGATTCGGTGCTCTTGTAACCGACCGTGTTGATGTTGGTGATGTTGTCGGCAACCGTCGCCATCGCGCTCGATTGCGCGCTCAGGCCCGAAACGCCGGCGTAGAGAGCAGAATAAAGGCTCAATGCGTGTCTCCAGTAAAAGTGACCGCCCGGGACGGATTCCGCGGGCAAGCCTCTTGCTGGCATTGTAGGATGATGGCTGGGGCAACCCAACCAAAGCTCCATATTTACCGCGACTAGGCAATAATTTCCGCCTCCCCGAGCACTGCAGGGAAATTCATTCCTATAAGTTGAGTGCGAGGAGATCAGGAATGCTCAGGATTACATTGCATGATGGCGAAAAGGCCATCGTCAACGGCGCGGTCATCAAGGCCATCGGCCGTACCCAATTGTGTGTCGAGAATAAGGTCTCGATCCTGCGAGGGCGCGAGGTCATGTCCCCGCAAGATGCGACCACGCCCGCCCGCCGCCTCTATCTGGCGTGCATGCTCGCCTATATCGACCCGGAGCACCGCACCGCGCACCAGAATATGACGGTGGAGGTCCTTCGCGAGGTGATGGCCACGCTGCCGGGCGATGATGCGAAGGTCGCGTGCGTCCGCTTCGCGAACGATATCGCCCATGCGCAATATTATCGCGCCCTCTCTTCAGCGCGCGATCTGATCGCGATCGAGGCTGCATCGCACGCCACCGCGCTCCCGGCAGCTTGATCGCCTCTCATGCCGACCCTCGCCAGCGCGGCGCGCGCAATCCGCACCCTGTCGCCCGATCAGCGCTTCGGCAAGGTCGTGGCTGTCCGCGGGGCGCTGATTGAAGTCGAAGGTCTGGTAGGCGCGGCCCATATCGGCAGCCGCCTCATGATCGCCGGCAACGTCGAAGCCGAAGTCACCGCGCTGGACCGCGACGTCGCGCTCTGCCTCCCCTTTACCGACCCTCAGGGCGTCGGCCTGGGCATGCGCGCCCATCTCTCCGCCGGGCAATTCAGCATACGGCCAAGCACCGGCTGGCTGGGTCGCATGATCGACGGCCTCGGGCGCCCGATCGACGGACTGGGTGCCTTGCCGCCTGGCCCGGAGCCCCGCGCGATCAAGGCGCTGCCGCCACCCGCAGCCAGTCGCGCGCGCGTCGGTGCGCGGATTGAAACCGGGGTTCGCGTCCTGGACCTCTTCGCGCCACTCTGCCGGGGCCAGCGCCTCGGCCTTTTCGCTGGTTCCGGCGTTGGCAAATCAGTGCTGCTGTCCATGCTGGCGCGCTGGACGGCATGCGACGTCGCCGTGATCGGCCTGATCGGCGAACGCGGCCGCGAAGTGCAGGAGTTCGTCGAAGACGATCTCGGTCTGGAAGGCCTTGCACGAAGCGTGGTCGTCGTCGCTACCTCGGACTCCCCTGCCCTGATGCGCCGCCAGGCCGCCTGGACCACGCTCGCGATCGCCGAACATTTCCGCGACCAGGGCCTCGATGTTCTCTGCCTGATGGATTCGGTGACGCGCTTCGCGATGGCGCAGCGCGAGATCGGCCTTGCCTCGGGCGAGCCGCCCGCAACGAAGGGCTATACGCCAACCGTCTTCGCGGAACTGCCGAGGCTTCTCGAACGCGCCGGCCCCGGGCTGCCGGGCCAAGGGTCGATCACCGGCCTGTTCACCGTCCTGGTCGACGGCGACGACCACAATGAGCCGATTGCCGACGCGGTACGCGGCATTCTCGATGGCCATATCGTGATGCGCCGCCAGATCGCCGAGCGCGGTCGCTATCCCGCGATCGACGTGCTGAAATCTGTCTCACGAACCTTGCCCGACTGCCTGAGCGACGCCGAGAATGCGGTCCGCCTGCCGGCACGCGCCCTTCTGTCGACCTTTGCCGACATGGAAGAATTGGTCCGCCTCGGCGCCTACAAGATGGGGTCGAGCCCGGACATCGACCGCGCCGTCATCGTGGCACCGGAAATCGAGGCATTGCTGCGCCAGGGCAAGGCCGACCGTGGCCATACCGCCGAATCCTTCGCGGCGCTCGGCCAGATCCTGGAGCAGCCGGCATGAGAACGCCCTTCGATACCGCCCTCCGGGTGCAACATCGTGCCGTCGAGACGATTCGGGTCGCGATCAGCCTCGAGATCGCGAAGCAGGGCGATCTGGAGCAGGTCGAAGGCCGCCTGGTCGATCAGGTACGAAGCGAGACGGCGCTGGCTGCCCGGTTTGCGCTGCCCGCATCCAGCGAGTGGCTCGCCAGGATGCGCGCGCGACGCCATCAATTGCGCGGCGAAGTCGAGGCCAGTGGCGTTCGCGTTGCCGCGCTTCGGGCGAAGGCAGCCGAGGCCTATGGCGCGATGCGCGCAATCGAGGATGCCGCCGATCGGCATCGCGACGCGGCCGAGCGCGAAGCGGAAGCGACGGAACAGGCGCGACTGGACGATTTCAGCGCAGGCCGGCTGTACGTCGCGCGCAAGCCACGCTCGATGAGGCGGGACGCATGATCGACAAGATTGCTCTTGGAACGCTGACGCCGGCTGAACGAGCGCGCGTGATCTACAGCACCGCCCAATCGGAACTCGCAAGCCGTCTCTGGAAGGCGGCGCTCGGCGACTCCGAAGGCGGGGACCGCGTCAACGGCGCAGATCTTGCGAATAATCCCAGCAGCCTGGATTCTCTCCTGGCGACGATGACTCCGAAGGAAGGAGGGTCGGGTGGCGACTCCGCGCTCGCCGCCCTCACCAAATGTATTTGCGACGGGGAGGAGCCGGCAGCGCCGGCGCTTCCTGTGTCCGGAACATCCGCAGCCGGTATTGCGGCCCCGATCCCGCCAACCGATGCGGTGCCGGAACAAGCCACCGCGACCATCGACGGTCTCGGACCTAACACGCGGTATCGGGATTCGCTTTGCGCCGCTGCTCGGCAGACCGGCATCCCCGCCACGGCGCTGGCATCGATCATCGATGCTGAAGCGGCGAAGCGCCGCGACGGCAGCTGGAATCCGAGTTCGCGCAATCCTCGATCCAGCGCGGCGGGGCTCGGCCAGTTCCTCAGCAGGACATGGGAGGGGCTCGCCGAGCGACCCGGAACGTGGCTCCATGCCGTTGCCAGCACCAATGGCTGGCTCAACGATCGCGGCAAGGTCCGCGGGGATGCGCGCGGGTCCCTGCTCGCCTTGCGCTATGATCCGAACGCATCGATCCGCGGCATCGCCGATTTCGCCCGCCAGAATCTGGACCGCCTCGAAAGCAAGGGTGTAAAGACGAACGATAATGTGCGCACCATCGCGCGCGCCGCCTATCTCAGCCATCATCTGGGCTTTGGCGATGCGATGAAATTCCTCAAGGGGGGAATCCAGCCGGAGCGCGCGCGTGCGCTGCTTCATGCGCAGGTCGGCGGCGTTGACGCCGAACGCCGGATTGCCAGCGCGGGCGACCCCAGCCGCGCGCACCAGCAGTGGCTGCTTTCCTATATCGATCGCCGCATTCAGCCGGAGCGCTTTGCGATCTGATCCTGTACTGCGCTGACGCGCAATACCCACCATATCGCGACCAACGGCTCCCCCGCTCCTATAATGCAATGGAGATTGCGAAAGGGCGGGGCCGATGACCATCAGCAGAATTGACCGATCAACTCGCTTTCGTCTGGCGGACGCGACGGCCCGGGAAACCCGGCCGACGGCGCTGCCGGTTGCTGCAGCAACCTCTTCGCGACGAATCAGGTCTTCGTCTCAGGCGTGATCTTTCCAACCAGGCTGTCACATTGACCGGAGAGTGTAATGGCGCTCATCGTCAGCGTGCGCGCAGCGTGACCCGCAACGGCTTGAAAAGACGCCAGAATACCCAGGATGCGAACGACATTAAATTATTGGATAAGTAGTTGCCCGTAAAGGAGGAGCAGCAGATTGTTAGGAACAGGAGTTCCAAGTTAACTCCAGCAACAGGGCCACGACGGGTCGGCCCAACGTCTGGGGGAATTTTTGATGTCCAAGACCACTGTCGCACTTGAAGCCGCCGTTGCCATCGTCATCGAGAATACGCCGGCGGCCGGAAATCGCACGCCGCGGCAGCGGGCCAATGTCGATCGCGCTTTCGCCGGGATCCTGAAGCTCATCGCGCCGCGCATTCGCCATTTCATTCGCCAATATGGCCTGGTCGCGCATTGGGAAGATGCGGAGCAGTGCTGTGCGATCGCCGTCCATCGCGCGATCGAGGCATATGAACCGGCCAAGGCGCAGTTCACCACCTTTGTGAACTGGCAGATTCGCGGCGAACTGCAGAGCCTGCGCTTTCGCCTCATGACCGATCAACGCCCTTCCGCAAAAAAGGTCGAGGCAATGACGATTTCGCTCAATGCGCTGACATCCGGTGCCGAGGGCGAGGAAGGCTCGATCGAAGTGACGATCGAGGACGAGGAAGCGCTTGGCCGCACCGAGGCGGCGGCATCCGATTACCTCGCCGAGTCCGCCATGGACTCGCTGATCGACGCCTATGTCGCGCATTTGCGGACAGTTGGCCTCGAGCAGCTCCGCCGGCGGCCGCGTCCGAAACGTGCGGTGTCGAGCACGCCAATCGAAGGGCCGCGCTTCAAGACCGCGACCCACGGCATTGACCCGTCCGAGATCGAGAAGCTCGAGGAAAAGCTCACCCGGGATCGCGAGATTGTCGCACGCCGCATCTTCCAGACCGCCACGCTCGACGACCTGTCCAGTGATACCGGTGTGACCAAGGAGCGCGTCCGTCAGATCACCAAGCGCGCCGCAAGAACGATCGGCGAATTGATCGCCGCCGATCCGCGCTTCACGATGATGGCGGGCGACATCACCGCTCCTGCGGCATCGACGCGCAAGCCCGCCGGGATTGTCTCGCTTCCCGTGCTCGCCGAGGCCGGCATCCTCGCGGACCCCAGGGCACCGCATAACCGCCTGGCAAGTGTCGTCGCACTCGACAGCGCCCAGATCGCGCTCGAGCTCGATGGCGCCGGGATGGAAGAGGCGCATCCCGCAGTCGCACGCGCCTTCGCTCCAGCCGATGGCGCCGAAGCGCTCGTTGCGGCCATCGGCAGTAGCGCCCTTCACTGATAGCCGATCGATGATCGGTCGCGCTATGGAGCGTCCCGATCATTATCATTATCGGACAGCAATACCCCCGTCCCGGCGCATTTGTCCTATAATAAAATGGAATAGCAAGGTGGGTAGCCGCATGTTCCTTTCGCTCGATTCCCGGCCTTTGCCCTGGATCCTCCCCCTGCCCCGGCCCAATCGGCGGCTGAGCGCGCTGGCTGCGCGGGTGGCCGATTGCGCCCATCCGCTGATTGTCGCGACCGGCACCAGCACGCTGATGGGTGTCACAGCAGAGCCGGATGGCGCGCTGCGTATCACGTGGTGGAACGAGCAAATGGCGGTATATGCCGAACTTTCGGCCAAGAAGCAGGCCTGGTGCGCCGCCGCCTCGGCCGAAGGCGCGCTGCAGCGGAGTGGTGCGGCTCTCCTCGACTATCTGGCCGGGCGTTGGCCTCCCGAGGCACGGCCGCCATCACTCGGGATCGTGACGGACGGGGTCGGCATTGCCTTCTCGCCCTGCCACCCCTCTCCCTGCGTCGCCGGATGGCTGCAGCGGCACGGCGCGGGTGAGGCGCGGCCCTTGGCGATCCTGCCTTTTGCGGCCTCCGGGACCGGCATGCTTCTCGCGGCTGACCCGTTCACCGGGACGGTGCATTAACCTTCCTCGATCCTCGCCCTATCCATCCGTGCCGATGACCTCTAGGATCAACGCTTGGCGTAATAGGATGGCCGGGAATGGGCCGAGCAGGGGATCTGCATGAAAATGAGTCGTGATCGCGAGGTGCCGGCCGCCAAGAGCGCGGCAAGCCACCGGACGGACGACTGGGCCGGCGTAACGATCGACCCGCACAAGGCAATCGTCTTTCCGAACCGCATGCGCGAGCAGAGGCGTGCGCACGGATATCTCAAGCTTCTGCGCTTCGCGGCCGTGGTCCCCGAAATCCCGTATATTCGCCTTTCGAAGATCGAGCGTGGCGAGGTCTTCCCGCGCGCCGACGAATTGCGCCGCATCGGGTCGGCGCTGGGAATATCCGCAGCGGACCTGCTCAACGATATCGACGCGCCGGGCTTCGATCTGGATATATGGGCCCAGCCGTTCGCGGAGGGCAAAATTCACGATGATGACGAGGAACGCTTTGCCGCCCTGCTTGGCGCGGCACTGCGAGCACGCCGTACGCTGGATCCCGACCTGTCGATCGCTGCCATCGAACGCGATTTCGGACTGCCGCCCGTCAACCTCTCCCGTGTCGAGAACGCAGCCAAGACCTTCGCCCGGTGGAACCCCGCGATTCGCAATTCCCTCTTTGCCTTGTTCGACGTCGCGGACGAGACGGCCTTGCGCGCCCACGTCGCCGCGGAACATCGCCGTGGCCTATTGGCTCCCTTCCTCGCTGCCATCTCAAACCCCGAGGAGCGGCGCGCGAGGACCCGTGCGAAGACCGCCCAACTTGCCGGCGAACTGTCGCAGGGTGCTGCGCCCCCGCCTGCCCCTGCCGACCTGGCCCCCCCCAGCCTGCCAGGGATACATCCGGCGCCCGCGCCGTCGGCAAGCGTCTCTCGCCTGCTCCCCGTCCACGGCACGCCCCTGCCCAGCGGCGCGATTGCGCTCACGATGACGGGCGAACAGGTCGAAGCGCCGCG
This sequence comes from uncultured bacterium, assembly GCA_903884945.1. Lineage (GTDB taxonomy): Bacteria > Pseudomonadota > Alphaproteobacteria > Sphingomonadales > Sphingomonadaceae > Sphingomonas. The sequence continues at coordinate 10,794 of CAISGR010000039.1, forward strand.
CAATGCCGGGCCGAATGCCTTTGCACTGCGCGTTTGTCGCCAGACGCTGGGCGGCGGTCTCCCCGGCCAGGCCATAGTGTTCGTGGACCCGGCGCGGTACCCGGTGGCCGGGGGCCTGGCCGCCATCCGCGAAGGAGAAGCCTATCGTTTGCTCGCGGTCACGATCGATCGCGATGGTGCCCTGAGCGGCTACAGCCTCAACCCCGAAATTACCGTGTCTATCGACGGCCTCGATCCCGCCGAGGTAGCGGCCGTAATCGGGGCAATTTTTCCGTGATCATGGGGAAATACCGGAAGGGCCCGGTCATGACTCGGCAACCTTGATTTCCTAGACCGGCGACGATCGTTCGATCGCGTTGGGGGCCCGGCCTGTGTTCAGATTTCGTTGGCCGCTATCCGCTGGCCGCCCCGCCCAGGCGCTGGTTGCGGCTTCCTTTGCTATCATGCTGCTCGTCGGTGCGCTGATGGACGCTCTTCCCGGAATAGTGGCGCGGCGAGCCGCACTCGACCACCATGCGCTCGACGTCATCATGGTCGTCCTGCTCGGGACCGCATCGTTCGCCATCATAGGGCTCGTGCGGCGCGGCCGGAGCATGCGCGCGGCATTCGAGCGCGGCTCGCGCATCGGCCGGGATGCTATCGCCCGCGCGGATTACGATGAACTCACCGGTCTCGCCAATCGGCGCGCCCTGATCCAGGCGACCGAACAAGGCGTGATCGGAAACGACCTCGAGGAAATATCAGTCCTCGCCATCGATCTCGATCGATTCAAACCGATCAACGACACGCATGGGCATGGCGCCGGGGATCTCGTCCTGCAGACCGTCGCAAAGCGCCTGCGCGATCTCACCGCGGGCCTGGGCACGGCCGGCAGACTGGGTGGCGACGAGTTCGCCTGCGTTCTCACCCACCCGAAGGGATCGGCACGGCCGATCGAGTTGGCGGAGGACCTGGTCAAAGCGATCGCACGCCCCATCCCCCTTCGCTCGGCACTCGTCGAGATCGGCGCGTCGATTGGCGTCGCCACTTTCCCATCCGGTGCCTGCTCAGCCGAGCGAATCTTCCGGTCGGCTGATTTCGCGATGTACCGCGCCAAACAGGCGGGCCGATCGACCTACCGCCTGTTCATCCCGGAGATGGAGGTCGACCTGCGCGAGCAAGCCGCTCTTGAAATCGACATGCGTGCCGGCATCCATCGGGGTGAATTCATCCCCTTCTATCAGCCGATCATCGATCTCGCCTCGGGGGAGATCGTCGGTTTCGAATGTCTGGCGCGCTGGCAGCATCCCGTTCGCGGCCTGATCGGGCCAAAGCTCTTCATCCCCATCGCGGAGGAAGCGGGCCTGATCCATGACCTCAGCTTCAGTCTCCTGCGCCGCGCCTGCGCCGATGCGCGCAACTGGCCGCAACACATGTCGTTGTCGGTCAATATTTCACCCCTGCAGCTGAACGACCAATGGTTGCCGCAGCGCATCATCCAGATCCTGTGCCAAACGGGCATCGCGCCGGGCCGCTTGATCGTCGAGATTACCGAGAGCCGCCTGGTCGGGGACGTCGATGCTGCCCGTTCGCTCCTGCTGTCGCTGAGAAACGCGGGAATCCAGATCGCGCTCGACGATTTCGGAACCGGCTATGCGAGCCTGCGCCATTTGCGGGAACTCGAAGTCAACCGCATCAAGATCGACCGAAGCTTCATTCAGGAAATGGGCAGCGCCGAAAGCGATGAAATCGTCCGCGCGATCCTGAATCTGAGCCACGGCCTCGGCCTTCCCGTGACGGCGGAGGGCGTGGAGACCCAAGGCAATGCTTCCGCCCTCGCCCATCTCGGCTGCACCTTCGGGCAGGGCTTCCTGTACAGCCGGCCCATCCCCGCTGCCGAGGCCCTGCTCGTCGCCCGGGGCCCAAGGCTGGGCGCGCCCGAGGCGATGGGAAAAAACATCGAGTTCGAGCCCGCCGGACGCGTCGCGGCTGCGCGGCATTAGCCCAGGTTGGCGGAGCCGGCAGGGCTCGCTAGAGTCCGCATGGCGCTTCGGCTCGATTTCAAGCGCGTGCAGCGGATCGGACGACGATGATGGGGATGAGATATCTGGCATTGGGCTCGGCTGTCTTCGTCGCCGGCTGCGCGCCGCAGATAATCCATACAGGGGGATCGCCTGATTGGCAGGGCCTGTCCTCCCGGAGCTTCGTGCTGGGCGCCGCCCCTTCCGGCTATGATCGATTCCAGGCCCAGGCCAGCGCGGCGGTGCGCGACGCGCTGGTATTGCGCGGCTTCCAGCCGAGCCAGGACGCCCGCTATCGCATCGACGTCGGCTTCGCGATCGGGCCGGGAATCGTGGACGTCCTGCCTGCGGGTGAAAGCCCGCCGGCTGCGGCACGCGCCATCGGTCCTGTCTTATGCAAGCGCCGGAAATTCACGCTATCGATCACCATGGTCGACCGTTCCGACGGCCGGCTGTTGTTTCGAAGCGGCGCAACCTTGTCGCGCTGCGGGGATGCGACGGACCAAATCCTCCCCGCCCTGGCTCAGGCGGCGCTCTCCCCCGGCTGACGTCCCGCGTCGCGGTTGCGGTAGGCCGGCAGCCGGATCAGGAACCGCGCGCCACGCGGCATGGCCGGTGTATAGGCGATCATACCGCCATGGCGGTCGATCGCCTCGCGAACATAGGCAAGACCCAATCCCGCCGTAGGACCGGCCCCGCGCCGGACGGTCGAGCCGAACCGCGCGAAGATGGCGTCGGCCCGGTCGGGTGGCATCCCGGGGCCGTCGTCCGCGATTTCGACCTCCACCCAGTCCCCCTCCGGCGACAGCCCGACCCGGCACCGGACCTGGCCTTCCGGCGGACTGAACTTCACCGCATTATCGAGGAGGTTGACCAGCGCACGGGTCAGCGCATCGCGCTCCCCCATCACGCAACGTGGCTCATCCGCGCCTTCTGCGACGATCCGAACGCCGCGCTTCGATGCTACGGGCCAGGCCGCATCCATCGCTTCGGCCAATGAATCGCACAAGTCGGTCTCCTCCGGCTCGAAGCGCGCATGCCGAAGGCGGGCGAGTTGAACGAAATCATCGGCAAGCGCGAGGGTGCGCCGGGCGTGGCTCACGATGCGTTCCGCGACGGCCGGCGCAGCCGCGCGCTCGGGATCGCCTTCGATCAGCGTGATGATCGCCGCCTGCGGAGATCGCATGTCGTGGCTCAGGAACTCGAGCGCCTGTTCGCGCTCCTGCTCGGCACGGCGAATCGCAGTGATCTCGGCGAGCAGGTGAATCCAGCCGCGCTGCGTGCCGTCGCCAGCCAGCAAGGGCGTCCGGCGTGGCGAAAAGCTCCGGCCATCCTCCAGCGCGATATCATCGGTCCAGTCACCCTCCGGCAGCGACAGCCCTTGCTTCAGCAATTGCTCCGCCGCCGCGTTGGCCAGCAGCACATGGGCGTCAAGCGTGGTCACGATCAACGGATCGGCCACCCCTTCGATCGTATCCGCGATCAACTGCCGCAAATCGCGCAACTGGGCGATCGAACTGCTGAGTTGCGCCGCATGGCCATCCGCCGAATCCGGCCAGGCGTGCGGTGCCCCCCCGCCGCCGTCCGCAGTGAAGCGCGCCAGTTCGCGACCGATCGCGCTATCGACGGTCTGTAGGCGCCGCCATCCCCATAGGGGATAGACGAGCAACAAACCGAGCAGTGCCGGCGCGGGCGGCAGCCAGAATCCCGTCGTCACGAGAAGCGCGGCCGGGAGCAGCAGCATCAGCAAGATCGCCGCCGCCGAGGCCGCCAGGGCCCGCGACGGCCTCAATCGCCAGAAGCCGATCAGCAACAAGAGGCTCGGCATGATCGACGCGAAGAGCCGCACCACCATCGGCACCTCGCGGATCGTTCGATCGGCGATCAACGCATTCAAAAGGTTCGCCTGGACTTCGATCCCGGCGATCCCCGCCCCGCCACGCGTGGGCACGCTGTGTCGATCGCCGAGCCCCGCGGCCGTTGCCCCCACCAGTACGATGTGATCGCGAAAGAAGGCGGGCGGCACATCTCCGGAAAGCACGCTCTCGAACGGCACGGTGCGAAAGCCTCCGGCAAAGGCTTGATAGGGGATGGCGATCGAGAATGCCTGCTTCTGCTCAGCACGGACAAAGGCGGCGGAGGATCGATGAAAGGCAAGCCGATACGCCTCTTCCATCACATGCGGCCAGACTCGCCTTCCATCGTCTATCGCCAGCAGCGCGTCACGGGCGGTACCGTCTTCGTCATGGGGAAGGACGACATGACCGATCGCCGTCGCCGCCGATCGGACTGGCTCGACCGGCGGCGTCAGGTCGAGCGCGCGCCCGTCCAGCCCAGGCGTCTCGGCCAGAAGCGGCAGCACGCTCGGCACCTGCCGCAACGCTGTCGCGAGCGTCGCGTCCGCTGTGGTCGGTTCGGTGAACAGGACGTCATACGCGACGACTGCTGGCTTCGCGGCCGCGATCCGGTCGATCGCCCGGGCGTGGATAGCGCGCGGCCATGGCCAGGGGCCGATCGCGGCGATGCTCGCATCGTCGATCGCGACGATGATGATCCGATCCGACGGCGGTGCTGCTCGCCAGCCCTGAAGGAGATCATAAGCGGCATTGTCGAGCCGCGATGTCGCGCTTGTCAGCACCAGCGCACCGGTCAGGACCGCGGTGAGCACGGCGATGGCCCACCATTCGATCAGAAGCCGCCGGCGCAGCAACGCGCTACTTGCTCCGGCCGCGCTTGCCCGGTGCGGTGATCGTCAGCTTTTCGGGATTAGTCCAGGATTCGGCTTCGCCGCTCTCGTCGGTCTGCGACAGCCCGACGCGCCAGTAATAGGTGCCCGGCGGCAAGTTTCGCAGCATTACCTCGTCGCGGGTGAGCCCAACCTCGTCGACGATTGCCCGGCTGTCCAACGATCCGTTCATGAGCTGGAATCGATAGCGGCGCTTGCCGCCGCCCGCGCCGAACCAGCGGAAGCGGAAGCCGTCGGCCTCCTGCTTGGCCTCGGCGTGGATCGACGCGAGCCGCCGGGTGAAGCTGAAAGCCTGGGCAAGGCCCTCCAGTCCGTTGCCGCCGATCGCTGAGACGCGGATGAAGAGGTTGCCATTTGGCACATCGGTCAGCGCGAAATCGCGGCCGTCGGCGATCTGTTCCGCCAGGTTCTCGACAAAGCCCGCGTCGCTCGCGAGAACGACGCGGTAGCGCGCCGCGCCTTCGATCGGGGTCACGTGGAACTCGACGGAATCCGCTGTCTGCAACTTGCCCGGGTCAAGCAGATCCGGCGCGGGCAGCAATGCCGCAAGCGTCGTTACGCCGCCGGCATCGGTCGTCGCACCATAGGCATGATCGACAAGCTGCATTGCTGCGCCGTCGGGCCGCGACACCGCAACGGTGCCGCTAAGCACCTCGGCAGCTGCCAGCCTGGGACCCGTGTCATAGCCGACACGGAATTCGGTGCCGCGCACCGCGGTCAGGCTGATCGGGGTGCCGATACGGTAGCGATCCTGCGGGCTCGGAAGCGGCGTCACCTTGGTTTCGACCCGTCCCGCCTCGACATCGACACGATATTCCATCGTGCCCGTCAACAGGATGCGGCGAAGCTGTCGTACCGTCACCTTGCTCTGCGAGGGGATCACCAGCTTCGACCGGTCGGCGAGGATCAGCGTCACGAAGCTGTTCGCCGCAGTCGAAATCTGCGCGCCCTCGCCAATCGTGCCGCCGATCGCCGGCGGAACGGCGCGGCCGTCGATCGCGACCATGATCGTGCCACGATAGCTGGCCAGCTGCGCCGGTTCGACTGTGAAACGGAGCCAGCTTCGCGGGATGACGAGGGTTCGCCCGATCGGCAGCCGATGCGGATCGCGAATTCGCGCCAGCGGCAACAGCTTCTTCCACGTCTGGGCGGGCACGAGGAAGCTGCGGCTGAGGCGATCGAGCGTGTCGCGCGGCTTGACGACATAGGAAATCGTCTCCTCCGCCGGCGCCGGTCGCGGTCTCGGCCGCGGCGGCACTGCCGTCGCTGCCTGCATTGCCATCGCGAGGATCATCCGCCGGCCCCCTCACCGAAGCGTTCCATCCGATAGCCATATCCGGAAATCGACACGATCCGGAAGCCATTGTCCGGCGTCAGCCGCAATTTGGCACGAATACGCGAGACATGAACATCGAGCGTCCGGGTCGGGAGGTCGGCGACGCTGTGCCAGACGGTTTCGAGCAGATAGCCGCGCGACATTGCACGATGCAGGTTCTCGAAAAAGGTCAGCGCGAGCCGGAAGTCCTTGGCGCTCAGCGCAACCTCCTCGTCGCCGATCCAGGCCCGTTCAATCCGACGGTCGAATGTGTAGCTGCCGAACCGCACCGTCGCGTCCTGCAGCGCCTGTGGCACGGCCCGCCGCAGCACCGCTTCGACCCGCGCCACGATCACCTGTGCGCTTTCAGGTTTGATCACATAGTCGTCAGCGCCCGCATGCAACGCAGCAGCGATATCATCCTTGTCCGACCGGCTGGTGATCATGATGATCCCGATCGCGCTCGCGGCAATCGTCCGGATCGATCGGAGCAGGTCGATTCCGGCACTGTCCGGTAAATTCCAATCGAGTAGCACCAGATCGAAGGTTTCCCGCCGCAGGGCCGCCAGCGCACTTGCCCCATCCCGGAAACCGGCACAGCCATGTCCGGCCCGCGTCAGCGCCGCGCAGGCGAAGTCGATCACCTCATCGTCATCGTCCACGACCGCGATCCGCATCGACCAACCCTACAATCAAAGCGTCGCACGTGAAACTCGTAACGCAGCCGTCTTCAACCCCGGCAAGCCGTCCAGGCTTCAGACGCCCAGGCTCGAGACGGTCAGGAGCACGCGATCACCGGAGAACGCACGCCTGGCAATCAGCCGCAGCGCGGCGAATTCGAGGTGATGCGCATGACGCACCAGCGCCCGTTCGACATCGGCACGCGTAGCGCCGGGCCGACCGGCAAGCGCCTCCAGCGTCTCCCAGTCCACCTCGACCTGCCACTCGCGGCGATCCGCGGTCCGCAAGGGAAAGACGAGCGGCTTACCCTCCAGCACGACAAAATGCTCCACCGCATCGCCCTTCGGCTTGCCGTGATCGTCTTCGTCCGGGCCCGTCATGTCGGCTGTCGCTCTCCAAGGTATAATGTGCCGGATCCAGGACGTGCGACCAGCCCGCATGGCCGTCGGCCGTGAAGCGATGTCAGCCGGCTGTTCAGGGCGCGTTTCCATGCGCCGACAGCTACCAGCCCCTGCCGCGAGCAACAATCAAAGCGGATGTAAACTGTTGTAACATAGCGGCTTCTTGCGTTGTTGCAGACCCTTTTCACAGCGTATCAGGCGGCCGGGACCGCAGCTGGATCGTCGGCCCCGATGCCTGGCGACATGATCGCCGGGTCGGCCGCCGCGGCCTTGTCAACACGATCACGCAGGGCTCCGGAGCTGCCGATGGGTGACATGCTTTTTCTCGCGCATTGCGTGCCGTTCGCGACCGGCAATGGCGACGAGAGCCGCGGCTTCCACGTCTTGAAACATCTCGCCGCCCGAAAGAGGATCCATCTGATCGCCTTTGCGGACGATCCGGGCGACCTGAAGCGCAAACAGGCGCTGACGAGCCTGACCGCGAGCCGATCGATCATCTGGCGACCCAAGCCGGGCCTCGGCACCCTGTTGCGCGCCTTTGTCACCGGGCGGCCGGCCCATCTTGCGGCGCTCGACGATGCCCTGATGCGTCAGACGGTGAAGCAGGCGCTCGGCCAGCGCGCCATCGACACCGTCTATCTCCTTTCGAGCGGGATGGCTCAATATCTCCCCCAGCGCGCCCAGCACCACGTGATGATCGACCTGATCGAGCCTGCCTCGACCCGCTCTCAGGCGGTTGCGCGAACGGGCGCCGGGCCGGCGCGCCTCTGGGCAGCACGCGAGGCTCGCCTCCTCCGGCGGCATGAGCGCATGGTCATCCGGCGCGCGGACGCCAGCCTGGTTGCCAGCGATGGCGATGCCCTGTCGCTCCGCGACGACGCGGATGGCCGGGTCCGCGTGCTCGAGAACGGGATCGATACCGACCATTACGACCCGAAAGCCGCTTACCGGCAGCTCGAACCCACCGGGATGCTGATCATCTTCGCCGGCCAGGCCGGGGGGGAGCGCGACATTGCGGCGGCATCCCGCTTTGCCGATACCGTTCTTCCCCATATCCGCGCGCGCTATCCGGATGCGCGCCTTGCGATACTCGGCCGCACGCTCAGCAAGGCGGCGACCGCGCTCGCCCGTCGCCACGACGGGGTCATGGTCGTCGGCGAGGTCGCGGACCGGCGGCCATGGCTCGCGGCAGCTTCGGTCGTGGTCGGGCCCGAAATCGTGGCGGGCAGCCTGCGCAATGGCCTGCTCGAAGCGATGGCGATGGGCCGACCCGTCGTCGCCTCGCGGGCGGCATCGGACCAGATCGACCATGCCGGCACGATTCGTACCGCCGACAGCGTCGGCGAGTTTGCGGACGAGGTGCTATGGGCGCTTGCGCATCCCGCCGAAGCTGCCGAGCTCGGAGAGGCTGCCAGAAAGAGAGTGACCTGGCGTTACCATTGGGAAAGCTGCCTGGGAGCCCTCGACCCGTTGCTGCGGTGGCAGCCCCGCGATGCGGCCGCGTCCGACGCGGGCAACGCAGCTCACGGCTGAAACTCTGGCTGGGGCGGCAGGGTTCGAACCTGCGAATGGCGGCATCAAAAGCCGCTGCCTTACCACTTGGCGACGCCCCAGCAGGAGATCGATCGAGACAATGCCTCGACCAGCACCCCGGAGCGCAGCCCTTTAGGGACCGCGCTCGATTCCCGCAACGGCCGTGATCGGCTTAGTCGAGCCGATCCAGCCAGCCGTGCGAATCCGGCGCCTTGCCGCGCTGGATATCGGTGAGAGCGCCCAGCATCCGAAGCGTCGTCTGGCCGGGACCACCGCCGCCGATCGTGAAATTGCCGCTGCGCATCTTCATCTCGCCGATCGGCGCAACCACCGCCGCCGTGCCGCAGGCGAACGCTTCGCGCAGGCGGCCGCTTTCAGCATCGGCGCGGCACTGATCGATCGCATAGGGCTCTTCGCGCACGGTCAGCCCCATGTCCTTCGCCAGCGTCAGGATCGAATCGCGCGTAATCCCCGGCAGGATCGTTCCGGTCAGCGGCGGCGTGGCGAGCGTGCCGTCGTCGAACACGAAGAAGATGTTCATGCCGCCCAGTTCCTCGATCCAGCGACGTTCGGCAGCGTCGAGGAACAGCACCTGGTCGCAGCCCTGGCGAATCGCCTCGGCCTGGGCGACCAGGCTGGACGCATAATTGCCGCCGCACTTGGCGGCACCCGTGCCGCCCGGCGCCGCCCGGGTGTAATCCTGCGATACCCACAGCGAGACCGCAGGCGCACCACCCTTGAAATAGGCACCAACCGAGGAGGCGATCACCGCATAGATATATTCGGCCGAGGGCTTCACCCCCAGGAACACCTCGCTCGCGATCATGAACGGGCGAAGATACAGCGAGCCGCCCTCCGCCGAGGGAATCCAGTCGCTGTCGGTGCGGACCAGCAGGCGAATCGATTCGAGGAAGAGTTCCTCGGGCAGCTGCGCCATCGCCATCCGCTCCGCCGAGCTGCGGAAGCGCCGCGCATTAGCCTCGGGGCGGAACAGCGCCGTGCCACCATCAGCGAGGCGATACGCCTTCATCCCCTCAAAGATTTCCTGCGCATAATGCAGCACCGCGGAGGAGGCATCCATCTGGAAAGGCGCGCGCGGCTCGATCCGCGCGTCATGCCACCCTTCGCTATCACTGTAGCGAATGGTCACCATGTGGTCGGTGAAGACGCGCCCGAATCCCGGGTTCTCGAGCAGGCGCACGCGCTCGTTCACGTCAACCGGCGCTGGGTGCGAATGCCGGGTGAAGGTCAGGCCGTGGCCCTTGCTCCCGTCGCTGGTTTTGTCGAGCATCGATCCATTCTTACATTTTGATACAATTGGGGGCTTGCGGCCTAGTACGGAAGCCGCCAAATCGGGTCAACATGGCAGCCCCGTCAACGTCCGCTTCACCGCTGTTCCTGCGGGAGCCCGAGCTTCGCCGCGGTATGGAACTCTTGTATTTTGGCAACAGCCATTTCACGCGCGCGATCGATCGCGGTCTCGCGTCGCGTGGGCTGGGCCGGGCGCACCACCGTGCGCTCTATTTCATCGCCCGGTCGCCCGACATGACCGTCAGCGATCTGCTTGCCCTTCTTGCGATCACCAAACAGTCGCTCGGCCGCGTGCTGACCGAGTTGAGCGAGCGCGGCCTGGTCGAAACGCGGCCCGGCGAACGCGATCGGCGGCAGCGGCTGCTGCGCCTGACGGAGGCGGGCAAGGCATTCGAGAACGAACTGTTCGAGGCGCTGCGCGAGCGGCTGTCGGCCGCCTATGCCAGCGCCGGCCAGGCTGCGGTCAGCGGCTTCTGGGCCGTGCTCGAAGGCCTCATCCCGGCCGACGAGCGCCGCCGGATCGAGGGCTTGCGGGACTAGGCCTCCGCCGGCGCCGATCTTACGGGCCTCAAAGCCGCTTCAGATATTCCAGCAAAGCCAGCTTCTGCTGCGGGCTGAGCGTCGTCCCGTAATTGTGGCCGCAATGGCTGTTGCCTGAATTCCGATCGTCGCATTTGGTCGTGGTTCGCGTCCCGTGCCATCCCGGCTGGATGGTGGCGAGGCCGAGATTGGCCACGTCATAGGCTGGCCCGACCTGGAAGGAATCCAGCCGTTCGCCGTCCGGCGTCAGCAACTGTGCGAGGCTCGCGACCGATCCATTATGGAGATAGGGTGCCGCGGCCCAGATGCCGTGGATCATCCGCGATTCATAGGCGGGCGCGTCGGTCTTCGCCTTCTCCTCCGGCCGATCGGGAAACGCGTCGTCCAGCGCCTGCTTCACGCCGTCGGACGGAACCCGGCGGCTGCCTGCCGCCATCGCCTGCGGACCGCCGAAAACGGCCGGAACCCATGCGCCGCTCTGGAGAATCGCACCACCCACCGACAGGCTCAGCAGGCTGAACGAGCGCTCCCGGGCCTTCAGCGGCTTGGTCAGGAAGGGAATCCACGCGCCCTCCAGCACCCCGGTCTCCGAGGTGCGGTTCAGGATGTCGTGTTCGCGCGAATCGGAGCCGACGTCCTGGACCGGGGTATCCCAGGTCGGCTGACCCGGAAACGCCTTGGGGCCGGGCTTCTCGCTATGGCAGTCGATACAGCCACCGTCCGTGCTGTGCTCGGGCGTGGTGTGCATTTCATAGACGAGCTTGCCCTGCGCGGCCAGGTTCGGGTCATAGCCCCAGGCGTCCGGCCATTTCGGCGGGCCCATCTGCTTCACCAGGTCTTCCAGCTTCAGCAGCCCGTCGAAATTGATCGAGCTGTCATGGAGGAAATCGCGGAAGAAGAGATGCGTGAGCGATTTTGTCGGGTGGAAGCTGCCGAAGACGCCGATCACCTCGCCGGTATTGCGCGTCAGGCCGAAGATATTGCTGCCATTCGGCGCAAAGCCGGGCCACTGGGTCTTGCTCTGCTTCGGCGCGTCCCAGAGGAACGGATAGCGCACCGGCGCATCGGCCGGCTGGATATTGGCCTTGATCACATAGCTTGGCGGCTTGCCGAGATCGAGCCCGGTCAGCCGGTCGAAGATCATGCTGACCGCGTCGAGCCGGCCAATGCCCCAATAATCGACAGGATAGGCCCCCGCCTTCAGCGCGCCCTCGCGGGCGCACCAGGTGGCGATCGCGGCCCGCAACGCCGCGATCTGCTGGAGCGATGGCTTCGGCCCGAGCACGTCGCCGGCGAACCTGGTGAAGGCTATCGGATTGGCGCGCACGCGCTCCACGGCCGCCACCAGATCCGTCAGCAGGCCGTAGAAATCGACGATCGCCGGGCCGCCGTCCACGCGATATTGCTGGGTACCGACAACGAGCTGCCGCGTGTGACAGGCCGCACACGTCATGCCGGCCATTTCCTGGCCGGCCGGACCGGCCTTGGTGAAACCGATCGGCAGATCGCTGTCCGGGTTCGGCAGATAACCATAGCGGGCGAGCTTGTCGAAAAGGAAGGGCTTGCCATCGGCTGTCTTGAGCGCCTGAAGCCAGGCCAGCGGGATCATCTGCGAGCCCTGATCGCCGACATAGAAGGCGCTTCGGCTTGCCGCCGTCCAGGCCGCCCCCTGGTCGACATAGGTAACGCCGCCATCCGCTGCATCGCTCTGCCCTGCCCCGGTGGCCAGCACGCCGACGGGCACGCCGAGACAGGCCATGATCGCGGCACCGGTCACGAGTCTCTTCTGCAAGGTCTTGCGCATCGCCATTTCCCCCGGGGCAAAAATGCACGCAGTACCCGGGCCCGCACTCGACCGACCCGAACGGACAGCATCATGTCCGTCGGCGCCGGGCAATCGGAGTTGGAACCATTTCCGCGAGGATGGCCCGATCAGCGGGCGGCGGCGGCCATTTCGGCGTTGCGACGCGTCGCGGCAGCGAGCGTCTCGCGCAGCAACGTCTTCAGGGCCTCGTCGTGATCGAGCACATTGAGTCCCTCCCGGGTCGATCCGCCCGGGCTGGCAACCCGGTCGGCCAGCATGGCCGGGGAGACATCGGCCGCGGCGGCCAGCATCGCTGAACCTTCGACCGTCGCGATTGCCAGTCGTTGCGCCTGATCCGCAGGCAGCCCGAGCGCCGCACCACCTGCCGCGAGCGCATCGACGAAGCGATAGAGAAAGCCGGGGCCACTGCCGGCGAGCGCCGTCACGACGTCAAAGAGTGCCTCGTCCGCGATCCATTCGACGAGACCCAGCGGCGCCATCAGGGCAGTGACCGCATCCCGCGTCGCCCCATCAGCGCTTTCGCTATGCAGGCCGACCACACCTTTGCCGATCGCAACCGGCAAATTGGGCATGGCGCGCACGATCGTGCCGGCTGCGAAACGCCGCGCAAGGCCGGTCTGCTCCACGCCCGCAAGGATCGAAACGAGCACCGGCACGCCGGCCAGCCGCTCGCCGAACCGCTCGGCGATCTCGTCGATCTGCTGCGGCTTCATCGCCAGCATCGCCATGTCGGGGAGCGGCCCTTCAGGCAGGCCGCGCGCCTGGCGCACCCCCGCGGGAAGCGCCCGGTCACCGCGATTGACGACATCGACATTTTCGGGAGCAACCGCGCCGGCGGCGATCCAGCGGCGCAGCATTGCCCCGCCCATGTTCCCGCAGCCGATCAACCAGAGACGCGGCGTCATCGTTCGGACGGCCGGCTCACGCCTCGCCCTGAGTCTCGGTCATCGCCGCCGCAAGCGCCTCCTTGGGCGTCTTGCCGCCCCAGAGCACGAACTGAAAGACCGGGTAAAAGCGTTCGCACTCGTCGATCGCCGATTCCACCAGCAATTCGGCCGCGCCGAGCGACATGGTGCCACCCTCGCCCTCGATCATCGCGGCATGGCGATAGAGCAGGATGCCGCTGGACGACCATAGCTCGAAATGACCGACCCATAATTGCTCGTTGATCAGGCCGATCGCTTCATAGATTGCACTGCGCCGTTCGTCCGTGACCCGGATGTCCGGGAACGCCAGGAACTGAATGACGCTGTCCTCGTCGCGCCATAGCGCGCGCAGTTCATACTGGGTCCAGCTGCCCTTTACCTTGGCAATGACTTCATCGTCCTGCCGCTCATGCTCCCAGCCGTGCGCCGCGAAGTAACTTTCGAGCATGTCGATGGGTGCGGCGTCGTCGCGTTCGTAATCGGCTTCGTCGAGCATCACGTCATGCCTCCCGCGTTGCCATCATGACACCAGATCTGGTGCAATGATACGCCGGAGCGCACAAGGCGAGGGTGGATAGGCCTGTAGAAAAAGCTGTGGAAAAGATCGTCAGACTCCCGCTTTTGGCTTCTTCGGCGCCGCCGGCTTGGCCGCCCCCTCAAGCGCATCCAGCCGTGCGCGCAGCGCATCGGCATCGTCGCGCGCCGCTGCGGCCATTGCCTTCACTGCCTCGAATTCCTCGCGGCTGACGAAGTCGAGCCCGCCGATGAATTCCTTCGCCTTGGCACGCGCGCCCTGCTCCGCCTCGCGGCCCATGCCCGCCAGCGTGCCGGCGGCGCCGTTCACGAACTTCACGAAATCGTCGAAAATCTTGTTGTCGGATTGCATCGGATGATCCCGCAAATTGCTCAGATATTGATGATCTGGGTGGTGGAGGACGACGGCACAAGGGTTTCCGCGCCGGGGTTGAGCTCATTGATCCTGTAGGCGAGCATGCCGGCATAGCTGAGCCATGCCAGATAAGGCACGAGCAACCAGGCCGCACCCGGCCTGATTCGGCCGAACAGGATCGTCGTCGCCAGGGCCAGGAGGAACAGCAACGCGATCGTTATCAGCGACCAGAAGACCTGGTGCATGCCGAAGAATAGCGGCGACCAGATCAGGTTCACCGCCATCTGCACCGCGAACACCGCAATGGCCGGGCCGCGCAACCGCGAACCGCGCGCGTGGATGATCATCGCGAGCGCGAGGCCGAGCAGGATATAGATGGTCGTCCAGGCGACCGGGAATACCCAGTCGGGTGGCGTCTCCGCCGGCTTGATCAACGCCGCGTACCAGCTGTTGGCCGAACCGCTCGGTGCGATGCGCGCGGACGTGAACCCCAGCAGCAGGATGAACGGCACGGTGACGACCGCCCAGCGCATGAACGCCAGCCTCAACTGCTGCTTCGATGCGATTTCCCTCAAGCTTTCGAGCCTTTCCAGTTCCACCGAGTCCCGAGCGCCGGTCTTGGCGCCTTCGGGCGCAACGCCGGAAGTCCACTATAGAATAACGGACGGACATTTCCTTGGTTAAATTTCGCGCCTGCGAAGCAGACCTGTCTCATGCCGGTCGTTCGGCGGCGAGCAGGAACTCGACATTGCCCTCGGGCCCGGTGATCGGGCTCTCGACTACGCCTGCGACCCGCCAGCCCCGCGACTCCATCCAGGCAGCGACGTCGGCGCATACGCGTGCATGGACCGCCGGATCGCGCACCACACCGCCCTTCCCCACTTCCTCCCGCCCGGCCTCGAATTGCGGCTTCACCAGCGCCAGCAGCCGGGCACCGGGGCGGGCAAACCCCAGCGGGACGTCGAGCACCTTCGCGAGCCCGATAAAGCTCGCGTCGCAGACGATCAGGTCCACCGGTTCCGGGATATGCGCGCCTGTCAGGATCCGGGCACTGGTCTGCTCATGGACGATCACGCGCGGATCCTGCCGAAGCTTCCACGCAAGCTGGTTGGTACCGCTGTCGACCGCGTAGACGCGCGTTGCGCCGCGGGTGAGCAGCACGTCGGTAAAGCCGCCCGTGGACGACCCGACGTCGATCGCGACCGCGCCCGTCACGTCCCAGCCGAAATGCTCGAGCCCATGTGCCAGCTTGATCCCTCCTCGCGACACCCAGGGATGGTCGCGGCCGCGCACGTCCAGGATCACGTCGTCGGCGATCTGCTGCCCGGGCTTGTCGATCTTGCGATCGCCGGCGAAGACGAGCCCGGCCATGATCAGCGCCTGCGCGCGCGTGCGGCTCTCGACGAGGCCGCGATCGACGAGGAGTTGATCGGCGCGAAGCTTTGCCATGCCTGCCCCTACCAAGCCGAGTCGCGGCGGCATAGCCTTTGCCGAGCACGGGTGCCGCCGGTTCGCGACAGGCCCGGAGCCGGTGAATCACCCCCGGATCGCGACCGGACGATCGGACCGTTTCGGATTGTCGCGGCGCCTGTTCAGTCCGTCGCAATCGCTATTGCCGACTAGATTAGTAGGAATATCTTGGTCATGGGAGGCGTGGTCGCACGGCGTCCCCCTAGAGCTTCGGGCGGCCACGTCTCCTCCAGCGAGAGGAGTATGTCAGATGGGAAGCTTTTCCCCCTACGATCCGACGCAACCGACGATCCTCACCGTGCCCGGGCTCGGCGGATCGGGGCCTTCGCATTGGCAAAGCCTGTGGGAAAGCGCCCGCCCGGATACCGTGCGTGTCGAACTCGGCATGTGGACCACGCCGCACCGCAATGCCTGGGTGACCAAGCTCGATCAGGCGATCCGCTCGGCGCAAGCGCCGGTCATCCTGGCGGCGCACAGCCTCGGCTGCCTTGCCGTTGCCTGGTGGGCCGAACTGACACGACAGCCCTATGGCTGGCCGGTCGCGGGCGCATTGCTCGTCGCTCCCGCCGATGTCGACCGGCCCGATGCGCAGGCCGATCTGAAAGCGTTCAAGCCGACCCCCGTCACCCCGCTGCCCTTTCCGTCGATCGTGGTCGCCAGCCGCGACGACCCGTGGATCACGATCGAGCGGGCGCACAGCCTGGCAGCTGCCTGGGGCAGCCATTTCGTCGATGCAGGCGAACAGGGCCATCTCAACGCGGCCAGTGGCATTGGCTGGTGGAGCGAAGGCCAGGAACTGCTCAACCGGGTCATCCACGCGTCAGGGGACCGGCGCGGCCGTCCCCGCGCGCCGGGCGATGCGCGATCGATCCTCGCCGTCAACGCGACCGATGCCGCGCAGACGCACTATCTGGGCGAGCGGGCAGTCTGACGGGTCAGTCGAAGAACAGATAGCCCGGGTCGAATTCAGCGAACCCCCGGAGCGCGGGCCAGTCGCGGATCTCGACCTGGCCCTGGCGGAACTCGACTAGCCCCTGTTCGCGCAATTGCCGGAGCATGCGGTTGGCATGCACCGGCGTCAGCCCGGTCGCATCCGCCAGGTCAATCTGCGTCAGCGGTAGCGCAAAGCGGGTGCCCTCGGTCATGCCGACACGCTCGAGCCGCAGGAACATTTCGCAGAACAAATGGGCGAGTCGCACCGCCGCCGAGCGTGCGCCGATCGACACGATCCATTCGCGGTTGATCGCGGCATCGATCAGAGTCGATCGCCACAGCAATTCGGTCAAGGTCGCTGATTGCTCGGTCAGGGCACGGATCGCAGCATGCGGGAAAAGGGCGACCTTTACCGGCGTGAGCGCCGCGACCGAATGCTCGAGGCGCTTGAGCGGATAGCTGTGCAGGTCGACGAAATCGCCGGGCACATGGATCGCCAGAATTTGCCGCCGCCCCTCCGGCGTATCCTTGTAGCGTTCGATGAACCCCTCCAGCAGCAGGGTACATTGGGTCAGCGGCACCTGCTGCCGTACGATGATCTGCTTCGCGCGGAATTCCGCGGTGCGGATCACCGCGGCTTCCAGCGATGCTGACTCTGAATCGCTGAGCTTGGGAACACGATGCGTCTGCAGGAAATTTCGCGTGAACATGGCTCAACCTTATCGGAACCGGAGGCCTTCCGCCCACGTTTTTGTTAATCCCGGGAAAGGTCAATGCAGAAATGTCGAACAAGGCCCACGATGTGCCCACCAAGGTAACCGCGGAACAGGGCGAAGTGATGCTCGACGGGCCGGGCGGCCTCGCCATCTCGTTCACGCTCGACGCCGCATCCAAATCGGCGTCGGCGATTGCCGAAGCGGTGGATGAGGTGCACCGTCAGGCCGAAAAAGCGCAGCGTCCCAAATAATACCCCACCCCAGCCCATTTACCATGCCGTCGAGGACGGGCTTAACCGCGTCGCCGGTAGTGAACGGGCATGCCCTACGCCAAACTCTTCCGCAGTCGCTGGGCGGCACTCCTCTGGGCTGGCGGCATCCTGTGGACGGCGGTCGACGTCGCCGGTTACGCGCCCTCGAAGGCTCCGGAAAACGCGGCTGTGGCCACCGACACCGACGCGACGGGTGAAGTAGTGCAGAATGGCGATCTCGCGATTCTCGCCAGCGTGATGAACGGGAACTAGCGGCCCGCGAACATGAACGCAGCGGCGCCGACCAGGCAGACAAAGGCGCCGAGATGGCGCCAGCCAAGAGGTTCGCCGAGCACGGCCACCATGAAGACGCCGAACACGAGGAGGGTGATCACCTCCTGCGTGATCTTGAGCTGTCCCCCGGTCCAGCCCGCGGCGTAGCCTAGGCGGTTGGCCGGCACCGCCAGGCAATATTCGAACAGCGCGATGCCCCAACTGATCAGGATGACCAGGATCAGCGGTTTGCTCATCCCGCCCTTGAGGTGCCAGTACCAGGCAATCGTCATGAAGCAGTTGGAAGCGATCAGCAGTAATAGCGTTGGCATCGGCCGGTCCGTCGGAGAGGGTGGCACCAGGCCTTAGCGCAGGGCCGGGACGGCGTGCCAATCCTCATTGCCAACGGGCCAGGGCTCTAGCTGGAGGTGCATGCCAGCGGCGGCAGCTTCGGCCTGGTAAAGGTCGCGGCCTTGCCCTTGCCGCGCAATTCATAACCGCCCCCCGCGTACCAGATGCCCGAGGCCGGGCGCTGGCCCCTCAATACGGCGAGCACCGTACCGGCCGAGCGCACCGTCGCGGTGTCGGCACGATTGTCGAAACGGACGTTGATGCGGCTGCCGTCGATACAGCGATAGACTGCGCTGACGATCGCCGGCGTGGGATCGCCCGCCGGGGCGGTCGCGCCGGGGCTCGGCTTGATTTCCGCGCTGCGGATATGCCAGCTCTTCTGCGCCGCTGTCGCGCCGTCGATATCGCCGACCCGATGAAGCGTGACGCTGCCGATCATGTAGACCGGCTTCGCCCCCTGTTTCAGCCGCGCATAGACCTGCACCGGGACGGTGACGTAGCGCTGCCCCGCGCCGGCATCGACATCGCCCGGCGCGCCGATATTGGCGTGATATTCGGAATATTTGGCGAAGCTTGCGGCAAAGGCCTCCGCCGCCATGCCGGATGCCTTGCCGCCATCGTCCCACAGCGCCCACGCCTGGCGATATTTTCCCTCCCCGAGCAAGGCATAATAGGTCTGGACGACATTGGCCGCGCCCTGTGCGCTATCGTGCGCGAAGGGCGCCTCGGAGACCGGGGTGCGATCATCCGGCAGGCCGCCGGGCGTACCCGGCTCAGGGGGCGTGAGCGGGGCCGGCGTTCCCGCGGCAGCGGGCGCGATCTCGTCCGGCGCCGGCGTTTCGGTCTCGGCCACTTCCTGCGCGCCATTCGCATAGGCGTCGACGCTGCCCTGCGCCTGCACGGCGGCGCTGTTGATATCCACGCTGCCGGCAGCGTTATCGGCCCTGTGACCCGGCGAACAGGCGGCGGCGAACAGCAGGGGGAGCGCGACGAAGCGGCGCATGGCTCAATCAACCTTGTCTATTCAAAGGGGAACGCCTCAACCCCCGCGACGGCACAACGTTCCCCCGTTCGGGATCATTTCACCGCGCTGAAGTCCTGGAAACGCTCGTTTCCGACAAAGCCGAGTTTCGTGATGCCGGAGCGCTTGATCGTCGCGAGCGTCTGGTCGAACCGCTCGTAGCGCGCGGCGCCGTCCGCGCTGAACTCGATCTGGGCATCGGAATCGGCGCGCACCGCGTCGAGACGGACGCGCAATGCCTTGTCGTCGATCGGCGCGCCGTCAAACGCCAATCGCCCGTCCGCATCGAGCACGATCCGATGGATGCGCGGCTGGTGGGTGTCGACCGCCCCCCCCGACGGCAGGTCGATCGGCACCTTATGCGTCATCATCGGGATGGTCATGATCAGCGTCACGATCAGCACGAGGAGGACATCGATCAGCGGCGTGATGTTCATCGAGGCGAAGGGTTCGGCGTCGTGGATCGTCGACGTCCGGAATGCCAGTGCGCGTGCGCTCATCTCATCCTCCCTTGAATGGTGACGTTACACCATATCATAGCAAGGCGCTGCGACAAGCGCCGACTTGGCCGAGGCTGAGGGGAGTGTCGGTCCGGTCGCGCCCAATATGGCAAGAGCGATCGGTAGCGCGGCGACGGAATATTTTCTGACGCTACGTCTTCAGCAATTCTCGTATTTCCAGTTGCGGCGCTTGCCCTGGCGCAGCATCCCGATCGCCTCGGCGACCCGTTTCGCCCTGGTCTCGGGGCGCTTCGCCTCACCGATCCATTCACAATATTCGCGCCGGCAACTCGGCGGAAATCCGTTGAACGTGGCGGCCGCCGCATCATCGTCGGCCAGCGCCTCGGCCAGTTCGGGCGGCACGGCCGCCTCCGGCCTGGGCGGCCGTACCTTGCGCTGGACCGCCCCCTCGCCGGCATCCACCAGTGCAGCCGCGGCCCGGACGAGCGCCTCGAGCTCTGCATCGCCGGGAAGATCGGCGACCGAGGTCAGCCGGCCGAACTGTCCCATCGCTTCGCCTTCATGGCCGGTCGCGACCGCATCGCGCCGCCAGAAGCCGAAACTCGCATGCGCCTTGAACGCTGCCATGATGGCGAGCGGATGGCCATGATAGTCGAAAAAGGGCTTGCCCCATTTCATCGTCTCGACAACCTCCGGGCAGGCGGCGTGCACACAGGCACGAACATGCCGAAGGATCGGCTTCGCGAATTCGGCCTGCTTGTCGATATAGGCGTCGATACGCGGATCGGTCGGCATGGCATGTCCTCCGGCCCCGACCCTATTCAGGCCGGGCGGGGCCGGTCAATCCGCCATGGGACCGGGGCTCCTCAGGGCTTCAGCGCCTTGTCGTCGGCATCGTCGAGATCATCCTCGTCGACATCGCCATCCTCGAAGTCCTCCTGCAGGTCGTCCTCGTCGAGATCGTCCTCGTCTTCATCGGCCTCGTCGTCTTCCTCTCCGATTTCGTCGCTCTCCATTTCGAGGTCGTCATCGTCATCCTCATCCCCGGTATCGGGGGTGAGATCGGTCAGGATCGTGCCGTCGGTCGGGCCGTCGCCCGTCACCTCGAGAATCTCGGCGCGCTGGCTCTCGTCATAGCCTTCCTCGTCGAAACCGTCGTCGCCCGGTCCCTCGCCCGGTACCCGGTGGCCACCCATGCTCATCGTCCGTCTCCCAGCCGCGTGATGCAGCGTCTCCGAGCGAACGAGACTAGACCAAAGCGGTTCCGCCGTCTCGCAGCGAAGCGGTCAATGCGGCCGAAACAAGCGGCCGCGCTCGGTCACCGTGATGATCGCCAGCGAAATGATGCCGCAGCACAGGAAGCCGAGGTGCAGCGGCAAGGTCGTGCCGGCAAAGGACTGGCCGATCAGGGTGCCGATCAGTGCGCCCGCGGTCACGTTGATGAAGCCCTGAATACTGGAGGCGGTGCCCGCGATCGCGCCCATGTCCTGCATCGCCATCGCGCCGAAATTGGCGCTGGCCAGGCCGAAGCAGCCCATGGTCAGCGCCTGCAGCACGACGAACAGGGCCAGGTTCTCGCCCCCGAGCGTCCAGATCACCACATTGACCAGCGAGATCACGATCATCGTGACCACCGCGCTGTGCGACAGGAAGCGCGAACCGAGTCGCATCACCACGCGCGAATTGAGCAGATTGGCGACCGCCATCATCCCGGCCGTTCCGGCGAACACCAGATTGAGATGCTCGCCGGCGTGGAAGACGGTCGTCACGATCTGCTGGACTGATGTGATGTAACCGAACAGCGCGCCCTGCAGCGCGGTCGCCGCCAGCGTGTAGCCAAGCGACCAGCGATCGGTCAGGGTCGTCCGATAGCCCTCGAACAGGCGCGCGATCGAGAAGTTTCGCCGCTCCCCGGCCAATGTTTCCGGCATGCGCAGGCCGAACCAGACCAGCACGATCGCGGTCAGTACGCCGATCACGCTGAAGATCAGCCGCCAGGATCCGAAGAAGAGGATGAACTGGCCAAGTGTCGGCGCCATCACCGGCGCGATCATGAACACGATGACGACCAGGCTCATCACCCGTGCCATCGGCCGGCCCGAATAACAGTCGCGCACGATCGCGATCGTCACCACCCGCGTCGCCGCCACGGCGATCCCGCCGAACAGGCGCGCCGCGAGCAGCAGGGTGAAACTGCCGGACAGGGCAGCGACCGCATTGGCGACGCCATAGCACATCAGCGCGGCCATCATCACCGGCCTCCGGCCGAACCGGTCCGCCAGCGGCCCGTGGATCAACTGGCCCGTTCCCAGCCCGGCCAGGTAGATGGCGATGACGAACTGCCGTTCATTCTCGGTCGCCACGCCGAGCCTTGCCCCGATCGCCGGAAGCGCGGGCAGCATCGTATCGACGCCGATCGCGCCGAGCGCCATCAGCGAGGCGACCATCACGACGAATTCGCGAAAGCCGAATGGAGCCGTATTGTGGGAATCGAGAGCCTGGGCGGTGGACATGCGCAGGCCCTCATACAGACGTGCCTCGTCAGGTCACCCCCAAGTTTACCGGAATAGCTTGACGTTCCGCGTGATGCCACATAGTGTGTTACTATAGTAATTCACCAGGAGTTGTCCATGTTCCGCCAGATCGCCGTCGCGCTGCTGCTCACCGCCGGCCTCGCCGCCTGCGACGATTCGAAACAGGGTACGTCGATTTCGATCAATTCGACCGATGGCGACGGCAACGTGCTCGCCAGCGTGGACGGAAACACCGGCTCGCTCTCGGTGGATGTCCCCGGCTTCTCGGGCAAGCTCCGGCTGCCCAAGCTTCATCTCGACGCGAAGGATTTCGAGATGAACGGCGTGCACCTCTATCCCGGATCGAGCATCTCGGGGATGAACATCGATGCCCATGATGGCGGGAAAGCCGGCAATGACGACGACAATGGCAGCGTCCGCGTGCATTTCACCAGCCCGGCTGCGCCGGGCAAGGTGCGCGACTGGTTCCAGGAGAAGCTGAGCGCCGCAGGGTTCACGCTTGCGACGAACGGGACCGGGCTGATCGGTACGACCGACGAGAAAAAGCCGTTCAAGCTCGATCTGTCCGCCGATGGCGACGACAAGTCGAAGGGTACGATCACGATCAACTGAGGCCGGCTGCGGGGCGGGGCGTTCGCGCACTGCATTGATCCGCGCACTGTTCGTGCCCGGGGGATGGCGCTATCGTGGACAATTACCCATCACGGACGCCCATCATGCTCGACTCCCCCTCCGCCCAGGTTCCAGCCCTTTCGCTGAACGACGAGACGGCCGATCCGGACGCCTTCGCCGCCGCGCTTGGCGGTTCCTTCGAACGCTTCGGTTTCGCGGTCATCGCCGATCACGGCGTGCCGCAGGACCTGATCGATCGCGCCTGGGACGAGACCAAGCAGCTCTTCGCCCTCCCCGAGGAAGAAAAGCGCCGCTATTTCACGCCGGCCGGTGGCGGCCAGCGCGGCTATACGCCGTTCAAGACCGAAATCGCCAAGGACGCCCGATATGTCGACCTGAAGGAGTTCTGGCACGTCGGCCGTGAGCTCCCCGCCGGCCATCGCTTCGCTGCCGACATGCCCGCCAATATCTGGCCGACGCGGCCGGAAGGCTTCAAGCCGGTCTTTCTCGAACTGTTCGAAGCGTTCGACCGCGCCGGGGACCGGTTGCTGTCGGCGATCGCCCGCCACCTGAAGCTCGCGCCCGACTGGTTCGATCATGCCGTCGAGGACGGCAATTCCATCCTGCGCCTGCTGCATTATCCCCCGATCCCGGCCGATGCCGAAGGCGTACGCGCCGGGGCGCATGAGGACATCAACCTCATCACGCTTCTGCTGGGCGCCGAGGAAGCCGGGCTCGAACTGCTCGACCGGGACGGACGCTGGCTGGCGATCAAGCCGCCCGAAGGCGCAATGGTGGTCAATGTCGGTGACATGCTGCAGCGGCTGACCAATCATGTCCTGCCCTCCACCACGCACCGCGTCGTCAATCCGCCGCCCGAGCGCCGCGGCCATTCGCGCTACTCGATGCCCTTCTTCCTCCACCCGGCACCCGATTTCTTGATCGAGACGCTGCCGAGCTGCATTTCGGAGACCAATCCGAACCGCTACCCCACCCCGATCACCGCGCACGACTATCTGCACGAGCGGTTGGTCGAGATCGGGCTGGTCAAGAAATAGTTTTCGTCATGCCGGACTTGTTCCGGCATCCACTCCTCCGCTAGCGCAACCGCGACGGGGGCGTGAAGCTCGATGCTCGCGCCCGTCAATTTGGTGGACCCCGGAACGAGTCCGGGGTGACGAAGGTGAACTGGAATGACCAAACCCCTGCGCGTAGCACTTGCCGGCCTCGGCACTGTCGGTGGCGGCGTGATCCGGCTGATCGACGCGAACGGCGCGCTGATTGCCCGGCGCGCGGGCCGGCCGATCCAGATCGTCGCCGTCTCCGCGCGCGACCGTTCCAAGGATCGCGGCGTCGATATCGAACGCTTCGACTGGGTCGACGATACCACTGCCCTCGCCCATTATGAGGATGCCGATGTCGTGGTCGAACTGGTCGGCGGATCGGACGGCCCCGCCCTGGCCCTCGCCCGCGCCACGCTCGCCACCGGCAAGAGCTTCGTCACCGCCAACAAGGCGATGCTGGCACATCATGGCCTCGAGCTTGCCCGCGCGGCGGAAGCGGCCAAGGTCGCGCTGAAGTTCGAAGCGGCCGTCGCCGGCGGCATCCCCGTGATCAAGGGCCTCCGCGAAGGCGCCGCCGCGAACGAGATCGCGCGGGTTTACGGCATCCTCAACGGGACCTGCAACTTCATCCTGTCCAAGATGGAAGCGGAAGGCCGCGACTTCGCCGAGGTGCTGGCCGAGGCACAGGCACTCGGCTTCGCCGAAGCCGATCCCAGCTTCGACATCGACGGCGTTGACGCCGCCCACAAGCTCTCGATCCTGGCCAGCATCGCCTTCGGGACTCGCCCGGCCTTCGAGGACGTCGCCATCAGCGGCATCCGTCACCTGCTCGGCGCCGACATCGCCGAGGCCGCCGCGCTCGGCTATCGCGTCCGCCTGATCGGCATCGCCGAGGACGGTCCCGGCGGGCTGTTCCAGCGCGTCCATCCGCATCTCGTTCCCACCAGCCATCCGCTCGCCCATGTGACCGGCGCGACCAACGCGGTGGTCGCGGAGGGCAATTTCGTCGGGCGCCTGCTGTTCCAGGGCGCCGGCGCGGGTGACGGGCCGACCGCCTCGGCGGTGGTCGCTGACCTGATCGATATCGCCCGCGGCGAATTCGGCCCGGCCTATGCCATGCCCGCCGATTCGCTCGCCGTGCACAAGCCGGCCGACGCCGGAGAGCGGCGCGGCCGCGCCTATGTGCGTTTCACCGTGGCCGACAAGGTCGGTGTGCTGGCCGAGATCGCGGCCGCGATGCGCGATGCCGGCGTCTCGATCGAGAGCCTGATGCAACGCGGCGCGATGCCTGACGGCACCGTGCTCGTCGCGATCGTCACGCACGAGGGGCCCGAGCGGGCGGTCGCGCAGGCGCTCGAAAAGCTGCGCGGATCGCAGAGCCTCGCCGGCCAGCCGATGTGGATGCACATCCTGGCCTGAGGCGGGTTGGCTACCGGATGACGGCCGATGCCGGAATCCCCGGCGCCGCGTCGCCGAGATGGACGAGCGTATGCGCCCGGTGCGGGCAGATCGTCTGGCCGATGAGCGCGCAGCGCGTGCCGTCCTCGGCCAGCGCCATGTCCTTGTCGCTCGGCCCCGCGATGTCCGGCAGGGGCAGGCGATAGCGGTTCTGCGGCATGGCAGTGACGCAGATCGCGTCGCTGCCGCAATCGTTCGAGCGGAATTTGCGCAACGACATGGTAATCGGCCGGCGCCCCCGGTGACCGTGCCGCACGCGGGCGACGTGCACGATGCGAACCGGGTGTCGCGGCCGCGCGGCATGGGTGGAAGGCGCGGCTGCCATCAGCAGCATCGTCATCAAGAACATCTGATTTTCCCTGTTCGACCCTGGTTTCCCAGAACTGCCCAGCCCGCATTTGGTTGCGCGCGTCAGGGCGCGAGCGGGCGCTCGCCCTTCAGATGGAAGCCGCCGGTGCCCACACTGACCCCCGTCATCCCGCAGCCAACCAGGAAGATCGTCTTTTCCTCGCAGTTCGAGGTCCGCGCGAGCATCCGTTCGCGCTCGGCGGGCACCCCCTCGTTCTTCGGATCTCCCGCATCACGCTCGACCAGCGGCACGCGGTAGCGATCGGCGTCGCGCCGGCCGCATACCGTCACCTCGCCGGGATCGACCGCCGCGCCGCAACGCGGGCCGGCTGCGGTCTTCGCCCTATAGCGCGCCATCGCGTCGTCGGCGGAGGTCTGTGCGAGGATCAGCAGCGCGGCGAGCATGGCGTCGCTTCTACCCGGAAATGCCGCCCGCGCCCATCGGCCAACCGCGTCTGGCCTGCAGGAGATGCCACCGCCCCCGCTTCATTGCGCCGGCGCGTCCGCCTTCGCCGGCGGCGCGGGATCGTCGAGCGGGATCGGTACGCGCCCTTTCTTGTCCGGATGCTTCTTCAGCGCCTCCCCCACCAGCCCGGCCGCCCCCACCACCATCTTCGCGATCGGCGGGCCGAAGCCGACGGTACAGCCGGACATGACGGCGGCGCACGGCGTCGCCTGCAGGGCGAGCGCCCGCGCACCGCTCAGGTCGTGATTGGACGGCTGCGGCCCGTCGGGGACGATCTCGCCCTTCAGCGGCAGGCGCTGGCTCGGCAGGGCATCGCCGCACACCACCACATCGCCGCCCCGCGTCGCATCATCGGCCCGACGCTCGGGGCGGCATTGTTCGTTCGGCACCGGCACCAGGATCGACCAGCGCTCGGGCTGCGGCGCGGTCGCCGGGGCGGCCTGGAGACCAAGGGCGGCAAGGACGAGCAGCATGACGGCAATCCCTTCGCGCGGACTGGTCGAGCATGACGGCCGCGCCGGCTCCGTGCAAGGCCCCGGCAGAAACCGTCATCCGATCGGCGGAACGTCGAGCCGGGGAAGCTCGATCGCCGGGCAGCGGTCCATCACCACCTTCAGCCCGGCCGCCTCGGCCCGCGCCGCGGCTTCCTCGTTGATCACGCCGAGCTGCATCCAGACCGACTTCGCGCCCGCCGCGATCGCCTGGTCGACCGCTTCACCGGCCGCCGCCGCGTTACGGAAAATGTCGACCATGTCGATCGGGTCGCCGAGCTGGGTCAGGTCGCGGAACACGAATTCGCCGTGGACATGCTCGCCGGTGATCTGCGGATTGACCGGGATCACGCGGTAGCCATGCGCCTGCAATGCCTGCATCACGCGATAGGACGGCCGGTCCGGCCGGTCGGAGGCGCCGATCAGCGCGATCGTCCGCGTCTCCTCGAGCAGCGCCCGAATTTCCGCATCGCTGGTGAGTGGCATGTCAGGCTCCCTGTTCGATCCAGTGGAAGACTCGCTGGGCAACGGCATTGAACGCCAGCGCCTCGACACCGTTCCCGCCGGCCGGCGGCGTCCCCGCGTCCGATTTCGTGCGGATCGCGATATCGAGCGGAATCCGCCCCAGGAAATCGATGCCCAGCGCCTCTGCGGCCGCCTCGGCCCCGCCCCGCCCGAACGGGTCTGAGATTTCGCCGCAATGCGGGCAGATATAGCCGGCCATGTTCTCGACCAGCCCGATGATCGGCACGCCGGCCTTGGTGAACAGGTCGATCGCCCGGCGCGCGTCGATCAGCGCCAGGTCCTGCGGGGTGGAGACGATCACCGCGCCCGCCGGCTTGTGCTTCTGGATCATCGTCAGCTGCACGTCGCCGGTGCCCGGCGGCAGGTCGATCACCAGCGTATCCTGCGCCGCCCAGTCGGCGTCGATCAGCTGGCCGAGCGCGCCGGCCGCCATCGGCCCGCGCCAGGCGATCGCCTGGTCCGCCGCGACGAGCTGGCCCATCGAGAGCAACGGCACGCCATAGGGGGTTGGCACCGGCTCGAGCAGCTTGTCCTTCGCGGTCGGGCGGGTGCCCTCGACGCCCATCAGCTTGGGCTGCGACGGCCCGTAGATATCGGCATCGACCAGCCCGACCCGCCGCCCCAGCGCCTTGAGGCCGATGGCGAGATTGGCGGACACGGTCGATTTGCCGACGCCGCCCTTGCCGCTCGCCACCGCGATCAGGATGCGGCGCGTGCGCTGGCTGGTCATCGCGATCCGCACCGTCGCGATCCCGGCCACGCCCGCCGCCGCGGCGTGCACCTCACGCTCCATCGCATCGCGCGCCGCTTCGTCCAGGCCGGTCACGTCGAGGATGATGCTTGCCCTGTCGCCCTCGATCCGCGCCGTCGCGCGCGATCCCGAAATGGGCTGAAGGGCGATTTCCAGGGCAGTATTGTCGGTCATGGGGCGCAGATAGGGCCGTTGGGGGCGCTTGCCACTGTTTTTCCGCGCCCACGCTCTTATAAAGGCTCTATGACGATCCTTCAGGGCTGGTTCCAGCGCTTCGCAATCCTCAACTCCGACAATCCGAAGGGCCCCTGGGGCGGCGGCGGGCCGGACAAGAGCGGGCCGGACAAGGGCGGTTCTGGCAGCGGCAATGACGGCGGGCCGCGCAACCCGTGGTCCGTTCCACCGGCAGCGCGCCCGCGCGGCGCCGGCCCCAGCGCGCTGGACGAATTCCTGCGCCGTGCGCGCGGCGGTGGCGGCGGTGGATCGGGCGGCGGTGGCCGTTCCCCGATTCCCGGGACGCCCAGCCCCCGGGCGCTGTGGATGCTCGGCACCGGGCTGATCGTCGTGGCGTGGCTCGGCCTTACCAGCATTCATGCCATCGCGCCGCAACAGCGCGGCGTGGTCACCTATTTCGGCCGTTATGCGGGCACGCTCGAACCGGGCTACCGGCTGACGCTCCCGGCGCCCTTCGCTGACGTCACCAAGGTCGATGTGCAGAATTTCCGCACGGAGAATTTCCCCGAAAATGGCGGTGAGACCGAAAATCTGATGCTGACGGGCGACCGCAACATCATGAACCTCTCCTTTTCGGTGCGGTGGAACATCTCCAGCCCGGACGATTATGTGTTCCAGATCAAGGATCCGCAGAACACGGTGCGCGCCACCGCGGAAAGCGCGATGCGCGAGGTCGTGGCCAACATGACGCTCGATCAGGCGATCGGCTCCGGCCGCCCCCGGATCGAGGCCCAGGTACAGGATCGCATGCAGCACATCCTCGACGAATATAAGGCGGGCATCCGCATCCAGGGCGTCGCGATCAACAAGGCGGTCGCGCCCCAGGCGGTCAGCGAGGCGTTCAAGGAAGTGACCGCCGCGCAGCAGGATGCCGTTGCCGCGCGCACGTCTGCCCAGGGCTATGCCCGCCAGCTCGTCGCCGGGGCCGAAGGCGAGGCGGCGCAGTTCGACAAGCAATATGGCCAGTACAAGCTCGCCCCCGAGGTGACCCGCCGGCGCATGTATTACGAGACGATGGAGGCAGTGCTGGCGAAGACCGACAAGACGATCGTCGAGACCCCCGGCGTCCTGCCCTATCTGCCGCTGTCGCAGGGCAAGAAGCTTGCCGAGCCGGATGTCACCGTGAATGGAGCCGCGAAATGAACGGCGCCCTGTTCCGCAATCCCGTCGCGATCGGCATCGCCGTCCTGCTCGCCGTCATCCTGCTCGCCAGCACCTTCGCGATCGTGCCCGAGACCAAGCAGGCGGTGATCCTGCGCTTCGAGCAACCGGTCGGCAGCCCGATCAACGCCTACAAGCCGAACGAGATTTTCGGCAAGACGGGCGCCGGCCTGATCGCGCGCGTGCCGTTCATCGACCGGATCGTCTGGGTCGACAAGCGCGTGCTCGACGTCGATTATGACAACCAGCAGGTGCTGTCCTCGGATCAGCTTCCGCTCGAGGTCGATGCCTATGCCCGCTTCCGCATCATCGATCCGTTGCGCATGGTGGTGACGGCGCGCTCGGAAGACGGCGTCACCCGCGCGCTGCAGCCCCTGCTCGGCACGTCGATCCGCAACGAGCTCGGCAATCAGCCCTTCGCGACCCTGCTCACGCCGGAACGCGACCAGGTGATGGACAATATCCAGGCCCGGCTGCAGCGACTCGCATCGCAATATGGCGTGCAGATCGTCGACGTCCGGATCAAGCATGCCGATCTGCCGACGGGCAGCCCGCTCGATTCGGCGCTCAACCAGATGGCCACCTCGCGCAAGCAGCAGGCGCTCACGATTCGCGCCGAAGGCTCCAAGCAGGCGCAGATCATTCGCGCCGAAGCGGAGGCCCAGGCATCGAATATCTATGCCACGGCGTTCAACAAGGACCCGGAATTCTATGATTTCTATCGGGCGATGCAGTCCTACCGCCGGACATTCGGCGCGGACGGGTCGAACCCGACGGGCTCGACGTCGATCATCATGTCGCCGAACAATGCTTATCTGAAGGAATTCCAGGGCCGCAAGTAAAGGCAGCAACCTTACAGGCGGTTCATATTCAATCGCCGTTCAGCAACCATCCGCGAGACGGATGGTTGTCGCGATCGGCAGACGAGAGGAAATACCCCAAGTGCGCTACGCTTACGCCATCACCGGTGCTCTACTCCTCAGCGGCGCAGCCGCCGCCATGACGCTGGAGTCCCCTCCGGCAGGACAGACCGCGCAGAACGAACCCGGCGTCATCGCCGCCGCCGCCCCCAAGGCCGGGGCGCCGATGAGCTTCGCCGACATGGTCGCGAAGCTCCAGCCGGCGGTCGTCAATATCTCCACCACGCAGCGCGTCACCGTGCAGCAGCCGACCAATCCCTTCGCCGGCACCCCGTTCGGCGACCTGTTCGGCCAGTTCAACGGCGGGGACCAGGGCGGCGGCACCGGCCAGCCGGTCACCCGCGAGGCGCAGTCGCTCGGCTCGGGCTTCATCATCTCGCCGGACGGCTATGTCGTCACCAACAATCACGTGATCGCGGCCGGCACCAAGGGCGCCACGGTCGAATCGATCAAGGTCACGCTCACCGACCGCAAGGAATATACCGCCAAGCTGATCGGCCGCGATCCCACCTCGGATCTGGCGCTGCTCAAGGTCGAGGCGAAGAACCTGCCCTTCGTGAAGTTCGGCGATTCGACCCGCGCGCGCGTCGGCGACTGGGTCGTCGCGATCGGCAACCCGTTCGGGCTCGGCTCGACCGTCACCGCCGGCATCGTGTCGGCGCTGCACCGCGTGACCGGCCAGGGCGGTGCCTATGACCGCTTCATCCAGACCGATGCCTCGATCAACCAGGGCAATTCGGGCGGCCCGATGTTCGATCTGAACGGCAATGTGATCGGCATCAACTCGCAGATCCTGTCGCCGACTGGCGGCAATGTCGGCATCGGCTTCGCCATTCCGGCGGAAGAAGCCAAGCCGATCATCGAAACCCTGATGAAGGGCAGCGCGATCAAGCGCGGCTATCTCGGCGTGGGCATCCAGCCGATCACTGACGACATCGCCGCCGCCTTCGGCCTGCCTGCCAACCAGGGCGAGATCATCGCCCGGGTCGAGCCCAACGAGGCGGCGGAGAAGGCCGGCCTGAAGCAGGGCGACATCGTCGTCCGCGTCGCGGGCAAGGATGTGACCCCGGACCAGACGCTCAGCTATCTCGTCGCCAACCTGGCGCCGGGTACCAAGGCGCCGATCGAGGTGATCCGCGACGGCAAGCGCCAGACCATCGTCGCGACGGTCGGCACCCGTCCGTCCGAGGAAGCGCTCGCCGGCCTGGTCGGCGGTGACGACCAGGACGGCCTGCCCGACAACGGCCCGCAGAGCGGCCAGCAGGCGAGCGCCAGCGCGATCGGCGTGTCGGTCCAGCCGCTGACTCCGGCGCTGGCCCGCAACCTCGGGCTCGACGCGTCGGTGCAGGGCGTGGTGATCGTCGCGGTGGATCCGTCCAGCGATTCGGCACAAAAGGGCCTGCAGCGCGGCGACGTGATCCTGTCGGCGAACCGCACCCCGACGCGCACCGCAGCCGATCTCGCCGCCGTGATCGCGCAGGCCAAGGCAGCGGGACGCAACCAGGTCGCCCTGCTCGTCCAGCGCGGCAAGACCCCGGGTCGCTTCCTCGCCGTCAAGATCAAGTAACCTGCCTTCCGCCCCGGGCCTGCCCGGGGCGGCATAGCGCCAACTGCCCAGGGCCCGGCGCAGGGAACATCGTTTCCCTGCGCCGGGCTTTTGGTTGCATGGCCGGCCGATGGCGGACAGGAATTTACCCCCGGCCATCTTCCCCCTCCCCGGCAAACGCGCGATACGCGACGGATATCGGGAGACGGCAATGGCGGACGACAACAGCATCTTCATCGGCAGCAGTGCGGACGGCCGGCGCCAGCAGCTCGAACTGAAGCGCGCCAACCGCCACGGCCTGATCGCCGGTGCCACCGGCACCGGCAAGACCGTCACCATCCAGGGCATCATCGACGGCCTGTCCGGCGCCGGCGTCCCCTGCTTCGTCGCCGATGTGAAGGGCGACCTCTCCGGCCTTGCCATGGCCGGATCGCCCACCTCCAAGATGCACGAGACCTTCGCTGCCCGGGCAAAGGAGATCGGCTATGACGACTGGTCCTATGCCGACAATCCCGTGCAGTTCTGGGATCTCTACGGCGAGCAGGGCCACCCGATCCGGACCACGATCAGCGAGATGGGCCCGCTGCTCCTTGCGCGCCTGCTCGACCTGAACGAAGTGCAGGAAGGCGTGCTGACCATCGCCTTCCACGTCGCCGACAAGGACGGGATGCTGCTGCTCGACCTCGACGACCTGCAGGCAATGCTGATCAGCTGCGGCGAGCGCGCCGATGAGCTCACCACCACCTATGGCAATGTCTCGAAGCAGAGCATCGGCACGATCCAGCGCTCGCTGCTCCAGCTGCGCAGCCAGGGCGGCGAGCATTTCTTCGGCGAGCCTGCGCTGACCATGAACGATTTCATCGGCCTGGACGACAAGGGCCGCGGCATCGTCAACATCCTCGCCGCCGACAAGCTGATGGCGAGCCCGAAACTCTATTCGACCTTCCTGCTCTGGCTGATGAGCGAGCTATTCGAGCATCTTCCCGAGGTCGGCGACCCCGACAAGCCGGTCCTCGCCTTCTTCTTCGACGAGGCGCATCTGCTGTTCGACTCGGCGCCCAAGGCATTGCTCGAAAAAATCGAGCAGGTCGTGCGGCTGATCCGCTCCAAGGGCGTCGGCGTCTATTTCATCACCCAGAACCCGATCGACATCCCGGACACCGTCGCCGGTCAGCTCGGCAACCGCGTGCAGCACGCGTTGCGCGCCTTCACCCCGCGCGACCAGGCCGCGGTGAAATCGGCCGCGACGACCTTCCGCGCCAACCCAGGCGTCGATGTCGAAAAGGCGATCACGGAGCTCAAGGTCGGCGAGGCGCTGGTGTCGCTGCTGCTGCCCGACGGCTCCCCGGCCCCGGTCGAGCGCACGCTGATCAAGCCGCCGCGCTCGCGCGTCGGGCCAGTCACCCCCGCCGAACGCAAGGTGATGATCGAGACTGATCCGATCGGCACCAAATATGACACGCTGGTGGATCGCCAGTCGGCCGAGGAGATTCTCGCCAGCAAGGCGCAGGAGGCCAGCGCCGCCGCGGCCGAAGCCGCCGCCAGGACCGAGGCCGAAAAGGCAGCGGCGGCCCAGGCCAAGGAAGACGCCCGCGCCGCCAAGGAGGCCGAGCGCCAGCGGATCGCCGATCAGCGCGAGGCGGATCGCCAGGCGCGGCTCGCGGCGCAGCAACAGGCGGCCGAGGCCCGCGCCGCGGCCAACTCGCCCTGGAACCGCGCGATCACCTCGGCGACGCGCTCCGCCTCGTCGGCGGTCGGCCGGTCAGTCGCGAACGAAGTATCCAAGGCGGTTTTCGGCTCGTCGCGCGGCGCCGGCGCAAGCATCGTCGGCGGCCTGGTGCGCGGCGTGCTGGGCGGACTGTTCAAGGGTAGATAGCGGCTGGCTTCTCCAATAGTCTGAGCCGAACAAAAGCCGGAGAATGACAATGGACCTCGGAATCGACTTGGCCACCGACTGGAGCGCGGCCGGCGAGGCCGAGCTTGCCGATATCGTCGAGCTCCGACGCGCGATCCATGCCGATCCCGAGATCGGCCTGCAGTGTCCGCGCACGACCGAGAAGCTCAAGGCGGCGCTGGCCGGCCTGCCGCTCGAATATCGCGACAGCGGGTCGACCTCCGGCTTCATCGCGATCCTGCGCGGCGGCAATGACAATGGCCGCACCGTCCTGCTGCGCGGCGACATGGACGCCCTGCCGATGCAGGAGGAAACCGGTCTCGCCTTCGCCTCGCAGGTCCCGGGAGCGATGCATGCCTGCGGCCATGATGCGCACAGCGCGATGCTGGTCGGTGCCGCCCGCGCGCTCTGCGCCCGGCGCGACCGCTTGTCGGGCACGGTCGTCTTCATGTTCCAGCCCGGCGAGGAAGGCTATCACGGCGCGCGCTTCATGATCGAGGACGGCCTGCTCGACGCGCCACGGCCCGAAGCTGCCTTTGCACTCCACATCCTGCCCAACGCGCCCGCCGGCCTGGTTTGCAGCCGCCCCGGCGCGCTGCTCGCCTCGACCGACGCGCTCAACATCACGGTGCGCGGCAAGGGCGGCCACGCCGCGATGCCGCATGACGGAATCGATCCGATCCCGGTCGCCTGCGAGATCGTCACGGCGCTCAGCGCCTTTGTCGCGCGGCAGATTCCGGTCACTGATCCGGCGGTGCTGTCGATCACCCAGATCAACGCCGGTTCCGCCTATAATATCGTGCCCGACGAGGTGAAGCTGAAGGGCACGCTGCGGACCCTCTCGAACACGACGCGTACCCGGGCACGCGAAGGCCTGACCCGGATCGCCGAGCATATCGCGCTGGCGCACGGCTGTACCGCCGAGGTGGTGATCGACGACGGCTATCCGGTGACGATGAACGATCCGCGCGCGCTCGGCCTGTTGCGCGGGGTTACCGAGAAACTGGGTGGCGAGGCCGCCTGGCACAGCATGGCCGCCCCGATCATGGGCGGCGAGGATTTCTCCTATGTGCTTCGCGAGATCCCGGGCGCGATGGCCTTTATCGGCGTCGCGGCGGAGGGGACCGATCCCGCAACCAACCCGCCGCTGCACAACACGCGCATGACGATCGCCGAGGCGGTGATGGCGCGAGGCGTGGCAATCCACTGCGCCGTCGCCGAGCAGTTCCTCGACAACGGGCTCGGCTGAGCCACGGTTTTTGCGCACATGCCGGCAACAGCTTGTCGAGCGGAGACCGTCGTGTTAGCCTTGTAACACACCTCAAGGAATTCCCGATGCGCGCCGTCTTCCTCGCAACCTGCCTTTCACTCCTGTCGACCAGCGCGCTCGCGCAGACGGCAACCGCACCCGCCAAGCCGGCCATCACGCCCGATCCCGCCGCCCCCAAGGGCAAGCTTTCCGATGCGGCGACGCCCACCGCCTATCGCCTGATCTTCACGATCCTGCCCGATCAGCCCGGCTTTTCGGGCCATGACGAGATCGACGTGACGGTAAAGGCCCCGACCAGATCCCTGTATCTCCATGGCCGCGACCTGAAGGTGGCGGGGGCAGCCGTGACGGTCGGCGGCAAGTGGATCCCGGCGCGCTGGACTCAGGTTGATACCACCGGCGTCGTCCGGCTCGACTTCGCCGAGGAGGTCCCGGCGGGCAAGGCGACGCTGTCGTTCGACTATGAAGGCACTTTCGGCGACAGCGCGTCCGGCCTGTATCACATCAAGGTCGGCGACCAATGGTATAGCTGGACCCAGTTCGAATCGATCGATGCGCGCGCCGCCTTCCCGTCGTTCGACGAGCCCGGCTTCAAGACGCCCTTTACCGTCTCCGTCCTCACGGCGCCGGGTAACAAGGTGGTGAGCAACGCCCCCGAGGCATCGGTCACTACCCTCCCGATCGACCCCGAGTCAGCCGCCGCGAAGCATGCGCGCGCGACCGGTACCACACTCCCCGCGGCGATGGTGCGCCATGATTTCCAGCCGACCAGGCCGCTGCCGACCTATCTCGTCGCGCTGGTGACCGGCCCGTTCCTGCACGAAAAGGGCGCCGTCGCCCCCACCCCCGAGCGAAGCACGCCGCTGCCGCTCGGTGCCGTCGCGACCCAGGCCCAGGCCGGCAAGCTCGATTATGTCATGGCCGAGACCCCGCGCATCGTCAGCCTGCTCGAGCAATATTTCGGCGAGCCCTTCCCCTTCCCCAAGCTCGATCAGATCGCCTCGCCCGTCTCGCCCGGCGCGATGGAGAATGCCGGTGCCGATATCTATGGCGACGGCATCATCCTGCTCGACAAGGGCGCGACGACCGGCCAGCGCCAGGCCTTCGGCATGATCGTCGCGCATGAGCTGTCGCACCAGTGGTTCGGCGATCTCGTCACGCCGGCCTGGTGGAACGACATCTGGCTCAACGAAAGCTTCGCCAACTGGATGGGCTATCGCATCGGCAACGAATGGCGGCCCGAGCTCAATATCGGCGTCGGCGGGCTCGATGAGGGCTTTCGTGCGATGAACACCGACTCGCTCGAGGTCGGCCGGCCGATCCATCAGGCGATCACCGACAACAGCCAGATCGACAGCGCGTTCGACAACATCACCTATGGCAAGGGCGGCCATGTGATTGCGATGATCGCTGCCTATCTCGGCGACGAGAAGTTCAAGGCCGGGGTGCGCCTGCACCTGAAACGCCACGCCTATGGCAACGCCACGTCCGAGCAGTTCTTCCAGTCGCTCGCCGATGGCGCCCAGGATCCGCGCGTCCTTGCGGCGATGAAGAGCTTCGTCGACCAGCAGGGCGTGCCCCTGGTCGATATCACCCGCAAGGACGGCAAGCTCGTGGCGACGCAGTCGCGCTACGCCTTTCTCGGCAGCAAGCCGAAGGCCGAGCAATGGACGATCCCGTTTTGCCTCCGCATCGACGCAGCGAAGAGCTGCACCCTGCTCGACAAACCCGTCACCACCCTTGCCGCCACCGGCGCGGGCGTGATCATGCCCAATGTCGGCGGCACCGGCTATTACCGCTTCAACCTGGAGGCGGCCGAGTGGCAGAAGCTGATCGCCAGCTTCGCCACATTGTCGCCGGCCGAGGCGATCGCCGCCAATGACAGCCTCTGGGCTGCCTTTCGCGCCGGCAGGGCCCCGGCGAGCTGGCTGGTCGCGGCGACGAAGAATCTCGCCGCCAACCCGGATTCCGGCGCGAGCGTCGATGGCGGCGCGCGTCTGTCCGGATTGAAGCTGCGGGGCCTGATCGGGCCTGAATCGGATGTAGCCTATCGCCGGCTGATGGATTCGACCTATGCCCCTCGCCTCGCTGCGATCGGCTTCGATCCGGCCGCCGGCGCGCATAGCGGCGACACCCCCGACAAGCAGAAGCTGCGCCAGGGCCTGGTCGGCTATGTCGTCGAGGAGGGCCATGACGCAGCGGTCAGCGCCAAGCTCGAGGCTGCCGCCGAGAAGTATCTCGCCGGTGACAAGCAGGCGATCGACCAGGCCTATCTCGGCACCGGCCTCGAGGTGGTCGTCTCCAGGGGCGGCGTTCCGGCCGCGAAGAAGCTGATCGATATCGGCCTGTCGAGCGAGGATCCGGTGCTGCGTCAGTCGGCGCTCGGTGCAGCCGCCGCGAGCGGCCGGACCGACGTCGCCGAATATCTGCTCGGCCTCACCGATCCGCGGCTGCGTCCCTATGACCGGCTCGGGCTGATCTTCGGTCTCGCCACCGCCGAAGGCACTGTCGACCTGACCGGCGAATGGATCCTCGCCAATTACGAGAAGCTGCTCGCCAGCGGCAACGGCGTGTTCATCACCAGCCGGCTGCCCCAGGCGCTCAGCTACCAGTGCGGCGCCGATCGCGCCGACCGTATCAACGCCCTGCTCGGGCCGAAGGTACGCGCCGCCGGTGCCGGCGTGCTCGATTTCGAGCGGACCGTCGAGGCGATCCGCCACTGCGGCGACCTGAAGGCCGCCAGGGGCGCTGAGATCGCGGCCGCGATCGCCAAGGGCTGAGGCGTTCCCTCGCGCCACTGGATGCCGGCTTGATTCAACCCTTGTCGCGTTCTGCTAGCGTCTGGTCCGGCCCGGCTCCCGCAAGGCGATCCGGGCCGGCTCGATATCGACCGTCATGATCCCGGGAGCGACGCGTGCAAATTCCCTGTTCCGCCTTTCGATTTCCCTGTTCCGGCCGCGCTTTCGGTAACAGGGAAATCGATCGGCAAGCGATTGGCGTAAAAGAGAAATTTCTCGAGGAAAATCCAACGTAACAGGGAAATAAAAAAATCATGGCGCCGGAACAGGGAAAATCCGCCGTTTTTGGCGAAAACTGTCCTCGACTCGATCGCACCATCATGGCTGACTGCACCTGATCGTCCTTCCGGGGGAAACGCCATGACCGATCGACCCGCAGTACGCGGCCGCTCCCCTGGCCTGGGCGGCACGCTTGCCGTCATCGCCGGATTCCTGACGGTCGTGATCCTGACGACCGTCACTGACGAGATCATGCACGCGACCGGCATCATCCCGCGTGGCCCGATGTGGAATCCCTGGCACAATGCCCTCGCGCTCGCCTATCGCTGCGTGATCGGCGTCGCCGGTGGCAATGTCACGGCCCGGATCGCCCCCAGCGCCAGGATGACCTGGGTCGTCGTCCTTGCCGCGATCGGTACCTTCGCCGCGACCGCCGGGGTCGTCGTCACCTGGGGCCTGGCTTACGGGCCGCACTGGTATCCCGTCGCACTCGCCCTGACCGCCTTCCCCACGGTATGGTTCGGCGGCTGGCTCCATTGCCGCGGTGCCGCCCGCGGCTGAAAAGCGCTGTTCCGCAACCCGGCCGGTTGTGCCACCATGGCGCGATGCAAGCTCCAGCCACGTCGCCCGCCCGCCCGCTCGCCGAACTCACGGTGCGGGGCATCGTCCTCGGCGCGCTCATCACCGTCCTGTTCACGGCCGCGAACGTCTATCTGGGGCTCAAGGTCGGCCTGACCTTCGCCACCTCGATTCCGGCAGCCGTGATCTCGATGGCGATCCTGCGCTTCTTCAAGGATGCCAATATCCTGGAGAACAACATCGTCCAGACGATCGCGAGCGCCGCCGGCACCCTGGCCGCGATCATCTTCGTCCTCCCGGGCCTGATCCTGGTCGGCTGGTGGACTGGCTTTCCCTATTGGACGACGGCCGCGGTCTGCGCGGTCGGCGGCATTCTCGGGGTGATGTTCTCCGTTCCCCTGCGCCGTGCGCTCGTGACGGGATCGGATCTGCCCTATCCCGAGGGTGTGGCCGCCGCCGAGGTGCTCAAGGTCGGCGCTGCCGCCGATGGCGATGTCGAGAATGCCAAGGGCCTGCGCGTCATCATCCTCGGGTCGCTCGCCTCGGCCGGTTTCGCCCTGCTCGCCGCGATGAAGCTCGTCGTCGGCGAGGCAGCGAAGAATTTCCGCGTCGCGGGCGGCGCCAGCGGTGTATCGACCAGCTTTTCCATGGCGCTGATCGGTGTCGGCCATCTCGTCGGCCTTTCGGTCGGCGCGGCGATGTTCTTCGGCATGATCATCGCCTGGGCCGGGCTGATGCCCTATCTCACCCACGCGCTTCCGGGAGAGCTCGATGCCGTCGTCGGCACCGTCTTCAAGCTGAAGGTGCGCTTCATCGGTGCGGGCACGATCGGCGTCGCGGCGATCTGGACGCTGCTCAAGATCCTCGGCCCGATCATCGGCGGCATCCGTTCGGCCATGGCTGCGTCGCGCGCGCGTCAGGGCGGTTCGATCCTGGAGCTTACCGAGCGCGACCTGCCGATCGGCATCGTCGGCGCCGCGATCCTCGCGACGCTGCCGCCGATCGCCTTCCTGTTGTGGAACTTCTCGGCCGGCGGGCCGATCCACGATCACGCGCTCCCGGTCATCGCCGGCACGATCCTCTATATCCTCGTCATCGGCATCGTGATCGCCGCCGTGTGCGGCTATATGGCGGGGCTGATCGGCGCGTCGAACAGCCCGGTATCCGGGGTCGGCATCCTCGCCGTGCTCGGCGCGTCACTCCTGCTGGTGGCGATCTACGGCCACAGCACCGATCTCGCGCGCACCAATGCGCTGATCGCCTATGCGCTGTTCACCACCGCGATCGTCTTTTCGGTCGCGACCATCTCCAACGACAATCTGCAGGATCTCAAGACCGGCCAGCTCGTCGGCGCAACGCCGTGGAAGCAGCAGGTCGCGCTGGTCCTGGGCGTGATCTTCGGCTCGCTGGTGATCCCGCCCGTGCTCGACCTGCTCAACACCGCCTTCACGTTCCAGGGCGCGCCCAACGCGAAGGACAGCGCCCTCGCCGCGCCCCAGGCCGCGCTGATCTCCTCGCTCGCCAAGGGCGTGCTCGGCGGCGATCTCGACTGGCGGCTGATCGGCACGGGCGCCGGCATCGGCGTGGTGGTGATCATCCTCGACGAGGCGCTTGGCCGTGCGGGCAGGATGCGCCTGCCGCCGCTCGGCGTCGGCATGGGCATCTACCTGCCCATGGCGCTCACGCTGCTGATCCCGGTCGGCGCGCTGATCGGCCATTTCTACGACAAATGGGCCGCGCGCACCCCGAACCCCGATTTCGCCCAGCGCATGGGCGTGCTCGCGGCAACCGGTCTCATCGTCGGCGAAAGCCTGTTCGGCGTCGCCTTTGCGGGAATCGTCGGGGCAAGCGGCAAGGATGCGCCATTGGCGGTCGTCGGGGCTGGCTTCGCAACCGTCGCGCTGGTCGCGGCCCCGATCGTCTTCGCCGGGCTGATCTGGCTGCTCTACAGCCGGACCAGGGCAATGGCCGGAACGGAAGCCTGAAGCCTCTCCCGGCGGGAGAGGCGCCGTTGCTTCACATCGCCGCGAGCAGCGACTTGATCTCGATGAACGCGAAGGCGACCGAGCTGTCCGCCACGCCATAGGGCACGAACAGCTGGTCCCCGTGGCGGATCGCGCCGCAGCTGTAGACGACGTTGGGCACATAGCCCTCGCGGTCCTCATGGGCCGCCGCCAGGATCGGTTCCCGCGTCCGCCCGAGCACCTTGGACGGATCCTCCTTGTCGAGCAGGACCGCGCCGATCGAATATTTCCGCATCGCGCCCACGCCATGGGTCAGCATCAGCCAGCCCTCGTCGAGCTCGATCGGAGGCCCGCAATTCCCGATCTGCACCAGCTCCCACGGATAGAAAGGCGTGAGCAGCTTGTCGCC
This sequence comes from uncultured bacterium, assembly GCA_903884945.1. GTDB lineage: Bacteria > Pseudomonadota > Alphaproteobacteria > Sphingomonadales > Sphingomonadaceae > Sphingomonas. The sequence goes on from CAISGR010000039.1 coordinate 51,680, forward strand.
CTCCTCCCAATGGGTGAGAGTGTCCGACTTGAGCAGGAACAGATTCTCGCCGTCCTGCCGGCCCATCATCATATATTGTCCGCCGATCTTGCGCGGGAACAGCGCCATGCCCTTGTTGCGCGAGGCAGGCCCCGTCATCGGCACCAGGTCGAACGCCCGGAAGTCGCGCGTGCGCAGCAGCTCGGACTGGATCGACGAGCCGTTATAGGCGGTATAGGTGCCGAGCCACTCGTCGGAGCCGTCGTCATGGGTGAACTTGACGAGGCGGAGATCCTCCAGCCCCTTGGACTGCGCCGCGGTGATGGGGAAGATCACCGTGCCCGACAGCGTCGAGTCGCGGTGGCGATAGACGGTGATCGGGCCCTCGGGCAGTTCCTCCTCGTCCTGCCCGACCGCATCGGTCGCCGTCGCGAAGGGCGGCTCGGGAGCAAGCTTCAGTTCGTTCCGGTCGGTGATGATGCCCTCGCGGAACGCGACCGAGGAGATATGCCCCTCGCCCACCGCGCGCAGCGACATCAGGATTCGCAGCGAGCCTTCCGGCATGCCGCTCTGGTCGAAATGCGGCACCGCGCTCGGGTTCATCAGCGCGGCGGCGGCGTAGCTGTATTCGTGGCAGAAATAGGCGCCGATCAGCTGGCGCTTCTCGTCGCCGATCTCGCTGCCGTCGAGGCCGAGCATTTCCTCGATCTCGTCATAGCGCGTCATGAACACGCGCCGGGTCTGCCAGTGCCGCGCCTCGAAATCCTTGAGCACGATCTCCAGCTCGGCGCGCGTGGCCGCGCTGTCGAGCCCCATTACCTCGCTGACGAGTCGTTCGGTACGGCTGCCGCCATTGCCGGCCCACGCCAGATGGAAGGGGCGCACCACGACTCGCGAGGGATCGGCATGCAGCCGTAGCGCGTGGTGGAACAGTTCGATCACGTAGAGCCTCGCACCAATGACGTCTTGGCGACGTCACGAGCGAGGCTACGCGACGACGCGCTCCGGTCCTGCCACGCTTTCGACCCGCTTTGAAAGCCCCGAAATGGCGCAGGAGGCCAATTGCAGTGCCAGAATCGACTCAGCGCCCTGATTACGGTTCAGGCCGGTCGGCATCAGGCCGTCAAAGCAGCCCCCGTCATGCGCCGTCGCCAGCGGCAGATCGAGGTCGTTCTGGCCGAGATACCAGCGATAGGCACGATGCGCTTCCTCGACCCAGCGCGCGTCGCCGGTCGCCTTGAACGCAGCCGAACACGCATCGATCGTCGCCTGCGCCTCGAGCGGCTGCTGGTCGAACGGCAGCGGCCCTTCATAGGCGCGGCCGAAGCTCTCGGTGCCGACCGCGCGGAACCGTCCCTCGGGCGAGGTCTGCTGCGCCACGATCCAGCTCAGCGTCGAAAGACCGCACTGCAGCAGGTCCTCGCGGTGCAACATCATGCCGGCGCGGATCAAGGCCTCGGGAAGCCGGGCATTGTCATAGGCGAGCACGATCTCGAACCATTCCCACTCGGGCCGGCGCGTTTCCTCGACCAGCGCCAGCAGGTCGTTGGAGAAGCGCTCGAGAATGTTGCGCGCCAGTTCATGGCCGGGATGCGCGCCGAGCATCGCCGCGGCACCGAGCATCGCAAAGGCCTGTGCACGCGGGCTGCCGAGTTCGAAGGAGAGCGACGCGGTTTCGTCGAACAGGCGCACCGCCCAGTCGCGATGCTTGGCCAGCGACGCGCGACGCGCCGTCACGCCCAGTGCCCAGATCGTCCGTCCGTTCGAATCCTCGGACCCATATTCCTCGCACCAGGTGCGGTCGAAGTTCATGAAATTGCGGAAACGGCGCTTGTCCGGGTTCCAGGCATATTGGACGAACGATGCATAGACCGTCATCCACTTGTCGCGGACTGCCTCGTCGAGCTTTTCGATCGCGGTCATCAGCATCAGCGCGCGAACATTGTCGTCGATGCAATAGCCATGGCGGCGGTCCGGCACCGAATAGATCGAGTGCTGCAGCATGCCGGTCGAATCGCTCATACGCTCAACGGCGGCGATATCCGGCGCGAGCGGCGTGAGGCGGACCTTGGTGAAGATCCGCCGCGGCCGGGTCGCGACCATTTCCGCGATTTCTTCCATCGCCAGTTCGGCGAGGCGCGGCCAGATCATCGTCCGGCCGCGGGCATAGGCACGCTCGGACAGCTTGATGCGGTTTCGATCGCTGCCGAGCAGCGCGTTGATCTCGCGGGCGAAGGCGGCACTGTCGCCGAAGTCGACCAGCACGCCGTGGCCCTCGCCTAGGATCTCGGTCGCATGGACATAAGGGGTCGACACCACGGCCTTGCCGACGCCGACGGCGTAGGAAAGCGTGCCCGAGGTGATCTGCGCGGGATTGGAATAGGGCGTCACATAGACGTCCGCTGCCTGCAGGTAGTCGATCAGTTCGTCATGCTCGAGAAAGGCGTCGATGAACTCGACATGATCCGCCACGCCGCGCGCTTCCGCCAGCGCCTTCAGGCGGTCACGATAGGCCTCCCCCTCGTGCGCGACGAGGTTCGGGTGAGTCGCACCCAGCACGGCGTAGAGCACGTCGGGATGCTCGGCGACGATCGCGGGCATCGCATCGATCATCGTCTCGATGCCCTTGTTCGGGGCAAGCAGGCCGAAGGTCAGCAGCGTCTTGCGCCCCTCCCAGCCGAACCGGGCCTTGAGCGAATCGGGATCGACGAACGGGCGATCCGGCACGCCGTGCGGGATCATCACGATCGAGCGCGGGCTTGCGCTGTAGACGCGCTCCAGAATGTCCCGTCCGCGCTCGGCCATCACCACGATCTTGGCGGCGCGGCGCAGCAGGCCTTCCATCACCCGGCGCTCATCGGCGCTCGGCTTTTCGAGGATGGTGTGCAGCGTGACGATGACCGGGATCGACACGCGGTCGAGCAGCGCGAGGATATGCTCGCCGGCCGGCCCGCCGAAAATGCCATATTCGTGCTGGAGCCAGATCGCCTGGGCGCCACTCGCCTCGATCGCGCGGGCAGCGCTGATATAGGCGAGTCGATCCTGCTCGGGGATGCTGGCCGTGACTTCGGGGGGATATTGATACCGCCCGGGGTGATCGTCCATCGCATAGACGTCGATCTTCAGCCCCGGATACCGCCCCTTGAGCGCGGTGAACGTGTCCGTGGTATATGTTGCGAGGCCGCATTTTCTCGGCAGGAAATTGCCGATCAATGCCAGATGATCGATCGGGGTCACTCCATCAACCGCCAGAACCATCGCCAGAACCTCTCGTTAAACGGGGCCGGTAGCCCCTGAATTGCCTCCCACGAACGGCCAGATTTCAATATGGTTGCAAGGATGTTGCAGCGCAACACCGGAATCGCGTTAACTTCGGTCAAGATTAAGCCGAAATGAACGGCTCAGCCGCGCCCGCGATATACGGGAATATCCTGACTAGGCAGCCACAGTCCCTCCGGTGGCAAACCAGACTGCCAGAATACGTCGATCGGAATCCCACCGCGCGGATACCAATAGCCGCCGATCCTGAGCCAGACCGGCTTCATCTCCGCGGTAAGCCGCTCGCCGATCCCGACGGTGCAGTCTTCATGAAATGCCTGATGGTTACGGAAGCTGCCCAGGAACAGCTTGAACGACTTCGATTCAACGATCGTCTCACCGGGCGCATAGTCGATCACGAGATGCGCGAAGTCAGGCTGGGAGGTCACCGGGCAGAGCGACGTGAATTCGGGTGCCGTCAGGCGCACCAGATAGGGGCGGTCTGGTCGTGGATTGGGAACATAATCGAGCACCGCCTCTTCTGGCGAAGAGGGCAGCGCACTGGTCTGGCCGAGATGCTTGGGGGTCATGCGTGACTATCTAGGGTGCGCCGCCGCAAATTGGAACGAGGCGCAGGCAATCCGCGCCAATCGTTCGGTGATCGTCTCGACGCCGCCGCTGCCGGTGGCTAGGGAAACTACAACACGACAAGGAGCATGGTAATGGACTCGCTGGTAACGACCGAATGGCTGGCAGGAGAACTGGGCGCGAATGATCTGCGGATCGTCGATGCCACCTATGTCCTTCCAGGCGATCAGCGCGATCCTGCGGCAGAATATGAGGCGGCGCATATTCCCGGCGCGGTGTTCATGGATCTCGCCGAACTCGCCGATACCAACACCAGCCTGCCTTCCATGCTGCCTTCGCCCGAGAAGTTCGCGAGTCGCATGCAGTCGCTCGGCCTGGGCGACGGCAGCCGCGTGGTTCTGTACGACAGCTCGCCCTATCATACGGCGGCACGCGCCTGGTGGATGCTGCGGACCTTTGGCGCACATGATGTCGCCATTCTCGACGGCGGCCTCGCTAAATGGCAGGCCGAAGGCCGCGAGACGAAAAGCGGCAAGGAGACGCTGCGCCACCGCCACTTCACGGTCTGGGCGGATGACAAGGGCGTTCGCAACCTCGAACAGATGAAGGCCAATGTCGAGAGCGGCGCTGAACAGGTGCTCGATGCCCGTTCGGCCGCGCGCTTCACCGGCGAGGAACCCGATCCCCGACCCGCCACCCATGCCGGCCACATCCCCGGTTCGAAGAATCTGCCCCAGGGCAAGCTGTTCAATGCGGACGGCACATGGAAGCAGGGCGACGCGCTGAAGGCCGAGTTCGAGGCAGCAGGGGTTGATCTCGCCAAGCCGCTCGTCACCACCTGCGGCTCGGGCATCACCGCCGCCGTGCTTGCTTTCGGCGCTCATTTGCTCGGTAACGAGGCGGCGCTGTACGACGGCAGCTGGTCCGAATGGGGTGCCGACCTCACGACGCCCAAGGCGATGGGGCCGGCGTGAGCAAGGAGAGCGACCGGCCGGTCGGCGACGCCACCCGCGTCGTCTCGGCTGGGCGCCGCCCGGAATGGACCCAGGGGATCGTCAGCGCACCGGTTTGGCGCGCCTCGACGATCCTCTACGATTCGGTCGCCGATCTGCGCGCTGCCGGTGGCAGGGATACGCACCACCGGCTTTTCTACGGGCGGCGCGGCACCCCGACGCAATGGTCGCTGGCCGATGCGCTGACCGAACTGGAACCGGGCGCGGAGGCCACCTTCCTGTATCCGTCCGGCGTCGCCGCGATCGCCGCCGCTTTGCTGTCGGTGCTTTCGCCGGGCGACGAATTGCTGCTGGTCGACAGCGCCTATGACCCGACCCGGTCGATGGCGACCGGCCTGCTGAAGCGCATGGGCATCACGACGCGCTTCTACGATCCGATGATCGGGGCCGGCATTGCCGACCTGATCGGCGAGAAGACCCGCGCGATCTTCATGGAGAGCCCCGGCAGTCTCACCTTCGAGGTGCAGGACGTGCCGGCGATCGCTGCAGCGGCCAAGGCACGCGGGATCGTGACCCTGCTCGACAATACCTGGGCCACGCCGCTGTTCTTTCCGGCCATCCAGCACGGCATCGACCTGTCGATCCTCGCCTGCACCAAATATATCGTTGGCCATTCGGATGTGATGCTGGGTTCGGTCACGGCCGCGCAGGGCCATTTCGCGAAGCTGCGCGACACGAGTTTCCAACTCGGCCAGACCGCCAGCCCCGACGATTGCTGGTTGGGATCGCGCGGCTTGCGGACCATGGCGATCAGGCTTGCCCAGCATCAGTCGAGCGCGCTCAGGATCGCTCTTTGGCTGGACGAACGTCCCGAAGTGGCTGCGGTGCTGCACCCCGCCCTGCCCGGCTGTCCGGGGCACGATGTCTTCAGGCGCGACTTCAACGGGTCAACGGGCCTGTTCTCGTTCGTGCTGAAGGATGCGACCGAAGCGGCCCGCGCGGCGCTGATCGACGGACTCGAACATTTCGGCATCGGCTATAGCTGGGGCGGGTTCGAGAGCCTCGCCCTGCCGATCGACCCGGCGCGCTATCGCACCGCGACCAGCCGCGACGATGCCGGCCTGATGGTACGGCTGCAGATCGGCATCGAAGACCCCGATGACTTGATCGCAGACCTCGCGGCCGGGCTTGAGCGGTTTCGGGCGGCGCTGGCGTGAAACCGCTCGCCGCCTGGCTGCAAGCGCAGGGGCTGGCAACGATCTCGCGATCGATCCTGATCGAGGCTGCAGTCGCCGGCGGCCTCGTGCTCGCCGCGCTGTTCGCCGGGTTGCTCGCGGGACGCATGCTGGGCCCGGCGCTGGAGCGCGAATGGAAGCGGCGCCTCGGCACGCAGGCGGAGACGCTCGGCGACCGGCTCCATCGCATCATGCGACACGGCACGGCGGCGCTGCTGCTCGCGATCCTGCTGGCGGCCGGCGACTGGCCGCCCCTCGCCGCCTTACCGATCGGACTGGCCCTCGCCACCGCCGCCGCGATGACCTGTGTCGACCTGCTGCGCGGCCTCAGCATGCCGCGCTGGATGGCCTGGACGGTCGCCTCGATCCTGTTCGTCGCGATCTTCAGCCACGCGGTTGGCGGCCTCGCCCCGATCACCCAGACGCTCGAGCGGATCGGCTTCGACCTCGGCAAACGGCGCTTCTCGCTGCTCTCGCTCGTCATGATCGCCGTGACCGCGATCGCGCTTTTCGCCGCGGTCCGTCTCGCCAACCGGGTGATCGCCCACTGGATCGGCGCATCACGCGGGCTGGACGCGACGCAGAAGCTGCTGGCGCAGAAGCTCGCCTCGATCGCGGTGGTCGCTGTCGCCTTCTTCTTCGGCGTCGACCTGCTCAATATCGATCTGACCGCCTTCGCCGTCTTTTCGGGCGCGCTCGGCCTCGCCGTCGGTTTCGGCCTGCAGAAGACGGTCGGCAACCTGATCGCCGGCATCATCCTGCTGATGGATCGCTCGATCAAGCCCGGCGACGTGATCGTCGTCGGCGAGAGCTTCGGCTGGGTCAACCGGATCGGCGTCCGCGCCGTCTCCGTGCTCACGCGCGACGGCAAGGAGCATCTGATTCCGAACGAGAATCTGATGACCCAGGAGGTCGAGAACTGGTCTTATACCGATCGCAATGTGCGGGTGCGGATCCCCGTGACGGTCGGCTATGGCTGCGACCTGAAGCTTGCGCAGGAACTCATGATGCGCGCAGCGACTGACAGCCCGCGCGTGCTGGTCAGCCCCAAGCCGAATGTGTGGCTGACGGCGTTCGGTCAAAACGGCGCGGAGCACGAGATCCTCGCCTGGATCAGCGACCCGGAAGGCGGTGTCGGCAATGTCCGGTCGGACGTGCTCAACCGGCTCTGGTGGCTCTTCAAGGAGCACGGCATCGAAGTTCCGTTCCCCCAGCGGGTCGTGCATTTCCGCCCCGGCGACGGACCGTCGACACCGTTACCCTGACCCCACGGACTGTTGCGCCAGTGCAACATGCCGCGCAAACCGGCGGCCGCAGCACAGAATTATGTTGTGCGCTGCAGCGTGTTTCGGCAATCTTTCGTTACCGAACGGAAACAGTGACACGGGAAGCCAAGAACTTCCGACAGATGTTTCGTCCGCCCGGCAGCAGGTGGGAACCCGGTTTTTCACTTTGAAAGGGATACCCATGCGCCTCTCGATGATCAGCCTCAGCGCGCTGATGCTTGCCGCCACGGCCACGCCGGCCTTTGCCGATGACACCGCGCCTCCGCCCGCGCTGACGATCAATGGCAGCGCCACGGTCGTGTCGGACTATCGTTTCCGCGGCATTTCGCAGACCGACAAGAATTTTGCGATCCAGGGTTCGATCACCATCACGCACGAATCCGGCTTCTACGTGTCGGTTTGGGGCTCGTCGGTCGATGACTATGTCACCATGGCGGGCACTGGCCATCAGGAAATGGATTTGATCGCCGGCTTCAAAAAGACGTACAACGGCACGACCTTTGACGTCGGTGCGCTGTACTACGTCTATCCGAAGACCCATCCGACCGGCGATATCAGCAGCTCTGACTTCATCGAGCCCTATTTCGATATCTCCCACACCTTTGGACCGGTCACGGCAAAAGCAACGGTGAACTATGCACCGAAGCAGAAGGCACTGGCGCTTGATCAGGGCGCTCTTGGCGCGGCCTCCAAGAAGGAGGACAACGTGTACCTTGCCGGCGACTTCACCGCCGCCATTCCGAAGACCCCCGTCAGCCTGAGCGCGCATATCGGCCACACTTGGGGCCCGAGCTGGCTGTCGATCGGCAAGGAATATACCGATTGGGGACTTGGTGCTTCGATCGCGTACAAGTCGCTGACCTTCGGCATTCAGTATGTCGACACCAATGGCGACTTCATCACGCCCAGCGGCAAGAACGCCAGCAAGGCAGGCGTCGTCGGCTCGGTCGGCGTCAGCTTCTAAGCAACACCGGAAAATCGGGAGGGGGCGGCCGTCGGTCGCCCCCTTTCGCTTATCTGCTCGCCGTAACCAGTGCTTCTGCAGCGGCTGAGCGCGGCGTCGCGACCAATGCGGCGGAAGGCCCCTCCTCGACGATCCTTCCCGCCTCCATCACCGCAATCCGGTGGCAGAGCCGGCGCGCCACCGCAATGTCGTGGGTGATCAGCAGGATCGCGACCCCGCGCTCGCGCTGCAATGTTTCGAGCAACGCCAGGATGCGCCCCGCGACCAGGACATCCAGCGCCGAGGTCGCTTCGTCGAGGATCAGCAATTCGGGGCGTGCCACCAGGGCCCGGGCGATGGCGACGCGTTGCGCCTGCCCACCGGACAGTTGCGCCGGGCGGCGATCGGCAAAAGCCGGGTCGAGTTCAACTGCCTCCAGCGCCATGAGCGCGCGGGTGCGACGCTCGCCCGCCCCCAGTTCCGGCATCAGATAGCGCAGCGGCTCGGCTACGCTCTCGATCACGCTCCATTGCGGATCGAGGCTCGCGATCGGATCCTGGAAGACCGCCTGCATCGCCGCCCGATGCTCGCGGCGCATCGCATGCCGAGGCGGCAGGGCCACGCCACGCCAGGTCACGCTGCCCGCGTCGCATGGCCCGATCCGTCCGATCGCACGCGCGAGCGTGGACTTGCCCGATCCCGATCCCCCCACGATCGCCAGCGCCTCGCCCTGCCTGACCTCGAGCGACGCCCCATCGACCGCCGCGATCCGCCCGCCACGCCATCCCGGCGCGCGGAAGGCGACGCGAATGTCGCGCGCCTCGAGCAGGCTCCCGCCCACCGGCGGCAGCAGCGGCGCCGGATCGTCGAGCTTTGGGCTTGCGGCGACCAGCGCCCGAGCCGCGGCGCTGGCTGGATTGGCGATGACGGCAACCCCGCCCGCCTCGGCGACACGCCCATTCTCGATCACCACGAGCTGGTCCGCATAGCGGGCGACCAGCGCGAGATCGTGGCTTACCAGCAGAAGCCCCAGGCCATCGTCCCGCAGCCGGGCGAACACATCCATGATCGCATGGCGCAGGCTTGCATCGAGCGCGCTGGTCGGCTCGTCCGCGACCAGCAGCCTCGGCCCATGGGCGGTGGCCGCCGCGATCAGGACACGCTGGCGCTCCCCGCCGGACAGGCGATGCGGATAGGCGTCGAGCTTGGCCTCCGGGCTGCTGATCCCGACCCGGTCGAGCATGGCCGCGAGCGCGCGCCGATCGGGCCGGGCGCCGCCGAGCGCGGTTGCCGCCTCGGTCAGTTGCGCGCCGATCTGCAGATGGGGAGTGAGCGCCGTCAGCGGATGCTGGAAGACGAAGCCCGCCCGCGCCCGGATCGGGCGGAGGTCCACCTCGTCGCGGCCGATCAACTCACGCCCCTCGAACCGCGCCGATCCGCTCGCAACCCCCGCGCTCAACCCGAACGGCGCGAGGCAGGACAGGCTCTTGCCCGACCCCGACGCGCCGACCAGGGCGGTGCAGCGGCCGCGTTCGACCGCGAACGCCACGTCATGGACCAGCGCAACGCCCCCGATCGCGACACCGAGCCGCTCGACCGTATAGAGGGTCACCGCGCCAGCCGGTCGCGCAAGCGTTCGCCGAGCGAGGTCATGGCCAGGATCAACCCGACGAGAACGGCCCCCGGCACGAGCAGCGCGAGCGGTGCGACGTCCATGTCTTCGGCACCGTCATGGACGAGAATACCGAGCGAGGTCAGCGGCTCCTGCACCCCGAGGCCGAGGAAGGATAGAAAGCTCTCGACCATCACGACCTGCGGTACCGTCAGCAACAGATAGGCCAGCGCCACCCCTGCCACATTGGGCAGGACATGGCGCAACAGGATCGCGGCCGGCGGCGCACCCGCCGCTTCAGCCGCGAGGACGAACGGCCGGTGGCGCAGCGCCAGCACCTGGCCGCGCACCACCCGCGCCATGGTCAGCCACTCGACCGCGCCGATGCCGAGAAAGACCAGCACGATCGATCGCCCGAACACCACCATCAGCAGGATGACGACGAACATGAAGGGGAGCGCATAGAGCGCATCCACGATCCGCATCATCGCCTCGTCGACGCGCCCGCCGGCCCATCCCGCGATCGCGCCCCAGAGGGTACCGAGCACCAGCGCCACCGCCGCGGCCGCACCCGCCACCATCAGCGTCACCCGGGTACCGATCAGCGTCCGGGCGAGCAGATCGCGCCCGACGCTGTCGGTACCGAGCAGATGCCCGTGCGAAAAAGGGGCCGCGCGAACACCGCTCCAGTCGATCTGGTCATAGTTCCACGGGAGCAGCAGCGGCAGCAGCAGCGCGGCGAGCGCGACCGCGATGATGGTCCAGCCGGCGATCCTCATCTACGAACCCGCGGATCGAGCCAGCCATAAGCGAGGTCGGCGATCAGGTTGAAGAGCAGGATCAGCGCCGCGTAGAGGATCACCACGCCGAGCACGAGCGGATAGTCGCGGTTGAGCGCGCCCTGCACGAAATAGCGCCCGAGCCCGGGCAGGCCGAACACCGTCTCGATCACCACCGCCCCGGTCAGCAGGCCCGCGGCAGCCGGCCCGAGATAACTCACCACGGGAAGCAGTGCCGGCCGCAGCGCGTGCCGCCACAGGATCATGCGCGGCGGCAGGCCCCGCGCGCGCGCCGTCAGCACATGGTCCTGCGCCAGCGCGACCACGAGCCCGGCCCGCGCGAGCCGCGCGATCGCGCCGGACACGGGCAGCGCGAGCGCCACCACCGGCAGGACGAGCGATCGCGTTCCGTCCAGCCCCGAAACGGGCAGCAGCTGGAGCCACAGTGCGAAGACGAGCACCAGCGCCGGACCGGTCACGAAACTGGGGATTGCGGTCAGCAAGGTCGCGGCGGTCATGATCGCCCGGTCGGCGATGCCACCGGCATGGGTCCCCGCGATGGTCGCGCCACCGATGCCAAGCGCCAGGGCCAGGACCAGCGCAAGCCCGCCGAGAGTCAGCGACACCGGCAGGCCCTGCGCGATCAGCGCACCGACGGTGAAATCCTTGTAGACCAGCGACGGCCCGAAATCGCCCCGGAGCACGCCGCCCACATAACGCGCCGCCTGCACCGGCAACGGCTTGTCCAGGCCATAGGCAGCGCTGAACGCAGCGCGGGTCGCGGGGTCGAGCGGGCGCTCGCCATCGAACGGACTGCCCGGGGCCGCGCGCATCAGCACGAACGACAGCAGGATGACCGCGAGCAGAGTCGGGGCCGCGGTCGCGAGCCTGCGAATCAGGATCGCGCTCACCGCCCCGACCGGGTCAGGTCGTCAACGGGGTGTGGAGGTGCGGGCGTCCTGGCCGTCGCCTTCGGGAGCCGCAACGATGTCGCGGGTGGTCGTGCCCTTGTCGACGACGTTGGTGCCGGGATCGCCGACATCCGAGCGGATACCCGGATCGGCATTGTCGGCACCGGCCGCATCGACCGTGGCGCTTTCCGAGGCGCTGCGCTGGGCGCGGCCGCCGAACAGGGCGTCGAGCGCCTGGGCGTTGGGGCTCACGTCATTGGCGCGCGCTGCGCCCGGCTGGGGCGGGGTCAGCGAGAAATCGGGCGGAATCACCAGCGGCGCGGCGCGCGCGACGGCGAACTCATCGGGTCGTGCATGCCCCCTGCCGCCATGGGCACAGCCGGAGAGCAGGACGGCAAGGCCGAGCCCGGTTGCGATCGACACCAACTTACGCATTCATATTCTCCACTGGATCTCGCCCTGCCCGTGGCTTGTCGCGCACCAGAAGCGCCCGCACAAGCAGGATGAGCACCCCTATCGTAATCGCCGCGTCAGCGACATTGAAGACCAAAAAGGGGCGCCACGCCCCGATGTGGAAATCGGCAAAGTCCACGACATAGCCGAAGCGCACCCGATCGATGATATTGCCGATCGCCCCGCCCAGGACGAGGCCGAGCGCGACCTGGTCCTGCCGGTTCGGCTCGCGCAGCATCCACACCAGCACGCCGACCGCGATCGCCGCCGTCAGGGCCACCAGCCCCCAGCGCATCATATCGGTATCGGCATGGAGCAACCCGAGCGAGACCCCGCGATTGGCCACGAAGCGCAACGAGAAGAAGGAGGTGATCGTCCGCCCGTCGGTCATCTCGCTGAGGCCGAGCACGTCGGTGACGCCATATTTCGCCGCCTGGTCGGCCACGAACAGCACGGCACCGGTAGCCAGGCCGACGATGGGGAGCTTGCTCATCGCGAAACAACCTTTGCGCAACGATCGTCGAGCGCGCCATCCGCCGCCACGTCGGGCAGATGCCGCCAGCAACGACCGCATTTGTGGAAAGCGGTACGAGTGACGGACACGGCATCGCCCGTCGTCACCTTCGCCACAATGAAAAGTTCGGCCAGCGCCTCGTTCGACAGCGACGATTTCGGGACGGTCACCTCGGCTTCGAGGCTCGAGCGGATGATCTTGTCGCGCCGCAGCGGCTCGATCGCCTCGGTCACCTCGGCGCGGAGCGCGCGCACGTCGGCCCAGGCGGTCGCGACCGCATCGTCACCCGGCAGCGGCGGCAATTCGGGCCATTCGAGGAAATGGACCGAACCATCCTCGCTCGGGAAGCGCGCCTGCCACACCTCTTCCGCCGTGAAGCAGAGGATCGGCGCGGCGTAGCGGACCAGCGCGTGGAACAGGATATCGAGCACCGTACGATAGGCGCGGCGCTTGGGATCGTCCGCCGCGTCGCAATACAGGCTATCCTTGCGGATATCGAAGAAGAAGGCCGACAGGTCCTCCTGCGCGAAATCGGTCAGCAGCCGCAGATAGCGGTTGAACTCGAAATTCTCCGTGGCCGCCTTGAGCTCGACATCGAGCTTGCCGAGCAGATGGAGCACATAGAGCTCAAGCTCGGGCATGTGCCGCGTATCGACCTTCTCGGCGTCGCTGAACCCGTCGAGCGCGCCGAGCATGTAGCGGAAGGTGTTGCGCAGCTTGCGATACGCGTCGGAGGCAGTGCCGAGCACTTCCTTGCCGATCTTCACATCGTCGAAATAGTCGGTCGAAGCGACCCACATGCGCAGGATGTCCGCGCCCGATTCCTGGATGATCTTGAGCGGATCGACGACATTGCCGAGCGACTTGGACATCTTGCGGCCCTGCCCGTCCAGCGCGAAGCCGTGGGTCAGCACCGCGTCATAGGGCGCGCGCCCGCGCGTGCCGGCGCTTTCGAGCAGCGACGACTGGAACCAGCCGCGATGCTGGTCCGACCCTTCGAGATAGAGATTGGCGCGAACGCCCTCGCCATAGCGCGCCTCGATCACGAACGCGTGCGTCGAGCCCGAATCGAACCACACGTCGAGGATGTCGGTGATCACCTCGTAATCGGCCGCGTCATAATCCGGCCCGAGCAGCGCCTGATGGTCGGCAGCGAACCAGGCATCCGCCCCGCCCGCCTTGAACGCCTCGACGATGCGCGTGTTGACGCCCGCATCGGCCAGATACTCGCCGGTCGCGCGGTTGACATAGAGCGCGATCGGCACGCCCCAGGCGCGCTGGCGGCTGATCACCCAGTCGGGGCGCTGCTCGACCATCGACCGGATGCGGTTGCGCGAGCGCTCCGGCACCCAGCGCGTCCGTTCGATCGCATCGAGCGCGATATGGCGCAGCGTCGGACCATTGCCCTGCCCGTGCCCGAGCGGCGCCGCGATTCCCATATCGGCACCGAGCTCGATCGGCGCAATTTCAACCGGCGGATGCTGCGGCTGGTCCATCGGGATGAACCATTGCGGCGTCGCGCGAAAGATCACCTTCGCCTTGGAGCGCCAGCTGTGCGGATAGCTGTGCGCGAAATCGTCCGACGCCGCGAGCAGGGCGCCGACCTCGCGCAGATCGGTGCAGATCGGCCCGTCCGAGGCAACGAACTTCTTGTTGATGACGCTCCCCTGCCCGCCCAGCCAGAGCCAGTCGGGCCGGTACATGCCGGCGCCATCGACCGCGAACACCGGATCGATGCCGTACGCCTTGCACAGCAGGAAATCATCCTCGCCGTGATCGGGCGCCATATGGACGAGACCGGTGCCGGCGTCAGTGGTGACGAAATCGCCGGGCAGGAACGGGCGGGGTTTCGCGAAAAAGCCGCCGAGCTTGTGCATCGGGTGGCGGGCGACCGCGCCCGCGAGCTCGGAGCCCTTAATTCTCCGCACTTCAGTTAGGCTAGCGGCAGCCCCGCCGGTCCAGAACTTGCGGAAACGCTGCTCGAAATCTGATTTCAGCGTTTCATTCGCAGCGATTACGACTCGGCGGCCGTTTTGCCACCGCAGGACAGCCGGATGCTCGAAGACATCTTCGCCAGGTTGGGGCACTACCGAAACCGTCACGTCAAACAACGCGTACTCGATCTCCGGCCCGTAGCTCAGCGCCTGGTTGACCGGGATCGTCCACGGCGTGGTCGTCCAGATCACGGCGTGGGCACCCACCAGTTCCGGCGCGTTCGGCGCTTCGGTGATCTCGAACGCGACGTCGATCTGGGTCGACACCACATCCTCATATTCCACCTCGGCCTCGGCGAGCGCGGTCTTCTCGACCGGCGACCACATCACCGGCTTGGCGCCGCGATAGAGCTGGCCGCTCTCGGCGAACTTCAGCAGTTCGTTCACGATGGCCGCTTCGGCCTCGAACTTCATGGTGAGATACGGGTCTTCCCAATCGCCCATCACGCCGAGCCGCTCGAACTGGACGCGCTGCACCGCGACCCATTTCTCGGCATAGGCGCGGCATTCGGCGCGGAACTGGGCGACCGGCACCTGGTCCTTGTCGAGCTTCTTCGCGCGATAGGCTTCCTCGACCTTCCATTCGATCGGCAGGCCATGGCAATCCCAGCCGGGCACGTACGGCGCGTCCTTGCCGAGCAGCGACTGGCTGCGGACGATGATGTCCTTCAGCACCTTGTTCATCGCATGGCCCATATGGATGTCGCCATTGGCATAGGGCGGGCCGTCATGCAGGATGAAGCGCTCGCGCCCGGCGCGCTGCGCGCGCAGGCGATCGTACAGGCCGAGTTTCGCCCAGCGCTCCAGGATCGCCGGCTCCTTCGCGGCAAGCCCGGCCTTCATGGGGAAATCGGTCTTCGGCAGGAAGACGGTGTCGCGATAGTCTGGTGCGTCGGTCATGAGAGGGCGGGCTTTAGCGAAGAGCCGGCGGTGTTGCTAGGTCCGAGACTTGCCCGGCGCGCTTCCCGGCCCGGTCGCCGCATCGCGGCACTGCCGTCCGGCGCCCGATTGCGGCGCGGAGACCGGCGGCCGCGGCGCATTCGAGAGATATCGGACACCAATATGGTCCGTATCTCCAACGTGGAAATTACCTGATTCCGATCATCTCACACCGATGAGCGCAAGCGTTCCCGCTCCCCCGACGAGGATGACATCCTCGTCCCGCCATCACCCGTTCCGGACCAGCCCGGTTTCGCTGAACGGCCTCGGCTCCGTCGGCGGGATGGTCGCCGGGTTGAGGCTGCATTGCCAGAAGCCGACATCGATCCAGCGGCCCTGCTTGTAGCCCACTTCGCGCAGCACGCCGGTGCGCCGGAAGCCGACCGATTCATGCAGGCGGATCGAATGATCGTTCGGGAGGGCGATCGCGCCGATCGCATGGGTGAAACCCTGCGCGCGGAGCGTATCGACCAGCGCCTTGTAGAGCTGGCGGCCATTGCCCTGCCCTTGCGTGCCGCTAGCCAGATAGACCGAGGTCTCGACGATATAGCGATAGGCCGGCCGGTCGCGGAACCGGGTGGCATAGGCATAGCCCAGCACCCCGCCCTCCTCGTCGCCATTGGTCACGACCAGCCAGGGATACAGCCCGTCGGACGAGGCCATGCGTGTCCGCATCGCCCGGGCGTCGGGGGGCTCCAGTTCGAACGACACGGTACCGGTCTCGACATAGGGTGCATAGATCGCGGCGATCGCCGCCGCGTCTTCGGGCCGCGCAGGTCGGATCGCGATCATTGCGCTGCCCGTGCCAGGACGAAGTCCATCAGCTTGAGGTCGGCGCGCGACGCCGAGGCGCCGCCGAGCCCGTCGCATTCCAGGCATCGCGCCTGGATCGCCGCACCGGTGCCGATCCGCTTCACATCGCCCAGCGCCCGCGCGAACACGGCGCGCCGCTCCGCCGCCATGCGGCTGAGCGCGTCGCTGCCCTGGCTCGACGCGTCGTCGTCATCGTCGCCGGAGCCGATCACCTTCTCGACGAACTTGCCGAGCCAGCCCGGTTTCTTCTCGAGATATTCGGCATGGACGTCCTCGGGCTTCAGGCCGGCGCGCCGCGCCGCCTCGTCGACCGCGTCCTTCAGGCCGCCGAACCGGTCCACCAGCCGCAGCTGGCGCGCCGTGCCCCCATCCCACACCCGGCCCTGGCCGATCTCGTCGACCCGCGCCGGGCTCAGCTTGCGCGCCTCGGACACGCGGGTGATGAACTGGCGATAGCCATTCTCGATCCCAGCCTGGAAGATCGCGTCGGTCTGCGGGTTGGTGCCGCCATAGATGTCCGGCTGGCCGGACAGCGGCGTGGTGCGCACCCCGTCGGTGGTGATGCCGATCTTCTTGAGGGTATTCTCGAAGGTCGGGATGATGCCGAAGATGCCGATCGACCCGGTGATGGTGTTGGGTTCGGCGAAGACCACGTCGCCCGCGGTCGAGACCCAATAGCCGCCCGAGGCGGCAAGGCTGCCCATCGAGACCACGATCGGGAGTTTCTGCGCCTTCGCCTCCAGGATCGCGCGACGCATATCTTCCGAGGCGAGCGCCGAGCCGCCCGGCGAATCGATCCGCACGACCAGCGCCTTCAGCTTCTTGCGGGCGAGCCCGTCGAGCAGCGCCTTGTTGACCGTGTCGGCACCGACATTGCCGCCGTTCGACTTGCCGTCGACGATGTCGCCGGCGATCGTCAGCACGCCGATCGCATCGCCGTTGGTCGGGAGGGGATTGGCCTCGACATAGGCTTCATACCGGATCGTGTTGAAGCTGCCCGCGGGCTTGCTCCTGTCGAAGCCGGCAATTTCGCCGACGCGCTTGCCGAAATCGAGCCTGGTGCCGAGCTTGTCGACCAGCCCGGCCTGGAGATTGGCCTTGGCGATATCGCCCTGCACGGCCGCGATCACCTGATCGGGCTTGGTGAGGAAATCGGCGAACTTCGCCTTGGGCCGCGCCTTGGCGATCGCTTCCTGCCACTGGCCGAACAGCACCTGGTACAGCTTGACGACTTCTTCCTTGGCCTCGGGCGATGCCTCGGTGCGGGTATAGGGCTCCACATAGGATTTGTACTTGCCGACGCGATAGACGTGCGCGTTGACGCCGAGCTTGTCGATCAGCCCCTTGTAGTAGAGCTGCGATCCGCCCGGCCCCATGAACAGCGTGCCTCCCATCGGGCTCATCCAGATCTCGCTGGCATTCGCCGCGAGGCGATAGCCCGAATCGGTATAGGCGACCGCATAGGCGAGCACCGGCTTGCCGCTGTCGCGCACGCGCCGGACGGCATTGGCGACCTCGTCGACCGCAGCCGGGTAGCCGCCACCGAACGATTGCAGATCGAGCACCACCACCTTGACCCGCGTGTCGTCCTTCGCTTTGTCGAGCGCGCGGACCAGGTCGCGGAGGCGAAACTGGTGGACCCTGCTGCCACTGCTGAACGACGCGAAAGGATCGGCCTCTTCCGGCTGCTCGACGATCTGGCCGTCGAGCTTCAGCAGCAGCGCGCCGTCACGGATCGCCGCCGGGCTCGGCTTGGACGACATCACGCCGAACAGCAGGCCGAAGAACAACAGCATGGCGATCAGGACGAGGCCGTCCTTGATGCCGACGAGTATCTTCCACGCGCCCCGAACCAGTTTCACCGTGCGTTCCCCTGCATAAGCGGTTGCCCGTCTTCGCTAGAGCATGGCCGGGCGCGAGTAAACGCCTGTACTAGACAGGCAACACAGGCGGGCGCGCCGCGATTTTTTGAGTCGCCGACCGTTGACGCTGCGCCGGGCCGGCATCATATGCGCATCGCTGGCACTCACTCCGCGTGAGTGCTAACAACGATTTTGAACACCATTAGAAGGGACAAGCGCGCATGAACTTTCGTCCGTTGCACGATCGCGTCCTCGTTCGCCGGGTAGAGGCGGAAGAGAAGACTGCGGGCGGGATCATCATCCCCGAGACCGCCAAGGAAAAGCCGCAGGAAGGCGAAGTCGTCGCCGCCGGTTCGGGCGCCAAGGCCGAGGACGGCACCGTGACCCCGCTGGACGTCAAGGCCGGCGACAAGATCCTGTTCGGCAAATGGTCCGGCACCGAGGTCAAGATCAACGGTGAAGACCTGCTGATCATGAAGGAATCCGACATTCTGGGCATCGTTGGCTGACGCCGACGGGCCGGGCATCCTCGCTGACGCCAGCCGCCCGGCCATCCGGAATTTCCTCAACTCGCAATTTTGAAAGGGTAGCCCCACATGGCAGCCAAGGACGTAAAATTTTCGCGTGACGCGCGTGAGCGCATTCTGCGCGGCGTGGACATCCTCGCCGACGCGGTGAAGGTGACGCTTGGCCCGAAGGGCCGCAACGTCGTGATCGACAAGTCGTTCGGCGCTCCGCGCATCACCAAGGACGGCGTCACCGTCGCCAAGGAGATCGAGCTCAAGGACAAGTTCGAGAACATGGGTGCGCAGATGCTGCGCGAAGTGGCCTCGAAGACCAACGACGTCGCCGGTGACGGCACCACCACCGCGACCGTGCTCGCCCAGGCGATCGTTCGCGAGGGCATGAAGTCGGTTGCGGCCGGCATGAATCCGATGGACCTGAAGCGCGGCATCGACCTCGCGGTCATCGAAGTCGTCAAGGACCTCAAGGCGCGCTCCAAGCCGGTTGCCGGCACCAAGGAAATCGCCCAGGTCGGCATCATCTCGGCGAACGGCGACACCGTCGTCGGCGAGAAGATCGCCGAGGCGATGGAGAAGGTCGGCAAGGAAGGCGTGATCACCGTCGAGGAAGCGAAGGGTCTCGAATTCGAGCTCGACGTGGTCGAGGGCATGCAGTTCGACCGTGGCTATCTCAGCCCGTATTTCATCACCAACCCGGAAAAGATGAACGTCGAGCTCAACGATCCGTACATCCTGATCCATGAGAAGAAGCTCTCGAACCTGCAGGCGATGCTCCCGATCCTGGAAGCCGTCGTTCAGTCGGGCCGTCCGCTCCTGATCATCGCCGAGGACATCGAGGGCGAGGCGCTTGCCACGCTCGTCGTCAACCGCCTGCGCGGCGGCCTCAAGGTCGCGGCCGTCACGGCGCCGGGTTTTGGTGATCGCCGCAAGGCCATGCTCGAAGACATCGCGATTCTCACCGGCGCTCAGGCGATCAGCGAGGATCTCGGCATCAAGCTCAGATCG
>CAISGR010000040.1 GCA_903884945.1 uncultured bacterium
AGCGCGTCATGGGCCATCAATTGATCCGCGACTTGCAGGGCCAGACTATCGCTCAGCCCGCGCCGGACATAGATGTCTGCCAATTCCCGGCGCTCCAACTGGGGGTGTTCGGCCAGTTCCTTCCGCTCCTTCGCCAGATCGGCCTTTTCTGTCTCGGATTGCGAACTGACCGAGACATATTCCCCAGCCGCCATCGACATGGCCCCCGCCACCAGGGCCGCTCCGCCGGCGACAAGGATGCCATGCCTGTCGGCGCCTGACGCCGCGACCCCAACGAGGAGGCTTGCGGTGGATACGATACCATCGTTAGCGCCGAGCACTGCTGCTCGCAGCCAGCCGATCCGGGAAACGGCATGGCGCTCAGGGTGGGATCGCAATCTGGTCATATTCTCTTCTCGTATGCTGGGAGGGACTATCCATCAAAATTACCTGACCGGAGCCTGACGGACGTTCGCGAGGATCGCGACCCATGTTCGGCGCATTAGCCGACCGGGGCCTGCGTGGTTTGAAGCGGGTGATCGCCGATGATCACAAGGGCTTGCACGCCGCTGCCGTCAAGGTGTCCCGTTTTTTGGCACGCAACACGCTGTTGCCCACCAGCGGAGACCTGTGGTGATCAAAAACATTTCGAATGCGATGGCGCACCAGCGGTAGGAGCAGGTGACTGACGACCTGCGCGAGAAGTTCCATAGGTAGCTCGACACGATGGAAGGAGCACGCAAGGATGTACTCGCGTATGGGGCCTTCTCCAAGAACGACTAGGCGCAGATCGTGTCCACCAATCCGTCGAAAGGCACGAACAGGGAAATCAAGCGACGGGCCGACTTGCTCAGCATCATTGCTCTAAGGGCCTCTGCGGCGGCCATGCAGCGAAGCCACTTCTCCGGCAGAGAAATCATCTAAAGGCGGCACAGTCGAGATTATGGTATCCCCACCCTGACCACGCATTGGACCGGAGCCTTGACCTTGGCGGCGGCCTTCTGACAGGCGGCGAATGCGTCGCGGTTCTCGCGGGCCATATCGGCGGCGTTGACGATGGCCTGCCACGCTTCGGGATTGTCGGCACGCATGAGCCGGATACCGGCATCCCATGCGGTGGCGTCACCCAGCGCCCGACGCGCCGTGCCCTCCGGCCAATGCCAGCTTCGCGGGCCGATGCTCGCCGCCCAGCCCGGATAGACCAGCCACAGGAGCGATACCGCCAGCGCCGTGCTGATGCCGCTATAGAGCATATGGAGGCGCTGCTGCTGCTTGGTGCGGATAGCGCCGATCACGCGCATCTGGTCGGCATAGGCTTGGCGATGGAGTTCCTGCGCCTGCCCGATGGTCTCCCTGTCCCCCTCACGGGCAGCCTTCGCCGCTGCTGTGATACGCTCGGCCATGCTCTCCGGCGTCAATTGCATGGCGGGCGCGTCGGCAAACCTCTTCATCTGTGGCGCAAGCGCCGCGAGGTGCCCGCCGATCTTGGCAAGGGTCGGGCTATAGTCGGGTATCTCGATGCTCTGCTTCTCGATGGCGATATGTTCGAGCGCGCGGGTCATCATCGCCATGCGCCCGTCCAGTCGCTCCTCCATCCCGGCCACACGCTGCGACAAGGCCGCGAACGCCTCGGCGGCGGTATCGGGCCGGGTGTCGGGTTCGGGGTCATTGAGCAGCGATTGTTCTTCGTCGTCCATGTCGTCGTCTCCTTGGGGATTAGCGGCTCATGCCGCGGCCATGATCGAAGGGGATGGAGGATGCGAGGTCGTGGGAGATGCTCCGGCCCATCTGCTGGCCGATCTCCAGTCCGAGTTCGCGGCTGCGCAGTCCCAGCACCGATTCAAGCTGGGCGTCGCGCTCAAGGCTCTTCGCCATGTCGGCCATGTGCTGGGCGGTACTCTTCGCGCCCCGGAAATCGCCGTCGCGTACAAGCTCCTGATGTTGACGCTGCAATTGCTGCCAGCCCTCCACAAACCGATCTGCGCGGCTGTAGGGATCGATGCGGATTTCCGTCTCAAGCTGCATGGCGCGCATGGCGGCCTGGCCGCGCCCCTCGGCGGCCTCGCGGACAAGCTCCGGACTGCTCCTGAACGCGCTGTCGAGGTCGGATGCCCCTTCGGGCCGCACCGCGTTCAGCGCGTCCCTTGCTTGGGTAAGCGCCTCCCGCTGATGCGGCATGGCGTCCAAGCCCTGCGCGCGGGTCTGCCAGATCGCGTCCACCGCCTTGGCGTAACGCTCCACCGCCCCGCGCATGCCGCCCGCGCGGAGTGGCTGCGGGTCATGGTCACGCTGCTGCTGGCGGGCAGGATCATTTTCCGACGTGGTTACGAACCGGCCAAGGTCGAGGCCATCGAACATGCTGCGCCGGGGTTCGGGCGAGGCCGATGGCGCGCGATCTTGCCCCGGCAGCGAGAGGCGCAAGCCATCGAAGATCCCGCGCGCCTTCTCGACCACGGGGCGCATGATCTCCGCGACGCGCTCGCCGAAGGTGATCCCGCGCCGCTCGGCAAATTCCTTGGCCGGATCGGCCTTCGCATAGTCGGTCGCCATGTCCTTGCCGCGCTCGCGCGAAAGCGTGTGGACAAGCCGCGACTGATCGCGAAAATCATCCTTGCCATAGTGAAGCTGCACGTCGTCCCGATGGCGCGACAGGGCGACGTAGGCCCCATGCCGATCCATCCCCGGCGTCGCCAGCACATGCGCCCTGTCCACGGTCATGCCCTGCGCCTTGTGGATCGTGGCCGCATAGCCATGATCGAGGTCGCGATAGTCCTTCACGTCGAACGCGATGGAACGCCCGTCATCGGTGCGGACGGACATGTGGCCGTCGCTTACCTTCTCGATCGTGCCCAGCGTGCCGTTCTTCACCTCAAGGCTGCGCTCGTTGCGCAGGAACATGATGCGGTCGCCTGACGCGAATAGCCGGTCGCCGCGCTCGGTCTTCACCCGAACATCATCGCCCAGCTCGCCCGTCGCCCGCATCGCCTCGCGGGCCGCCTCGTTGAGGTCGCGCACCTCGGCATTGGTATGGGTGAGGATGATGCGGCTGGCGTCGGGGCTGGCCTGCCGATCGCGGTCCCAGCGTTCGACAAGATCGGCGCGCGCCTGTTCGCGCGTCTCGGCGGCATGGACCATGCCCTTGTCGGCATAGGCGGCAATGGCCTCGCCGGTCCTGCCGGTGGCGAGATGGCGCGTGACGTCCTGCTGCCAGTCTTCGTGCTGGCGGCGAACCTGTGTGATCTCGACGCCGCCATGCCGCTCATGCAGCGCACGGAATGCCGCGCCCGCCTCGATCGACTGCAATTGCTGCGGATCGCCCACCAGCACGACCTTCGCGCCAGCCTCGGCGGCATGGGACAGAACGCGCTCCATCTGGCGCGTGCCGACCATGCCCGCCTCATCGATCACCAGCACGTCGCGGAACGTGAGCATGTCGCGCCCGTTGGCCCAGCCATGTTCCATACTGGCGATGGTGCGCGACGCAATGCCGGAGCCGTTTTCCAGACCCTCGGCGGCAATGCCCGCCAACGCCGCGCCGCGCACGTTCAGGCCGGAAGACTCCCACGCCTCGCGCGCCACGCCCAGCATCGCGCTTTTGCCGGTCCCGGCATAGCCCACGACGATGCTCAAGCCCTGCCGGTCGGTCACATGGTCGAACGCCGCGCGCTGCTCGCCCGACAGGCCCAATCCGCGCGCCGCCGCTGCGCGAAGCGCCTCTTCCCGGTCGTCCTCCGAAACACGATGCCGCTCGCGCTCGGCGATCATCTCGGCCGCGCGCTGCAACCGTTGCTCGGCCTCGATCATGTCGCGGCTGGTAAAGCGATCATCGCCGCGCCCGTCCTTACCCAGCGCGATCAGGTCGGGCGAGCCGCGCACCGCGCTCATCGCCCGGTCATATTGGTCCTTCCCGTCGCTATGCCGATGCACGAACATGGCAAGGTCGCGCGTGGTGAACGTCGCCTGCTGGTGCGTGATCGCATCGAGCGCGATGCCGGGATCGGCGATGATGCGTTCGCCATTCTCCCGCGCGATCTCGCGGTGCATCTCGGCGCGGTCGGCTTCTAGCCCCCGCGCGTCCATGCGCTGCGCGGGACCACCGATCTTGCTTTGCGGCTCAAGGTCGATGCCCTGATCGGCAAGACTGCGATGATCGATGCGCGCGTCTATGTCGAGTTCGGCAAGGCGATGATTGACGTGATCGGCCCAGCGCTCGCGCCATTGCTCGACATTGCCATGCTCGTTCCATTGGCGGACCTTTGCCCCGAACCCGTCCGGCCCAACCTCGCGCAAGGTGAGCATGACATGGGCATGGGGTTTCTCCATGCCGCTGGCGTCTATGTCGCGATGCACGTTGAGGTCCGCGATCATGCCGCGATCCACGAACTCGGCCTGCACAAAATCCCGCGCCAGTTCGATGCCCTCGGCCTTGCTCATCTCGCGCGGGATGGCGAACTCGACTTCGCGGGCTAGCTGCGCATCCTTGCGCTTCTCGGTCGCTTCGACCTCGTTCCAGAGGGTTTCGCGGTCGGATAGGCGTTCGGGCGCACCCTCCGGCAGCATGATTTCGCTATGCTCGACGCCCGCGCGGGCGCGGAAATCATGGTCCCGGTCAAGGCGCTCGTCGTGCAGGCGTTCGCCCGCACGATAGGCGGCGGCGGCGACGCTGCTGCGCCCGCTGGCGCGGCCGATGACCTGAACGGAGAAATGGTATATCGCCATAGCGACATCCATTTACTACTGCGAAGCGCACGTCGGAACGACGTATAAGCGCGCCCTCCTCGAATAAAATCCGAGCAGGGACTAGGCGGTGTCATCACGTCCCGGCGACTCTACAGCATTACGAAAAGCAATACTCTAGAATCACTCCATCCGCAAAGAATGGAGACTGCAATGCGTAAACCGCGCGACTTTGATACGGAGCTAAAGGCGCTGGCCGACAAGGCGAAGGCGCTTAAGGAACGCCGCGTGCGCCAGCTTGGCGAACTCGTCGCGGCAACCGGCGCCGATGCGCTTGACGCCGATCTGCTGGCGGGTGTGTTGCTCGGTGCCGTCGCCAACAACGATGCAACCGTAAAGGAGGGCTGGCGCAAGGCAGGCACGGCCTTCTTTCGCAGCAAGCAACGCAAGTCTGCGCCGCGATCTGACCAACAGCCGGAAGGCGCTCTACCGCTCGAAGGCGGCGCGGCATCGCGTTGAGGCACGTAAGGCGCGAACCGACACGCGGGAATGGGTGATGAAACGGCGAGAGCGAACGCGGCATCTGATCGAATTGGGCGGCCTGATCGTCAAGGCCGGGCTGGTCGATCTGACCGACGACGACCGCGCCACGCTCTACGGCGCGTTCCTCGCCATCGCGGGGAAGCTGCAAGGCGAGGAAGGAGCGAACACTCTTGCGCTATGGCAGCGTAAAGGCAAGCGCGCATTCGAGGCGGAAGCGGAGACGGAAATCAATGCCGAACCTAGCAGGCGATCACGTCCAGATAGCCACCGTTCTCCGCCGCGATCGACTGCATGATTTCGTCTCGCGTGACGATCGGTATGCCGCGAACGCGGGCGGTCGCCATCAGAAAGCAATCGCCGGGGTCTCTATGCCCGGTGTCGGTCACGATGTTGGCGGCTTCGCACGAAATCCGCTGCTGGATCGGAATGATCCGCGCTGACGTGACGCGCACCGCCTCACGGAACCAGCGGTCGGGCGGGTCGTCGCCCAAATGCGGACGGCCTGCTACGCGGTTCTTCCTGGTCGCGACCGCAAGTTCCCATGCTGTGATCGGTGACACAAACAGCGTTCCGGCTTCCTGGTTCTCGCCGATCGCGACCAGGGCTTGCTCAAGCAAATCTTCCTCGCCGCTCACGAGCCAATAGAGCGCGTGCGTGTCGAGCAGGATTCCCGGCAAGGGGTCAGTGCTTTGCGTGGGCGGGTTCGAGCTTGCGCGTTTTCGCGCCCTTCATGGCCTGCGAGGCAATGGGCTTGGTAAGATCGACGCCCTTCTTGAGCGTCAAATGCCCTTTGAGCGCGCCGACGCCGCGCACGACAACAGACCGCCCGGACTTGGAATCGCGGACGATCTTTTCGGTCGGTGCTGCGTGTGCCTTGGTCATGGAGCCAATATAGCGAGCAAACGGCAACCTTCCAAGGCCATCATGTGCCATGCCCTATGACGGCCGTTTGCCGGAACGGACAAGATTGTGCTCTGTGCGACTGTATTGGCGCATTTACGACTGATTTCGCGCTTTTGCTACTAAGTTGGCGATGGGCGGCACTGTAGTGCCCCCCCTCTTGCGCGGCGGAATGAACTGATACAGCATGGTTTCGTGGCAATGGCGGGCCACCTGAAAGGAAGGCTCCGCCGTGTCGTGCGAATCGGAATCACGCCAAGTTCATCGGGTCGTATTGATTGCCAGAAAGTCGCATGATGGCGTGGCTTATTTGTCACGATCGGCAAATAAACGTACAAGTATAGACCACCTATTACCGCCGGTCGCCGCCGTCCACCGCCATACGCCACCGTTTGCCGTAGTTCGCCGCCGTTTCCCACCGTTGCCTACACTTAGACCGCCGTGAGCTGTATCTTCGTCATATCTCGGTCGGGTGGCTCTTGCGCCGCGAATCCCGGCCACCAATTCTGTTCGTAGGGGGTTTGTGCCAACGCCATAAACGGAAATTAAGCTATGCCTAACAGTGAAAGGATTATCCGCCTCAAGACGGTTCTGCAACGCACCGGCCTTTCCCGCTCCACCCTCTATCGCAAGATCGCGGACGGGACATTTCCCCGCCAAGTGTCAATCAGCATCCACGGCGCTGGCTGGCATGAGTCCGCCGTCCAACGCTGGATCGCCAATCCCGCCGCCTATCGCGCCAACGGTGCCGAAAGGGTCGCCCATGACCGCGCCCCTACCTCCTGATCCGATCTGCGTTCGCGTTAATGACGCGGCGCGCATGATCGGCGTCGGCCGGACCAAGCTCTACGAGCTGATCGCGGCCGGTGAAGTCGAGACGGTGAAGTTCGGCAAATCCACCCGCATCACCACGGCCAGTCTGCATGACCTCATCAGGCGGCAGCGCGGAGCGGGATAGGCTCGGACGCCGTGGCGGCGGCGTCCTTCCCCTTGCGGTCCAGATACTCGGCCCAACGCGCCATCAGGTTCCGGCGCTTCTCAAAGAAATCGGTGCGGCGATAGGCCGCTTCCACCTTGTTGGGCAGCTTGTGCGCTAGCGCCTTGTCGGCGACCTCCTTAGGGAAGCGCGTCCGCTCCGACGACCAGTCGGTGAAGGCGGAACGGAAGCCGTGAACGGTCACACCCTTGATGCCGTCATCGCGGAGCAGCTTGGTCATGGTCATGTCACTGATCGGCTTTTTGCCATCGTTGCTGAACACAAGGCCGGTGTCGCTGGTGCGTTCCTTCCACCGCTTGCGAAGCAATGCGACGGCGGGCGCGGACAGTGGCACGACATGGGTTTCGCCTGCCTTCATGCGCTCGCCCGGAATGGTCCAGATAGCTTTGTCCAGGTCGAACTCGGTCCAGACGGCAAAGCGCGTCTCGTTCGACCGCACGGCGTTGTAGATCGTGAAGCGCAAGGCATCGCGGCCGGTCGTGGGCGATGCCGCCGCCAGCTTCTGCATAAGCGCGGGAACGTCCGCATAGGGCATGGCTTCCAGATGCCCGCCCTTGTCCACCTGACGCGGAAGCCCCTTGCGGACGGAGCGCAACGATACCTCATCGGCAAGCCATCCCTTGATATGGGCGAAGTCCAGCACCGCGCCGATGCGTTGCAGGATGCGCCGCGCCGTGTCGGGGATGGTGAGCCAGATGGGGGACAGCACCTCGACCACGGCGGCGCTGTCCACCTGATCCACCGGCCGCGTTCCGACCATCGGAAAGACGTGGTTCTCAAGGCTGGAAATCCAGTTGGCATGACGGCGGTTCTTCCAGCCCTCTTTCAACGCCTCGTAGCAGTCGCGCGCGGCTGTCTCGAAGCTCGGCATGACCTTGCGCGCCTTGCGCCGCTCGGCCACCGGGTCGGCTCCCTCGCGCACCTGACGGCGCAGCGCCGCCGCTGCGTCCCGCGCTTCGGCCAACGATACGTCCAGCGCCGACCCCAGCCCATAGTCGCGCCGCTTGCCATGCCGCTGCATCCTTAGCAGCCATGTCCGCGCGCCGCTCGGTTTCACCAACAGGCAAAGCCCCCGGCCATCGACATGGCGACCGGGCTTCGCGTTCTTCACCTTCAATGCTGTAAGTGCCATCGGTTCGGTTCCCTGTTTGGGCATTGCGGGCGTTCCCACATTTTCAGCGGGCAAGCGTTCCCACAATCGTTCCCACATTTTGAGCCAAATTCAGGCAAACCGGAGCGACCGACCGCGAACACCTTACAAGAGAAATCATTGATTTTACAGTGTAGTTAGAGACGTCCCGGCATTGCCTGAGACAAAAGTTCTACACTCGTAGGGGTCACCATCGCTTTCAAGCGCTTAGCCATATCTTCGTACCCATCCGGTGAGCGCCGCCTTGTCCGGCCGGTGAGTGAGCGCTGTTAAGCGTGCTCTTGTGCGTGCGCTTAGGAGCGGTGGATGAGCCAGATAACGGTGTTCGCGGGGCCGGAACGGCGCCGACGGTGGAGCGAAGAAGAACGGCTGCGGGTTTTGGCCGAAGCGTTCTCGCCGGGAGCCTGCGTGGCCGAGGTTTGCCGGCGGCACGATATCTCCACCTCGCTGATCTACACTTGGCGGAGCAAGCTGCGGCAGGCACATGCTGCGGCGGAGCCCAGCAGACCGGCCGTGCCCGCCTTTGCCGAGGCCGTGGTCGTCGACGAGGATGCGGGGTCGTGTGCCGGAACGACGCCGGCAATGGTCATCGACCTGGCCCGCGGCAAGCGGGTGAGCGTATTCCCTACGGCGTCACCGGCGCAGGTGGTCGCCGTGCTGAAGGCGCTGAGGTGATCCCTGCCGGTGCGCGAGTCTGGCTGGCGATGGGTCACACCGATATGAGGAAGGGGATGCAGGGCCTCGCGCTGCTGGTGCAGCAGGCGCTCGAACGTAACCCGCACGGCGGGGACCTGTTCGTTTTTCGCGGCCGGGCCGGATCGCTGGTGAAGATCATCTGGCACGATGGGATCGGCATGTCGCTCTACGCCAAGCGGCTTGAGAAGGGGCGCTTCGTCTGGCCTTCAGCGAAGGACGGGATGGTCTCACTGACCGGGTCGCAACTGGCCTGCCTGCTCGAGGGGATCGACTGGCGCAACCCGCAGTATTCGTGGCGCCCCGCCAGCGCTGGATAGGCGCAAAGCCCAGCATTTCTGGCTTGATCGGGGGCTCCGGGAGTGATTCACTCCGAAGTGTGGAAGCCGCCCTTACGCCCGTCCCGGACGATGTCACAGCGCTGAAGGCGCTGCTGGCGGCGGCAACCCGGCGGGCGGATGACGCCGAAGCCAAGCTCGCCAATGCCCAGGCTCGCGAGAGCGCGACCGAGGCGGTGATCGCACACCTCAAGCTGCAGATCGCCAGGCTGAAGCGCGAGCAGTACGGCGCCAGCGCCGAACGCACTCGCCGCCTGCTCGAGCAGATGGAACTGCAGTTGGAGGATCTCGAGGCCGATGCGGCCGAGGACGACCTTGCTGCCGAGACCGCGACGGCCAAGGCGACAAGCGTGACGGCGTTCGAGCGCCAGCGGCCCTCGCGCAAGCCGTTCCCTGATCATCTCCCGCGCGAGCGCGTCGTCATCCCGGCGCCGTGTGCATGCCCTGCCTGTGGCGGCGAGCGGCTGTCCAAGCTGGGCGAGGACGTCACTGAGACGCTCGAGGTGATCCCCCGCGCGTGGAAGGTGATCCAGACCGTGCGCGAACGGTTCTCGTGCCGGGACTGCGAGACGATCACCCAGCCACCGGCGCCCTTCCATGTTGTGCCCCGCGGATGGGCCGGCCCGAGCTTCCTAGCCATGCTGCTGTTCGAGAAGTACGGCCAGCACCAGCCCCTAAACCGCCAGGCCGAGCGGTTCGCCCGCGAGGGTGTGCCGCTCAGCACCTCGACGCTGGCCGACCAGGTCGGCGCGGCCGCCTTCGCGCTGATGCCGCTCTACCGACTGATCGAAGCGCAAGTCCTTGCTGCCGAGCGATTGCACGGCGACGATACGACGGTACCGGTCATGGCCAAGGGCAAGACTGATACGGCAAGGCTCTGGACCTACGTCCGCGATAACCGGCCTTTCGCCGGATCCGATCCGCCGGCGGCGCTGTTCCATTACTCCCGCGACCGAAGAGGCGAGCATCCCCGGGAGCACCTGGCGTCCTGGTCAGGGATCCTGCAGGCCGATGCCTATGGCGGGTACGGCGAGCTCTATGCCGAGGGCCGCCAGCCCGGTCCAATCCTCGAGGCAGGCTGCTTCGCGCATGCTAGGCGCAAGTTCTTCGAGCTGGCTGATGTAGCCGCCGCAGCTCGCCGGAAGAGCCGCAACGAGCGCACGGGTATGATCTACCCGATCGCGCTGGAGGCGGCGCAGCGGATCGATGCGCTGTTCGATATCGAGCGCGGTATCAACGGCAAGTCCGCTGCCGAGCGCCTTGCCGTCCGTCAGGAGCTGAGTGCGCCGTTGATGGCACAGCTCCACGCCTGGCTCACCAGTCAGTTCTCCCGGCTGTCGCGCAATCATGATCTGGCCAAGGCCATCAACTACATGCTGCGGCGGTGGGACGCGTTCACCCGTTTTCTCTACGATGGGCGCATCTGCCTCACCAACAACGCGGCAGAACGCGCGCTGCGCTGTGTGCCGCTCGGGCGGAAGGCGTGGTTGTTCTGCGGCTCAGATCGTGGCGGCCAGCGCGCGGCAGTGCTCTACACGCTGATCCAGACGGCGCGGCTCAACGATGTCGACCCGCAGGCGTGGCTGGCTGATGTGCTGGCCAGGATCGCGGATTGCCCGATCAGCAAACTGGGCGATCTGTTGCCTTGGAACTGGCGAACCTCACAAGCCTGATCTCCGGTCGCTGAACTTCGGTAACTCCGGGCACGATGACCAAGCTGTAGTCAGAAGCATGGCGGCAAGCGCCCCAGTTGCGGACTTTCATGATCCTGCGTACCGTCCTCGCATGACGCCCTACACCGAGGCCGAGCTACTAGCTGACAGTGCGGCGTACTTCGCCGAGCTCAAGGCTTCTGGCCGAACTGGTGCGACACATCCACGGGTCTGCCACCACTTCTTCTCCTTGGATGGCGCTCCGGAAGATGCCTACTTGCCAGCGTTGCCAAATGCCTTGGCTGAAATTGATCCGGATGCGCTGATCGAGGTCATTGGCGATCCCGTAGGGGTCGAAATGTGGCAGCTGCGAGAACCAGACGAAGCCCGAATCACCGACCAAATCCGCAAATGCCACTCTGCCGCCGTATCGTGTGACGCTGTTTATGGCGGCTGGTCTTACGAGCCGAAAAGGTCGAAAACTAACGGCAGCTAACCACCCAGATTTCGCCGTTCCGCGGCCTTCACCGGATGGCTACATATCTTCGGTATGAACCAGGAAACAACGCGTCACTTTGCGGCCCTCCTGATCCGGCAAGAGGGCCGGCCCAATTCCTCATCTCCCGGTTCGGTGACCAAGAGGCGTTGAGACGCTGGCGGGAGTCGGCTTTCGCATAGAGGGATGATCGATGCGTTTGAGGCGCATTCGTTCTCCGACCTCTCAGTCCAGCCCGTTCCCGGCAGCCCCTTTCGCTTCCTGGCACCCGAAGTACTTGGAAAACGGCAGAAAAATCAACCGGCTTCCGGGAGCCTAAACCGAAGCGAAAGATACTGCCGGATCTTCTTCTCGTCGTCGTAGAAGCGACGGCCGCGGGCTTTCCTGGTCTCCACACCGGCATCCAATAGCGTCGATTGATCACCGAGAATGAGCACCGGCACCGATTGATACTGGTCGCCAAGGGCATCGATCAGGGGCTGACGCGGACGCGGGAACGCGATGTAGTGCACGTCGATCTTCTCGCGAAGCTCCGGAAAGAAACTCAACATACCTTCGACGCTTACCGAATCTCCGCAATAGAAGGGACCGAGTCCGGCATTGGTGAAGCCGGGCCGCATCAGATACAGTTGGTCTTTCATGAACGCGCTCCGCTCGGATTGGCCCGTCTGATTGATTTGCGCAGCCGCTGATAGCCGATGACGACACCTGTGATGCTGAACAGGAACCCGAACAGCAGCGCGATCAGCACGACGACCTTGCGCAGCATCGGGTGGCCGCTCAGCCCCGGAAAATTGAAAGTGTGCAGCGCATAGTAAATCCACGCATAGGCGGCTCTGCTGGTGCCCATGACGGTCACGATCCGACCATCTGCCATATCGACATAGATCGAGGTTCGCCCCGCCTCAAGCCGATATAGCACCGTCGATTCAGGCATGCCTTCCGCCAGCAGGTAAAGGTCAGCCCTGGACGGCCGCTGTCGGGCGCCGATCGACGCATCCGGCCACCCCGCCCCTATTCCCGATCGAAAAATGCGATCGCGCTCCGGAATTCCGATCGGACTCCCGTCCCGCGCGAACAATGCGGTCTTTCCATCGCGACCGGTCACCTGGAGTAGCGGAACGCCGCCAATCCCCGCGAACCCCACCGCCTTCGCGCACGACAGCGTCATCACAAAGCTCGCCGGGACACCCGCAACCACTCTATCGAGCGACATGCCAGCATAGCGAGCCTGCTCCTTCGGCGATGCCTGCCCACGCGAAAACAGCCGGCCATGGTCCATCGACAGCCAGCCGCTGAGGATCCAACCGAGCACGAACACGCTCGCAAACAGACCCAGTAGATGGTGCCAGCGCAGCCATTTCAGGCGGAAGAAGCTCAGCCCCGGCCGCCCGGCGCGCTTGACTGCGACCGTGCGGATGACGCCGAGCACCGTACCGGCCACCGCGACGAGCATGGCGACGAAGGAAAGCCACCATACCGTCCGGTCCCAGGCTGTGAAGCTAGACCGGAGCGGCGTCACATAGACCCAGTGAAGCACGGCCCCACCCCAGTTCCAGGCGCGTTCGCGAAACGTCGTGCGCTGGACGAACTCCCCTGTGGCCGCGGAGACGTAGAGCTGAGTTCCCGCCGCGTCCCCGAGGGTAATCCGGTAGAAGGGCCTGGCCGAATCGAACTGGTTATGCACGATCCACTGGTCATAGGCGAAGGGGCCTTCGACGCGAGCGGCGGGAAGGCCCGCCGCCGCGACGACCGACATGGCCTGCGATGCCCCAAGCGGCCCGAGCCGCGCGCCCGTGCGGGCGTCGATCACAACCGGGCTCTTGGCCGTCTGCGCCAGATAGGCGGGCGCTCCCGCCCGCTCCACCAGGCGCAGGCCGGTCGCACCTTTGCCGGCGAGCGCCAGGGCCTGGGCCGGACTGACCCGCACCTGGCCGGCCGCGATCGGCTCGGCCATCGCGAGCGCCTCCCCTTTGCCGAGCGACGGAAAGGGCTGGAACAGCAGGATCGCACCGCTGGCGAACCAGGCGGCGAAGATCAGGCAGGTCGCGATACCGAGCCAGCGATGAAACCACACCAGCCCCGCGGTGAGCCGCGCGGTTAGGGGCCTGCGCCTAGAAGCGGCCAAGGACACTGATCTCGAAGCGGCGGGGTTCACCCAGGATCACCTGGCTAGGATAGTAGATGTCCGCCCACTGCACGAAGCTCTTGTTCCACAGGTTGTTGACACGGCCGGTCAGCGAGACCTTCTCCGACAGCTCGACGGTCGCATAGACGATACCCGTCGCATAGGGCTCCAGATCGAGCGTGTTGGCGCTGTTGCCCTTGCGCTCCCCGACATATTTGACGCCGCCGCCGAGCTCGAGCGGGAGGCCACCGACATTGCGGACGGTGGTCCAGAAATTGCCAACCCAGCGTGGCACGTTCGCCGGGACGTTGCCGGTCGCGTCGATCCCGTAATTGGGATCGACGAAATCGCCATATTTGGCGTCGACATAGGCACCGCTGGCGATCAGCGTCCAGTTGGCGGTCGGCTTGAACTGACCCGAGACTTCGAAGCCGCGCGAGGTCTGGCTACCGATATTGCTCAACCTGTCCGTCGAGACGAGCGTCAGGATATTCTTGCGCTTGATGTCGTAGACCGCTGCCGTCAGCGAGCCGCCGCCCGGCAGATCCGCCTTCACCCCAGCCTCGAACTGGCGCGAGCTCGACAGGCCGAAATTCTCGCCGGCATTGACGAGGAAGATGTTGTTGCCGACCGGGTCCTTGCCCGTGCTGTAGGAGGCATAGGCCGTGACCCCGTGGGTCACGTCATAGACCAGCCCGGCGCGCCAGTTGAACGGCTTGTAGGTGCGCGTGAAGCTGGTGCCGGCATTGAAGCTGCCGTTGAGATTGTAGTTCTCGCGGGTGAGGAACAGGCGCTCGGCGCGAAAGCCGGTGACAAGCTTGAGCTCCGGTGTCAGGCTCAGCACGTCCTCGCCGAAGACCGCGACCTGATCCCAGCGCGTGGGGCTGACCCGCTTGTCGAACGGGCCGAACAGGCCGGGATTGGGATTGAGCGGATCGACGCTGTCGCCATCCGGGAAACCGCGGCTGCGGATGAAGTCGAGATGGCTGTAGTCGACTCCGAGCACGAGCTTGTTGGCGAGCCCGAACAGCCGATGGGTGAAGGCCGCGCTCAACTGGTTTCCGACCAGATCCTGGTTGTGGAACACGAAGAAGCGGTCGCGGTCGATCTTGCCGGTGGCCGGGTTGAAGACGTAGTTCTCGGCATTCGCCCATTGCCGGTCGGCATGGAACCAATAGGCTGTCTCCGAGATGGTGACCGCCTCGCTCGGCGACCAGGTGATCGCCAGCTTCGGCCAGACCTGCCAGCTCTTGGTGCGATAGTCCGAGACATTATAGTTCTTGAACCGCAGCGCCCGGTCGACGACCAGCCCCTGGCTGCTCGACAGGATGCCGTCCATCGGATCGCGTGCCGACGTCGAAGGAACGAGCGGCGTCCCGAAATAGGGTGACAGATTGTCCTTCAGGAAGTCGACGCTAAACTCGATCGAGAGCGTGTCGCTGGGCTTGTAGAGGAGCGCACCGGTGACGTTGAACGAATCCGAGGGCGCATTGTCGACATAACCGTCGGTCCGGTGATAGCTGGCGTCGAGACGCGCTGCGACCGTGTCGGACAGGATCTTGTTGCCACCGATCCCCGCGCTGACGGTATCGAACGTCGCATAGGACCCCAGGAACTGGATGCTGTCGCGGGTGAAATCCGGGCTTTTGTTGACGATGTTGACCGCGCCACCGATCGTGCCCTGGCCGTAGAGCACCGAGGCGGGCCCCTTCAGTACGTCGATGGAACCAATGTTGAAGGTGTTACCGGGACGGTTGATCATGTTGGCCGGCCCCAGATAGAGGCCATTGTGGAGCAGCGTGATCTGTTCTCCGATGAAGCCGCGCATCGAGAAGAGTGACGGATCGCCGGGGGAGCCGCCCGACGTTACGCCCGGCAGGCTGACCGTCGCCTCTTCGACCGTCCGGAAACCACGCGTCAGGATCTCGGCTGAGTCGATGCGGTCGATCGTGGCAGGCGTCTCGCGGATCGAGAGGCCGAGCCTGCTTCCAGTCGACGAGGATAGATCCAGCTGACGCAGGCGCCATCCGGTTACGGTGATCTCGCCCTCATCCTCACCCGCACCCGCATCCGCATCCGCTCGCGGCTTTGGCGCGGCATCCTGTGCCGCCGCAGCCCCCGCCCAGGCGATCGCGACGATAGCGAGCGAGGTCTTCAGTCCTGTTGCAAGTGCAGCACGCATGGTCATCCCCTTCGATTCCGGTTTATCCCTCCCGAGCGCTTGTTCTTATTTGCCTAGTCAAATACAAGATAGGCCTGCTTGACCCGTTGACGTCAAGGGGTGCTTGACATTTTTGTCTTCAGCCCGCCTTGGCGCTAGGATCGGCTGGCAAAGCGCAGAAGCCCCGCGCGCGGCACGGGCGAAACGGAGGATGCGACTGGACGATGGCCGAGGCGGACCCACTCGAACCGGTGCCCGATATCGTCGCGGCCGAGGATATGCCGGCGCTCGACGGCGACGGCCCCGTCTGGCTGCAGATCCGCCGCTCGATCGCGACACGGATCCTGAGTGGCGACTGGCCGCCTAGCACGCGCCTGCCGACCGAAACGGTGCTTGCCGAGCGCTATCACACGGCACGCGAGACGGTGGCGCGGGCATTCCGCAGCCTGGTGTCGGAGCGACTGGTCGAGCGGCGCCGCAAGATCGGCACGGTGGTGACGAACCAGGCGCGCGAGCGGCCGGTGTTCGAGCTGTGGGACGCCGCCGACGCCGTGCGGCGCATCGGCGGCCATTACGAATATGCCCTGCTCGATTGCGCGATGCTCGAGAGCGACTCGCCGCTGCGCGGCCAGTTCGGCATCGATCCGGGCACGCGCGCGATCCGCATGCTCTGCCTCCATCTATCGGACGGAAAACCGTTCCAGCTTGAGGAGCGGGTCATCAACGTCGAAGCCGCGCCGCGCATCACCTGCCAGCCGCTGGAGTTCGTCAGTCCCGGCCAGTGGCTGCTGGCAAATGTGCCGTGGACACGGGCGAGGCACGGCATATCTGCGCGGGCGGTCGACGGCACGGTCGCTGCACATCTCGAGCTTGAGGCCAGCAGCCCCTGCCTCGTGGTCCAGCGCCAGACTTGGAACGAGGATGTGCCAGTGACCTTCGTCCGCTGCTGGTATCCCGGCGACGATTACAGTCTGGAAGGCGACTTCCACCCCGCATGGTGATGTTGCGATCGGTCAAGCGAGGATCGCCCCCGTCGAACCGGTGCCTCCGCAATAACGTTGAGATGCGCCCACCCGAAGTGGAGTGAGCCAGCCGGCGAAACAGCTGCGGCCTTTCCAACTTTGTTCAAATGGGATAGGGCCCTACCCTATGGCACATATCAGCAAGAATCGAGACAAGATCCTGGCACGGGTCCGCCGCATCGCCGGCCAGGTGGCCGCGATTGAACGCAACGTTGTTTCCGATGCTTCGTGCAGCGAGACGCTGCATCTGGTGGCAGCCGTACGCGGCGCGGTCGCTGGCCTGATGGACGAACTGGTGGTGGAACATCTCCACGCGCACGTTGCTGCGCCCGATCTACTGCCGGCGGATCGCGCCGAGGGCGCCGAGGAGCTCGCCACCGTGCTTCGCCGACATTTCCGCTAGGACGATGAGAATGGCCAGCCTCACCGAGCCCGACCTCCTTGGCCACAGCCATAATTTCCTCGGGCGTGCTCACGACACGCACGAGCGCCGGACCCGTTATGTGGTGGCGCTGACCGCGGCGATGATGGTCGTCGAGATCGCAGCTGGCTGGCTCACCGGATCGATGGCGCTGCTCGCAGACGGGCTGCATATGGCAACGCATGCCGGCGCGCTCGGCGTGGCCGCGCTGGCCTATGCCTTCGCACGAAAGCATGCCGAGAATCGCCGTTTCACCTTCGGGACAGGAAAGGTCGGCGACCTCGCCGGCTTTGCCAG
Source organism: uncultured bacterium (assembly GCA_903884945.1). Classification (GTDB taxonomy): domain Bacteria; phylum Pseudomonadota; class Alphaproteobacteria; order Sphingomonadales; family Sphingomonadaceae; genus Sphingomonas. Next base: position 17,455 of record CAISGR010000040.1, read on the forward strand.
CGCGTTGGTGCTGGCATTGATCGCATTGGGGATCGGCGTGGAGTCCTTCCAGCGCCTGCTCGGGCCGACGCACGTCGCATATACCGAGGCGCTGTGGATCGCGGTTCTTGGCCTCGGCGTGAATCTTGCCAGCGCCTGGCTGCTCGGCGGCGATCATCATCACGGCCGTGACCATGATCATGCTGGGCACGACCATGATCATGGTCACCATGACCATAATCTGCGTTCGGCCTATTTTCATGTCCTCGCCGACGCCCTCACGTCCGTGCTGGCGATCGCGGCTTTGCTCGCCGGCCTCTATCTCGGCTGGCGCTGGATGGACGCCGCGATGGGCATTGTTGGTGCTGCGGTGATCGCCCGCTGGTCCTGGGGCCTGCTGCGCGATACCGGCGCAGTGCTGGTCGATGCGTCGCCCAATACGGGCCTAGAGGCGGAAATCCGGGAGGCGATCGAAGACGCCGACACACGGATCGTCGACCTCCACGTGTGGAGAGTCGGACCGGGCCGCTACGCAGCGATCGTCTCGCTGGTTTCGACCGCACCGCTGGCGCCGACGGCCTACGCGGCTCGTGTCACGATCCATGACGAGCTTGTCCACGTCACCGTCGAGCCGCATCACTGGGGCGCTGGGATCCACTCCCCAGAGGGTGCCGGCTGACGCGCGGCGTTGCCCGGGCAGCCTCGGACGGGGCGCGTTAGACATGGCCTGTCCAGATTTCGGGTCAGACATGGGCTTCGCAGTGCCCCCCGGCGATGGGCTGCTACCGATACTGCGGTACGGATCAACTTCCGGAGATTAGCCGGCCAGACGCCGGCACAACGCCCCCCCTACCTAATATATGATAGTTCGTTTCGGTGTGCGCAGGCTCGCAACACGGGCTGTTGCTGACCTTTGCGAGGCCAGAACCAGAAAGCGCAGTGTCGCATGGGGCCTTGGCAGCGACCGGGGCGATGTCTACATCCCGCGCATCCGAGCGGCGACCGCGATCGCTGGCCCTACCCCGGAGCCGGCCTGTCCTATCGAGATGGATGTGCTCGCCCGTTGTTTGAACATGGAGCGTCGTCGTGCCAAAGCCTGAACTCGCGCGATTGCGCCACGGTTACCTGTCGAGCCCGGAAGAGCTGATCGACGAAGCGCGCAATGGCCGGATGTTCATCCTGGTCGACGACGAAGACCGCGAGAACGAGGGCGACCTCGTGATTCCGGCGCAGATGGCGACGCCCGAGAAGATCAACTTCATGGCGAGATATTGCCGCGGGCTGATCTGCCTCGCGCTGACGAAGAAGCGCATCGAGGAACTCGGCCTCGACCTGATGAGCCGCAATAACGGCACGCGGCACGAGACCGCCTTCACCGTCTCGATCGAGGCACGCGACGGCGTGACCACCGGCATCTCCGCTGCCGACCGCGCGCGGACCGTGGCGGTGGCGATCGATTCGTCCAAGGGCCGCGAGGAGCTGGTGACCCCGGGCCATGTCTTCCCGCTGGTCGCGCGCGACGGCGGCGTGCTGGTACGCGCGGGACACACCGAAGCCGCGGTCGACGTGTCGCGGCTCGCCGGGCTCAACCCCTCGGGCGTGATCTGCGAGATCATGAACGACGACGGGACCATGGCGCGCCTGGACGACCTGGTTACCTTCGCGCAGTTCCACAACCTCAAGATCGGCACGATCCGCGACCTGATCGCCTACCGCCGCCGCCACGAC
>CAISGR010000041.1 GCA_903884945.1 uncultured bacterium
AATTCCTACAGCAAGGCGTTCGGCGAGCTCGTCGAGGCGCGGCGGCACACGCCGTCGCTCGCCGCGCCCGATCTGCAGGCGCTGATCGAGGAGAAGGCGGACATCGCAATCCTCGATGCGCGCCGCTTCGATGAATATGCGACGATGAGCATCCCGACCGGCACCAGCGTGCCCGGCGGCGAACTCGTGCTGCGCGCCCGGACCGCGGCGCCCGATCCCGATACGCTGATCGTCGTCAACTGCGCCGGCCGCACGCGCAGCATCATCGGCACGCAGTCGCTGATCAACGCTGGCCTGCCCAACCGGGTGGTCGCGCTGCGCAACGGCACGATCGGCTGGACGCTGGCAGGGCAGGCGCTTGACAAGGGCCAGGCGCGTCGCATCGCGGAGGTCGCGCCCGAGCAGCGCGATCAGGCGCGCATCGCGGCGCGCGACGTTGCCTATCGCGCCGGCGTGCGACACGTCGACGCGACCTCCCTCGCAACGCTCGCCGACGATGCCGGCCGTACGCTCTACCGCTTCGACGTGCGCACGCCCGAGGAGCACGCCGCCGGCCACCCCGCGGGCTTCACCGAGGCGCCGGGCGGGCAGCTCGTCCAGGAAACCGACCACTTCGCCCCGGTCCGCGGCGCGCGCATCGTCCTCGCCGACGATATCGGCCCGCGCGCCGACATGACTGCGTCGTGGCTCGCCCAGATGGGCTGGGACGTGCTCGTGCTCGAAGGCGGCTTTGCGGGGCCGCTCGAAACCGGGGCGACCGCGCTGCCGCCGCGCGGCCCCGAGGGCCGCTACAAGCGCCCGTACGAAGGCACCGATAACCCCGCCGTGGCGATGCAGGCCTATCTCGATTGGGAATATGGCCTGGTCGACCAGCTCGCGCGCGACGGTTCCCATGGCTTCGTCGTGATTTGAGAAGGACCAGAATGTCTATTTCGCTCTATTTCGCGCCGAACAGCTCGGCTTTCGCCCCCCTCGTCGCGCTCGAGGAAGCCCATGCCGATTTCCGGCCGGTGGCCGTCAGCATCGCCACCGGTGAACAGCACATGCCGGCCTATCGCGCGATCAATCCGCATGGCCGCGTGCCGACGCTGGTCGTCGACGGCACGCCGATCGGGGAGGTGATTGCGATCCTCGGCTGGATCGCCGACCGCTATCCCCCGGCCGGCCTGCTGCCGACCGACCCGATCGAGCGTGCGCAGGCGCACGCGCTCATGAGCTGGATCGCGAGCACGGTGCATGTGGCGCTCGCGCAGGTCCGGCGCCCCGAACGCTATGCCGATGATCCCGAGGTACGGCGCGCGCTCGAAGCCCCCGGCCGCTCGGTGTTCGCCGCGGCGCTCGCCGAACTCGAGGCGCGCTCGGCCGCCACGTCGTCGCCCTTCCTCTTTGGCGACCGCTTCGGCGCGGTCGATGCCTATGCCCTGGTCGTCCGCCGCTGGGCCGATGGCCTGGGTCTGGATCGCGCCACCTTCGCCAGCTTCGCTGATCGCACCGACGCGCTGTTCGCACGCGCCTCGGTGCGCCGCGCGCTCGATCACGAGACGCTTCTTCCCGCCGCCGCCGCCTGAACATGTCGAGGATTGCCATGCGAATGACCTCCGCGGTTCGCCCCGCCTAGCGGACCGCCCATCCCCACCGAGCCCAAACCACACGATCCCGCGGCAGCCGCAGCGGGAAACGGCGAAGTGCGCCCGATCCGGCGGCTTCCCAACCATTCAGACAGGGACTTTGATGCACTTTCGATCTTCGCGCTCCGCCGCTTCCACCTCCGCCCTCGCGCTCCTGCTCGCGGCGACCGCCCTGAATCCGGCCCGTGCCGCCGATGCGCCCAGGGCCCCGGCCGCGCCCGCCACTCCGGCGGACCCGGCGCCGGACAAGGCCGATGAGCCCGGCGAGGACATCCTCGTGACCGCGCGCTACAAGAACGAGACGCTGCAGACTGTCCCGATCGCGATCACCGCGCTGTCCTCCGCCCAGATCGAGGCGGTCGGCGGCCAGACCAGCATCAAGAACCTCGCCAATTTCACGCCGAGCGTGACGATCCAGGGCTTCAGCGGCCGCAACCAGACGATCACGATCCGCGGCCTCGGCACCAATTCGGGCGGCACCAATGACGGGCTCGATCAGGGCGTCGGCCTCTATATCGACGGCGTCTATCGCCCGCGCACCGGCACGGTGATCAACGACCTGCTCGATATCGAGAGCGTGCAGGTGCTGCGCGGGCCGCAGGGCACGCTGTTCGGCAAGAACACCGTCGCAGGCGCGATCGACGTGCACACCAGGCTGCCCAGCTTCACCCCCGAAGTCTCGACTGAGCTGACCTACGGCAATTATAATTATCTGCGGGCGCAGGCGTCGGTCTCGGGCGGCCTCAGCGACAAGCTCGCGATCCGCCTGAGCGGCCTCGTCGCCGCGCGCGACGGCACCATCTACAATACCACGCAAAGGAAGGACTGGGACAATTACGAGAATGTCTCGGTCAAGGCCGACCTGCTGTGGAAGCCAAGCGAAACGCTCACCTTCCGCCTGACCGGCGACTATGCGCGCCAGACCGGCGACATGGGCTTCTATCTTTCGGGGCAGGTATTGCCGACCACGCTCGGCAACGGCGCTGCGTCCAAGGGCTTCTACGCGCACGCCGCCGATGTCGGCTACACGCCGATCGCGGTCGATCCCTATAATCGCCGCACGGACATTAACGGCTCGCAGGCGATCCAGATGCCGAGCGGCGGCGTCACCGGGCGCATCGATGCGACGCTCGGCGGCCATACGCTGACCTCGATCACCGCCGGCCGCTTCTGGAAGTGGATTCCCAACTGGGATGGCGACCAGTTCGGTGCCGATGTGCTGGGCCAGGCTACCGTCAATACCAACCAGAAGCAGTTCAGCCAGGAACTGCGGCTCACCTCGCCCAGCGGGGGCAACATCGAATATACCGCCGGCCTCTATTATTTCTGGCAAAAGGCCGATCTGAAGCAGGAGCTGTCGTTCAACAAGGACGCCGCCAAATGGTATTTCGGCGCCGCCGCGCCCGATGCCCTGCTGCAGGGGCTCGACACGTTCAGCTACCTCAACCCCTCGACCAACAGCTATGCGGCGTACGGCCAGGCAACCTGGCACGTCACGCCGAGCACCAGCCTGACGGGCGGGCTGCGCTACACTTATGAGAAGAAGGCGGGCAGCTATGATGCGGTCCAGGTCGGCATCGTCGCGCCGATCTCGAGCCTGCCGCTGGCCTATCAGGCGAGCGCGGCCGCGATCCGTGCCACGTTCGCGCCCTCCGGCGGCGCCTATTCGGCCAGCCGTTCGAAGGGCACGGTTTCCTGGCTGCTCAGCGTCAATCAGGATATCGGCGACGACGTCCACGCTTATGCGAGCTATTCGCGCGGCTACAAATCGGCGGGGATCAATCTCGTCCGCAAGAGCGCCGGCATCAATATCTTCGTCGAGCCGGAGAAAGTGGACTCCTACGAAGTCGGCCTGAAGTCGCAATTCTTCAACCGCCGCCTGCAGTTAAACACTGCGCTGTTCTGGACGATCGACCAGAATTATCAGGCGAATCTCTATGACGTGTCCAACCGCATCGGGTATCTCGGCAATGCCGGCAAGGTGCGCAGCCGCGGTGTCGAGGTCGATCTGCGCGCGAACGTCGCCAGGGGCCTGAACCTCAGCGCCTCGGGCACGTTCACTGACGCCACCTATGTGCGCTACACCAACGCGATCTGCCCGTTCCTGCTGTCCTATCAGGCATCGTGCGATATCTCGGGTCAGCGCCTGTCGGGCACGTCGAAATGGGCCGGCTCGGTGCAGGCACGCTACGAAGCGCCGGTGAGCAGCGGCCTGGTCGGCTATGCCGCCGCTGATGCGAGCTATCGCTCGAAATACTTCTCCGCCGTCAACGACGATCCGTTCACCGAGATCAAGGGCTATGCGCTGGTCGGCGCGCAGCTCGGCCTGCGCGCGACGAACGGGCCGTGGGACGTGTCGGTCTGGGCGCGCAACCTGCTCGACAAGCATTATCTCGTCACCTCCACCGTCAATGCGACCTGGGGCATCACGCAGGTCGGCGTCGGCGAGCCGCGCACCTACGGCATCACGCTGAAGAACCGCTTCTGATGCCCGCCTCGATCAAGGACCCGGCCATGTCCCTCGACCTCCCGCTCTCGCGCCGCGGCGCGCTGGCGATCGCCGCCGCCGGCCTGGTGTCGGCATGCACCCGGGGATCGCCCAGGACGCTCGTGATCGGCGACCAGCGCGGCGGAATCCAGGCGCTGCTCGAAGCATCGGGCCAGCTCAGGGACGTGCCGTACGCGATCCAATGGGCGCAGTTCCCGAACGCCGCGCCCCTGATCGAGGCGCTCGCGGCGGGCGCGATCGACACCGGCGTCGGGGGCGACGCGCCGTTCATCTTCAGCCTGCAGGCGGATGCGGGCGTGAAAGCGATCGCTGCGTTCCGCGCCAAGGGTGACGCGGTGACGGTGATGGTGCCCGGCGCTTCGGCGATCCGCGGGTTCGATGATCTGCTCGGCAAGCGCGTCGCCACGCCGCGCGGCTCGATCGGCCATTATCTGCTGCTTGCCGGCCTGAAGCGGCTCGGCAAGCCGTTCGACGCGATCGACATCAAGTTCCTCAGCCCGAGCGACGGCCGCGCCGCGCTGGCCAGCGGTGCGGTCGATGCGTGGGCGATATGGGATCCGTACGCGGCGATCGGCGAGCTGAGCGACGGGATGCGGATCGTGCCGATCGATCGGTCGCTGACGCCCGGCCTCGGCTTCGTGTTCGGCACTGACGCTGCATTGCGCGACAAGCGGCCACTGCTGGTCGATCTGTCCGCGCGCTTCGCCGCGGCGCGGACCTGGGGCGAAACGCACCGCGATGCCTATGCGACGATGCTGACCCGCCAGACCGGCGTGCCGATCGCGGCGACGCGCCGCTATCTGAACCGCAGCGTCAACGTCCCGGTGCCGATCGACGCTGCGCTGATCGCCGAGGAACAGGGCATCGCCGACCTGTTCCACGCCGCCGGCCTGCTCGCGCGCCCGGTGCAGGTCGCCCCGCATTTCGAGAAACTCTAATCCCCAGCGCAAGGAACAATCCCATGGCCAAGAGACAGCTCAAGCTCGGACTTGTGACTACCGGCGTCGGTGGCCCCGGCCAGACCAACCGGTGGCTCGATCCCGAAATCCCGGTCGATGCGAGCGTGAATATCGACTGGTATATCGACATCGTCCGCCAGGCCGAAGCCGCCAGGTTCGATCTCGTGTTCATCGTCGACAGCCAGTTCATCACGGCGGATTCTCCGCCGCACTATCTCAACCGGCTCGAGCCGCTGACCTTGCTCTCGGCGCTGGCGGTGGCGACCAGCCATATCGGCCTCGTCGGCACGCTGACCACCTCGTACAACGAACCCTTCAATCTCGCGCGCCGGCTCGCGTCGCTCGATCTGATCAGCAAGGGGCGCGCCGGCTGGAACGTGGTCACCAGCGGCGACGCCGGCACCGCCGGC
>CAISGR010000042.1 GCA_903884945.1 uncultured bacterium
ACAGATCTGGATCCGGTTCGCGCACTCCCATACGGGCCAGCAGCAAAGGCTGCTCAACAGGCCGGACAGAAGGCAGCATCCGATCTCGTGCCAATACTCGAATTTTACGCTTGCTTCCCTGGGGGCGTCCACAGAAGGGAAATTAACAGGGAATTTTCATTTTTTTTCCCGATCCCGCCTGGCTCCCGGGAGATTTTTCTTCATATTTCAATCGGTTGTAGATTTCGCGCCACCGAATAACAGGGAAAATTCGCAGGATAACAGGGAGAATCGGCCCGTGGGGACGGCTTTTCCTGCGCGCGCGGCGCACGCGACATCGAACCATCATGAGAAACAGCGGGTCGGGACCGCCATGGGTTTCCGACCGGCGCGAGGATGCGAGGATCGTCGCGTAGATTGAATCGATCGCGCGCGCCCTCCCGATGCGCGCGGCCGCCCGTATCAGCCGACGAGGAAGACCAGCACCGCCGCGGCGCCGCCGAAGACGAGGGCGATCAGGATCGTCAGGATGTTCGACACCACCGATCCCGATCGCCGGCGGGCGAAACTGTGGCGCTGGCCGGGCTTGCCGAGCCTGAGCTCGACCAGGCCGGCCAGGCCGCCTCCGATCGCGGTGAAGAACAGGGTGATGAGCGCGCCGAGCGGCGTCCGCGCCGCGATCGCGATCGGCAGGACGAGCGCCAGCGGCGCCGCCATCGCAAAGGCGGCCATCAGCTTGGCCCGGTCGATCGTCGCCTTGGCGACGGGCGCGACCGCCAGCAGATCCGGCGCATCCTCCGCCGACACCGCGAGCCAGGTGAAGCTGCCGACCAGCTGGCCCGCCAGCAAGACGCTGGCGAAGGCGAGCGCCGGCGCGATCGGGGCATGGCGACCGCCGCCATAGGCAATGAACACGATCGGCGCCATGTAGACGAGGCGGAGCACGATCTGGAAGGCCAGCGCCGGATCGCGCAGCAGCAGCCGCCATTCCTTCGCGAACACCGGCCGGAACAGCCCGGCATGGAACAGCCGCGCGATGGCGCGCCCCGTCGGCCGCGCGCGCGACAGGCGTACGCCGCCATCCTGGTAGCCGCTCAGGAACATGCGCTGCAGCGTCGCGCCGGCGGCCACGAACAGCAGAAGGCTGAAACCGAGCAGCAGGAGGATCGCGACGGGATCGCCGAAAGCGGCGCGGCCCGGCAGGCCGCTGATCCCGGTCGCGCCGAGGCCTTCGGCCCGGAAGCGCTCGAACAGCACGGCAATGGTCGCTTCGCGCCGCCCGCCATGCGACATGAGCTGCGAGAACAGGAAAATGGCGCCGCCGAGCAGCGCGGCCGCGATCTGGCCCACGGTGCGCGCCGCGCGCGGCCCCGCGATCGTTGCGAGCGCGAGCGTGATGGCGAGGCCCGTCGCGGCGGCGGCAAGCGCGAGCGCGGCGAGCAGCGCGACCACGCCGAACAATTGCGGATGGCCGAGCACGGCGATCGGCAGCACCAGTGTCAGCAGCAGGATCGCGTAGGTCAGCGCGATCGTGCCGGTGATGCCGAGCAGCTTCGCCAGCAGCACCGTCCGCCCGTCGATCGGGGCCGTGAACAACAGGGCGAGATCGCCCGCTTCGTACAGGGTGCGCTGGCTGCCCAGGATCGCCTGGGTGGTCATGAAGCTGAAGGCCACCACGCTGCCGGCGAGGATGCCGGTCATGATCCCCGGCAGATCCGGAATCGGCCGGTCGCGCAACAGCCAGGCGAGGAAGCAGCCGAACGCGAACCACAGCAGAATCAGCGCATAGCCGATCCAGCGGGTCGCACCCCGCCGCGCGCGCGATCGCCAAGCGAGGCGCATTTCGTGGAGAGCCAGCCAGGCGAAGCCGCCCGGCGCCAGCCGCGCGGCCAGGCTCATGCGCCGCTCGTGAGGCGGATGAACGTGTCCTCCAGCGTCATGCCTTCAGTGCCCGCGCTGCTCCGCAGTTCCTCGAGCGTGCCTTCGGCGAGCAGCCTGCCGCCGGCGATGATCCCGATCCGGTCGGCCATGCGCTCGGCGACTTCCAGGATGTGCGTCGTGACGATCACCGTCTTGCCCGCATCGACCTGCGCGCGCAGCGCGTCCTTGACGGCACGCGCCATGGCCGCGTCGAGCCCCGTCAGCGGTTCGTCGAGGATCAGCAGCTGCGGATCATGAATCAGCGCGCCGGCCAGGGCGACCTTCTGCTTCATGCCGCGCGAAAAGCCCTCGCACCGCGTGTCGCGCTGTTCCCACAGGTCGAGCCAGTGGAGCAGGCGCTCCGCTTCGGCTGCCGCCATGCCCGGCTCCATCCGCCACAGGCCGGCGACAAAAGCGAGATATTCGCTCGGCGTCAGCTTGTCGTAGAGCATCGGCTCGTCCGGCAGCCAGGCGGTGATTGCCTTGGCCGCGAGCGGATTCTGCCGCGCATCGATGCCGAGGATCCGGATCGTGCCGGCATCGGGGCGGGTGAGCCCCGTCACCATGCGGAGCGTCGTGGTCTTGCCCGCCCCGTTGGGGCCGAGCAGGGCGTAGAGCTGGCCGGCCGCGATCTCGAGATCCAGCCCGGTGATCACAGGCTTGTCGAAGCTCTTGGCAAGGCCGCGAATCTGCAGGGCGGGTTCGGTCATGGCGGCCAGCCTAGAAGAATGCATCCGGTCGTCCAGATGCGGCGGCGACCCGATCGTCCCGGACCCGGAAATTTCCGCCCTGCCGGGTGGGGCGCCGAAGCCGCGCAGCGTCACGGCTCGCCCTGCCTCCGGCGGGATGCTTCTCCGTCAGGCAGTGCTCCTCGCGGGCTGAACGGGGTTCCTTCGCGCGGGCCGGTTCGTTAGGACCGGGGCGATGGTGCAGCCGCTACAGGATCAGCCGGTCGAAGGCCGCTTCGACGGGACCGAGCACCGCTTCCCGGTGCGCGTCTATTTCGAGGATACCGATCTGTCGGGCGTGGTCTATCACGCGAACTATCTGCGCTACATGGAGCGGGCCCGATCGGACATGCTCCGGCTCGCGGGTATCGACCAGCGCGCGGTCCACGAGGCGGGCGAGGGCGCCTATGCGGTGAGCAGCCTCGCGATCCGCTACCGCCGGCCGGCGCGGCTCGACGACGCGCTCGTGGTGGTTACCAGATTGACACAGGTGCGCGCCGCGTCGGTGGATATTCATCAGAGAGTCATGCGCGGTGCTGAGATACTGAGCGAAGCTGACGTAACGGCGGCACTGGTGGGGACATCGGGCAAGCCGAAGCGCCAGCCGCGCGCATGGATCGAGGCGTTCCGGCGCCTCGCAGGCCAAGGGGACGAAGCAGCGTGAGTGAATTGTTCTTGAATACAGACGCATCGTCGATGTCGCCGATCGCGCTTTTCCTCCAGGCCGACTGGGTGGTGAAGATCGTGATGAGCGGCCTGCTGCTCGCGAGCATCTGGACCTGGGCGATCATCCTCAGCTTCTGGCTGCGAATCGGCAAGAACCGCCGCAGGATCGAGCGGTTCGAGCGCGCTTTCTGGAAAGCGGAGGATATCGACGCGTTCCACCGCATCGAAGGCGACAGCGACCTGTCGATCGCGCGGGTCTTCTCGGCCGGCGTGAAGGAATGGCGCCGCTCGACGGCAAGCGGCGCGATCGATCGCGAGGGCACGCGCGAACGGCTGGCCACGGCGATGGGATCCACGGTCGCGGGTGAGATCGACAAGCTTTCCGACCGGCTCAATATCCTCGCGACGGTCGGGGCGGTGGCGCCCTTTGTCGGGCTGTTCGGGACGGTCTGGGGCATCATGCGGAGCTTCACCGGCATCGCCTCGGCGCAGAATACGTCGCTCGCGGTGGTCGCGCCCGGCATCGCCGAGGCCCTGTTCGCCACCGCGATCGGCCTGTTCGCCGCGATCCCGGCAGTGATCGCCTATAATCGCTTCAGCCACGGCATCAACCGGGTCGAGGCGCGCCTCAATCGCTTCGCCGACGGCTTCCACGCAACGCTGAGCCGCCAGCTCGAGACGGATGTGGTGAAGTGAGCGGGGCTGCGCCACGCCATGCGCAGGGAGGGCGGTAGATGGCCATGCACCTCCCCTCGCAGCGCGGCCGCGGGCGGCGCGCGCCGATGGCGGACATCAACGTCACGCCGCTGGTCGACGTGATGCTGGTGCTGCTGATCATCTTCATGGTCACGGCGCCGCTGCTCACCGCGGGCGTGCCGGTCAACCTGCCGGACAGCCGCGCCAAGCCGCTCGAGCAGGATCAGAAGCCGATCCAGATCTCGATGGAGGCCGGCGGCAAGATCTTCATCGACCAGGACGAGGTGACCCAGGCGATCCTGCCCGACGTGCTCGCGCAGCTCGCCGCCAAGGCGCCGGGCGGGCAGCCGCCGCAGATCTTCCTGCGCGCCGACAAGAGCCTCGACTATGGCCGCGTCATGCGGGTGATGGGCGAGCTCAACCATGCCGGCCTCAATCGCGTCGCCCTTCTCACGGTGGGTGACGACGCCAAGTGATGCGGCAGGCGGCCTGATGCAGCGTTCCGAAGCAATCGGGCTGGGTGTCGCCCTGGTCGGCCATGCCGTGCTGTTCGGCCTGCTCTCGCTGGGCTTCCTGGCGTCCGAGCCCGAAAAGCCGAAGCAGAAGCCGATCGACGTGACGCTGGTCGACGAAGTCGGGCTCCAGGCCCAGGCGCCGCAGGCAATCGAGCCGCCGGCCGAGGCGCAGGCGCCCGATCAGGGACCGGCCGAGGAGGCGGCACCGCCCGCACCGAAGGAGGAGGCCAAGCCCGATCCCGTGCCGCCAGCGCCGCAACCCAAGGCAGCACCGCCGCCCAAGCCGGCGCCCAAGGCGCCGCCCGAGCCGAAAAAGCCGGTCGCGCCCGCACCCGAAAAGGCGAAGGCGCCACCGAAGCGGGATGCGGCACCGCCGGCAAAGGCCGTGGCGACCGCGCGCGGCAACGGCAGCAGCGCGACCTCGGAAAAGGCGCGCGCGCGCGGGCCGCGGCTGACCGACGATTTCCTCAAGGGCAATTCCGACAAGCCCTCGACCAGCAAGTCCGAGGCACCCCAGGCTGCGGTGATGAGTGCCCAGGCGCGGTCCGATATCGGCTCGGCGATCAGCCGGCAGGTCCAGCCCTGCGCCAATCGACAGGTGAAGCCGGGCCCGGGGGCGGAGCGGATCATCGTGACGATCAGGCTGCGGATCAATCGCGACGGCTCGCTCGCCAGCAATCCGGTCATTACCGGGCATAGTGGCGTCGACGACGAAAACAGCCGATACCAGGACCGGGTCGACGATAACGCCATCGCCACCTTCAAGGGCTGTTCGCCGCTGCGTGGGCTGCCGCAGGAACTCTACGACGTTCCCGGCGGCTGGAACATCTTCACGTTGCGCTACAAACTTCCGGGATGAGGATCCGCACCATGATTTCCCGCTTTACCCTGTTGAGCTGCGCGGCGCTGGCTGCGCTGGTGCCGGTCGCGGCCGGCGCGCAGGCCGCACCGCAGCAGCCGCCCACCATGGCGCCGGCGGCGCCTGCCGCCCCCGGCACCGCGCCGGCACCGACGGCGACGCCGGGACAGCAGCAGTCCGGCGAACTGGTGGTCGATGTGGTCGGCGGCACCTCGGCCCCGCTCGGCATCGCGATCCCCGTCATGCCGACCTCGGACGTGGTGAACACGCCCGCCGGCCGCACCGACCAGCTCGGCCGCGAGCTTGCCCAGATCGTGACCAATGATCTGCGGAATTCGGGGCTGTTCAGCCCGGTTTCGCCGAACGCGCTGAAGGGGATCGCCTATCCCGAGGTCACCGCGCCGTCCTTCGACTATTGGGGCGGGGCCGGTGCGCAGACGCTGGTCCAGGGCTTTATCCGTGCCAATGGCGACGGGACGCTGACGGTCGGCTGCTATCTCTACGACGTGTTCGCCAAGAGCGAACTGACCCGGCAGGGCTTCGTCGTTTCCCCCGGGGACTGGCGCCGCGCGGGGCATAAATGCGCCGACATGGTCTATACGCGGCTGACCGGGGAGGGCCCCTATTTCGACAGCCGCATCATCTACATTTCCGAGACGGGGCCGAAGGCCAAGCGCTTCAAGCGACTCGCGATCATGGATCAGGACGGCGCGAATCACCGCTTCCTCACCAACGGACAGTCGATCGTGCTGACCCCGCGCTTCTCGCCGGACCAGAAATCGGTCGTCTATATGAGCTATCTGAACGACCGCCCGGCGCTCTATGTGTACGAAATCGGGACAGCGCAGCAGCGCCTGCTGGTGAACAACCCCAACATCACCTTCGCGCCGCGCTTCTCGCCCGATGGCCGCTGGATCCTGTTCTCGATGGCGGTGGCCGGGAACACCGACATCTATCGCGTGCCCGTCTCCGGCGGCTCGCCGCAGCGCCTGACCAATGCCCCCGGCATCGACACCGGCGGCAGCTATTCGCCCGACGGCAGCAAGATCGCGTTCGAGAGCGACCGGTCCGGCTCGCAGCAGATCTATGTGATGAACGCCGACGGTTCGAACCCGCAACGCATTACTTTTGGGGGAGGACGCTATGCGACGCCGGTCTGGAGCCCGCGCGGCGACCTGATCGCCTTCACCCGGATCTCGGGCGATTTCCGCATCGGCGTGATGAGCCCGACCGGCGGCAACGAACGCCTGCTGACCAACAACTGGCAGGATGAGGGACCGAGCTGGTCGCCCAATGGACGGGTGATCGCCTTCTTCCGGTCGCATCAGGGCGGGGCCGGCAACGCCGACCTCTGGTCGGTCGACCTGACGGGCGTGAACGAGCGAAAGATTCCGACTCCGCTCGACGGATCGGATCCCGCCTGGGGACCGTTGCGCCCCTGAAGCTGGTTCGGCGCTGCGTTGACTCTCGTTAACCAAACGGCGATGCCGTCGCGGGTCGATAATAGAAGCGCCGTCGAAACGACTATTGATCGAAGGAGAAGCCAATGGCCAGACTGACAACCACGCTCATCGTTGCCGCCGCGCTTGCAGCGACTGCAGGGTGCAGCCCGAAGCCGAAGCAAATTCCGCCGGCGCCGAGCGATCGCGGCCCGGTCACGACCGACAATGTCGTCCCGGGTTCACGCGCTGACTTCGAGCGGTCGGTGACGAGCAACACGATCAACTTCGCGCTCGACAAATATGACATCGATGCACATGCCCGGGCGATCCTCGATAGCCAGGCCGCATGGCTCGCCAAATGGCCGAACGTGCCGGTGAGCCTGGAGGGGCATTGCGACGAGCGCGGCACCCGCGAGTACAATCTCGCGCTCGGCGATCGCCGGGCCAATGCCGCCAAGAACTATCTGGCGGCGCGCGGCATCAACCCGGCGCGGATCTCCACGATCAGCTACGGCAAGGAGCGCCCGATCGCGCTCGGCTCGGACGAGGCGAGCTGGGCCCAGAACCGCCGCGCGGTGACGATCGTCCTGAACTGACGGGCTTGAGCTTCCGCCCGGCCAGGCCGGACGGAGCAGGCAGAAAGCGCCGCCGGGTCCCGATCCGGCGGCGTTTCCATGCCCGCCCGATTCGCCTTGCGTCCGCCCGAATCACGATATAAAAGTGATATCACATTAACGGGAGGGTCCCATGTCGGATTCGGTTGCCAGAAATACTGCGCTGACGCTGTCGAGCGAGCGTACGGCGTCCACCTCGAGCGGCTACGTCATGCTGCTGGTCCTGCTGCTCGCCATCGCCGGCGGCGTGGTCGGGGCGTCCTTCATGCAGAATGATCCCGGCTTTGGCGGCGCGATCATCGCCGGCTGCACCCTGATCTTCGCCTTCGTGCTGTGCGGCTTCTACATGCAGCAGCCCAACCAGGCGACCGCGATCACCCTGTTCGGCTCGTACAAGGGAACCGATCGCAAGACCGGCCTGCGCTGGCTGATGCCGTGGCTCGGCCGGCGCAAGGTGTCGCTCCGCGCGAACAACATGATCTCCGAACGGCTCAAGGTGAACGACCTGCGCGGCAACCCGATCGAGATCGCGGCGCAGGTGGTGTGGCGCGTCACCGACACCGCCCAGGCGCTGTTCGACATCGACGACTACAAGTCGTTCGTGATCGTCCAGATCGAGGCGGCGGTGCGGACGATCGGCGCGCGCTATCCCTATGACGATTTCGAGCACCAGGAAGTCACGCTGCGCGGCAATCACGACCAGGTCTCGGCCGAGTTGCGCACCGAGCTGATCGCCCGGCTCGCGGTTGCCGGCATCACGGTCGACGAGTGCGGCTTCACCCATCTCGCCTATGCGCAGGAGATTGCCGGTGCGATGCTCCGGCGACAGCAGGCGCAGGCAGTGGTCGCGGCCCGCAAGACGCTGGTCGAAGGGGCGGTCGGCATGGTCGAAATGGCGCTGGACATGCTGTCCGAGAAGAATGTGGTCGAGCTTGACGACGAGCGCCGCGCGGCGATGGTCTCGAACCTGATGGTCGTCCTGTGCGGCGAGCGCGACACCCAGCCCGTCGTGAACGCCGGCTCGCTCTACCAATAGGAAGCTGCGGTTGAGCGCTCCCCCCAAAAAGGCGTTCCCGCTACGCCTCGACCCCGCGCTCTACGCGGCGGTCGAGCGTGCGGCGGCGGCCGACCTGCGGAGCGTCAACGCTGAGTTCGAATGCCTGCTGCGCGAGGCGCTTGCGCGGCGTGGCGTGAAGCTGGAGGCGCCGGTCCGCGCGAAACGCGGGCGCCCGGCGAAGGCCACCGAAGGAGAGCAGGAATGACCGGCGTTCTTGTCCATGGCGCCCGCCCGCCGGCGCGACCGGCCTGAAGGAGGATCGGATGCGGAATGGGGATAGCAGGCGTTTCGAGCGGGTGCGCGAAGGCTATTGGTTCGCGCCCAAGCGGTTCGGCCTCGGGGCGACGCCGGTGACCTGGCAGGGCTGGGCGCTGACGCTGGGTTTGGTCGCGACGCTGCTTGCGGACATTCATTGGCTGCACGCCTCCGTGCCGAAGATCGTGGCCGGCGTCGCGCTCATCGCCGCCTATGTCACGATCGCCGTGCGCAAGACGGATGGCGGCTGGCGCTGGCACTGGGGATCGCGCTGATGCCCCGATCGGGTGATCAGCCCCCCGATCGGGCGATCAGCCCAGCGCCTGGTCCAGCAGCTTCGCCAGGCGCAGCCCGCCGCGCTCGACTTCGAGGCGTGCCGCGGGAACGATCGACTGGATCGTCGCCTCGTCGAGCGTGACCAAGGGTGGCGTCGGCGCGCAGGGGTCCCCCTTCAGCGCGCTCGCATAGGTGACGTCGTGCGCGACCTGCCAGCTTTCGCGGCTCCAGTCGGTCACGCTGCCGGCGGCGATCTTCGCGCGCTCGGCCGCCGGGTAGCGCCGCACCAGCGACGGGCCGCTGGTGATCGCCCGTTCGGCGAGATAGCCGTCCCAGATCGAATGGAGGTTGAGGCGCGGCGTCGAGAGGATGCCATAGACTGCCTTCACGTCGTTGCCGCCCTTGTCGCCCTTCTCGCCGGCATGGAGCGGCTGGTGCAGGTCGCCGACGAAGTGGATCAGGAAGACGAGCGCCTGCACCCGCTCCTTCGCCGGGGTCGCCTTGTCGCGCAGCAGCTTCACGTCGCGCTCGATCTGCGCCGAGACGCAGTTGCCGTCCTTGCAGGGCCCGGCAAGATCGAACGGCTTGCACACGTCCACATCCTGGAAGTGCCAGCTATAGGCGAAGTCGAATGGCCGCTTGCCGTCCGGATTCCTGATGGTCTTGACGCAGTCCGCCCAGACGCTCGCCTCGGCGATCGTCCGCGCCGGGCAGGTCGGCGTATCGAGCAGCGTCGACTGGCGGAGGATGCGGTCGATCGCTGCGCGGGTCGCCGGCCTGACGTTGGCGCGCGCGATGAGCGCCACTGTCTGATGGCCATATTCCCAATAGGCGGCGGCGGGGGAGGCCGTGGCGGCGAGCGTCAGGGCGATGGCGGCGGGGAGGAGACGGGTCATGCCACCGCTCCTACGCCCGGCCCGGCGCGAGCGGGAGTCATTCGTCGCCATAAATCGCGATCCGGCGCTCTCCGTCCGCGGTGGCGCTGCCGCGATACATGCCGGCGGTGTTGAAGCTCCACAACGCCGTGCCGTCCGGCCCCGCGACGATCACGCCGCCGCGGCCGCCGAGCATCCGCACATCGTCCATCACGCGTTCCGCCGCAACGCGCAACGACTCACCCGCGAGGCGCGCGCGGGCGCAGATCTCGTGCGCGACCCCGGCGCGGATGAAATACTCGCCCGACCCCGTCGCCGAGACCGCGCCGGCGCGGTCGTCGGCATAGGTGCCGGCGCCGATCAGCGGCGAATCGCCGATCCGGCCCCAGCGCTTGCCGGTGACGCCGCCGGTCGAGGTCGCCGCGGCGACATGACCGCGCTCGTCGCGGGCGACCGCGCCGACCGTGCCATATTTCATGTCGACATCGAACGATTGCGCGCCGCGCGCCTTGAGTTCGTCCAGCTGGCGGCGACGTTCGGGAAGTACGAACCACGCCTGATCCGCCTGTTCGAGCCCGTGTTCGCGCGAGAACAGATCGGCCCCCTCGCCGCCGAGCAGGACATGGCTGCTCTGCTCCATCACCGCGCGGGCGAGGGTGACGGGGTGGCGCGTCGCGGTGACGCCGGCGACGGCGCCTGCCGTGCGGGCGCTGCCTTCCATGATGGCGGCGTCGAGCTCGGCAACGCCTTCATAGGTCAGGGCGGCGCCGCGGCCCGCGTTGAAATGGGGATCGTCCTCGAGCACGCGAACCGCCGCCTCGACCGCGTCGAGCGCCGCACCGCCATTCGCCAGCACCGCCGACCCGGCGTCAAGGGCGGCGGTGAGCCCGGCGCGGGCGCCGGTGTCCTGCGCGGCGGAGATGGTGTCGCGGGTCATCATGCCGGCACCGCCGTGGATGACCAGAGTCCAGCCGGGTTTCATCATGGATCAGGCCTTTGATGCCGCAAGCGGTGCCTTGCCGGGCCGCGTGCGGGGAGGGGTGAGGCCGCGCAGGCCGATGAGCGGGCGAAGCCAGCCGACCTCGCGCCCGAGCAGGTAGAAGGCCCAGCAGGCAGCGACCGTCGCCGCCACCAGAATCGCGAATTCGAGCGCGGGCGACGCGTGAAAGGGCAGCAGCAGCCATTCGAAGCCGACGATCACCGTCTGGTGGATGATATAGAAGGGGAAGACGGCCTCGGTCAGCGTCTTGCGCCAGGGATGATCGTGATTCCAGTAACGCTCGGCGATGCCGATCAGCGCCACGATCGTGCACCAGCCCTGGATCACATGCGCGCAGGCGAAGATGAAGCCGAACGGCTGCGGCATCGAGCTGCCGGGCCAGTGCCATTCGATGACGGCGACGACGAGATAGCCGAGCACGGCCGCCGCCGCTGCCGGTTTCCACCACCGGCCGATCGCGGCCATCGCCGGTTCGGAGCGTGCGAGGGCGAAGCCGAACAGAAAGCCGGGAAAATAATGGAGATGGGCGACGGCATCGCGCACCAGATCATGGGTCTCGCGCGCGCCCTGGAGCAGGAACATGTCGACGAACAGCAGCCAGGCGATCGGCACCAGCAGCACGGCGGCCGTGCCGAATACCCGGTCGAACAGCCATTGCATGCTCCGCCCGCGCGCGAGCCAGAGGCCAAGCGCGAGAACCATGGTGTAGGTCCAGAGATAGGCGACGAACCAGAGGTGCTGCCAGTTGGGCAGGACGATCCCGTTCAGGCTCCGGAAGCTGAAATAGTCGTGCAGCAGGAACCAGCCGAAGCCGTGCGGATAGCCATATTTGGTGACCAGCTCGATCCAGGGCTGGACCGGCACGATGACGATCACGCCGAACAGCAGGGGAATGAGCAGGCGCTTGCTGCGCGACGTGACGAAACCCCGGGTTCCGCCGCCCTTTGCGAACAGCGCGCGGCTGGCATAGCCGGAGACGACGAACAGCAGCATCAGCCGCCAGCTGTTGGTCGCCAGCATCGGGATCGCGATCCACTGTGAGGGGGTCGCGGTCTTCACATGATAGTCCCACGGCACGAAGACCATGCCGACATGGTAGAAGATGAGGAGCGCGAACGCTCCGACGCGGAGCCAGTCCAGTCCGTAGTGCCGATCCATCGGGCGGCTTTAGCGTTTCCGGCGCCGATAGCCAGCGCCCGGAATGGGTAGCGCGCCCGGGCGT
>CAISGR010000043.1 GCA_903884945.1 uncultured bacterium
AAGACCCGAACCAAGGTGACCGCCCGTCACCCCTACCGCCGCGATCGTCTCCGCCCGCAACTCGTCCGCCAACTGGCGAAGCTGCGCCGAGGATAAAGCCCGGAGATCCGCGGGCGTACGTACCGTGTCCAACAACGGCGTTTGAGGAACATTAGCCATCGCGCCTGCTTAGCGGAGGCAGGGTTGGGTGTCGATTGCTGCGCGGGCGACCATCGCTTCTTGACGAAGAGCACATGAGAACGTGACAATATTGCCAATGCCTCCCTTCACGCATCGCCTTGCTGCCGCTGCCGACATCCCCGCGATTCGCCTGCTGATGGACCGGTCGATCGGCCAGCTTCAGCGCGATTTTCTCAGCACGGCCGAGATCGCCGCGAGTCGGGCAGTGATGGGGCTCGATACGCAGTTGATCGAGGACGGCACCTATTTCCTTGTCGAGTCCGGAGACCGGCTGGCCGGTTGCGGCGGCTGGAGCGCCCGGGCGACCCTTTATGGTGGCGACCACAGCCAGGCCCTGCGCGACCCCAGGCCGCTGGATCCGATTCGCGACGCCGCCCGGATCAGGGCGATGTTCACCGATCCCGATTTCGCACGCGCGGGCGTCGGCAAGCTGATCCTCTCGCTGTGCGAAGGCGCAGCACGCTCAGCGGGCTTCCAGCGCGCGGAGATGATGGCAACACTGGCCGGCGAACCGCTCTACCGTGCCTGCGGCTATCGCGAGATCGAGCGGGTGGCGGCAGCGCCCGCCAACGGGACGGCCATACCGCTTGTCCGAATGGGGAAGGCCCTGGGCTAGGCTTTCTCGTCGCACTCGGCGCAGGTCCCGCGGACTTCGATCACCGGACGCACCGGCGAGAACCCCGTCGCCTCTGCGGCAGAGCGGACGCCCTTGGTGATGCGGTCATCGTCGAGATGCACGGTCTGTCCGCATGAGTCGCAAACGAGAAAGATACAGTCGTGCAAGCAGTCCGGATGCGCGTTCGCGATATAGGCGTTCGAGCTCTCCACGCGCCGGGCGAGGTTCGCGCCAACGAACAGATCGAGGATGCGATAGACGCTGTTCGCGGCGACCCGCCTTCCCTCGGACTTCGAAACCGCTTCGGCGATGTCATAGGCGGAAGCCGGCTTGTCGAAGCCCGCCAGCGCTTCGAAAATCTGCGCGCGCATGTTGGTCCACTGCTCGCCCGATTTTTCCAGCGTCTCGCGCGCCGCCTTCGAAAGATCGGCGCCCCGTGGCTCGTTATGATGATGTGCGCCCATGAGACTGATTTAGGCGCTCCGGGACCCCCGGGCAAGGAGCCGACTCAGTAGGTGGCGCGACGATTCAGATCGTGGCCCAGCGCGAGGATCGCCACCCCCATCAACGTCCAGATCGTCTCCGTGCCGCCGTCATGAGGCAGCGAGATGGCACCCGCCATGATGCCGAGCCCGAGCGAGCCGACCACCGCCGGCATCATATAGCCATGCGCGAAGATCCCGCGACCGAGACCGAGAACCCCGAAGCCGATCGCGATCGTCAGGCCGATCTCGTGAAATGCGGGGTTGAGCAGCAAGCCGCCGGCCGACGCGGCAAGCGCGAGGAACACCGAACTGGCGATGCAGTGGACCACGCACAGCCCCGACAGCCCAATGGCGAATCGATCGAATCGCTCCTCGATCCACGCGAAAGCGGGCGAGTGTTCATGAGTATGAGCCGTCATTGCGCGGCCCATGTGGCACAGGCCCGTGGGAGTTACAATATATCATCGGAAGATTTTGCAGCCGGCCCGGCCATATTCCCGAATCGACGCGCCGCGCGCGTGGCGCTAGGGAGATCCCATGCTCCAGGCTTCCTCGCTCGCCCATCCGTCACGGCCCCGCGCGCTTGCCGCATGGCTGTTTTCGGTCGCCGGCCTGATCGTGCTGATGGTGGTGGTCGGCGGGATCACCCGGCTTACCGAGTCGGGACTGTCCATCACTGAATGGAAGCCGATCAGCGGCGTGATCCCACCGCTGTCGGATGCCGCCTGGCAAGCGGAGTTCGCCCATTACAAGCGCATCCCGGAATATACCCAGATCAACCACGGCATGACGCTCGCAGGGTTCAAGTCGATCTTCTTCTGGGAATATACCCATCGCCTGCTCGGCCGGCTGATCGGCCTCGCCTTCGCCGCGCCGCTGATCTGGTTCGCCGTACGGCGGCGGATCCCGCCCGGCTATGCCTGGCGCCTGATCGCCCTGCTCGCGCTCGGCGGGCTGCAAGGTGCGATCGGTTGGTGGATGGTGTCGTCCGGCCTGTCGGTGCGGACCGATGTCAGCCATGTGCGACTCGCGGTGCATCTGATCACTGCGCTGGTGCTGCTTTCGGGCATGGTGTGGACCGCACTGGACCTGCGCGCGCTCGCCCAGAGTCGCCTCGCACCCCCTGCATCGCTGCGGCCGCTCGCGGTGGTGGCGCTCGCGCTGTTGTTCAGCCAGATCATGTTCGGCGCCTTCACTGCGGGCCTGAACGCAGGCTATGCATTCTCAAGCTGGCCGTTGATGGGTGATGCGATTTTCCCCTCGGGCGTGCCGATGGTCGATCCGGCCTGGCGCAATGTGGTCGACAACCCCGTCGTCGTGCAGTTCATCCATCGCTGGTTTGCGTTCATTGCCGCCACGGCGCTCGTCATGCTGGGGCTCCACGCCGTCAAATCGGGTGCGATCATTGCCGGCCGGGTGCTGATCGGATTGGTGGCGCTGCAGATATTGCTCGGCATCGCCACCTTGCTCAGCGGCGTGGAGATCGGCATCGCCGTCGCACATCAGGCCAATGCGGCGTTGACGCTGATCGCCGCCACGTTCGCGGCCCATTCGATCGGCCGCGCCCGCCTGTGAGTACCATCCTGCTCGTCAGGACGACGATCGGCGACGCCGAGAGCGCCGATCGCGTCGCGAACGGATTGATCGAGGGCCGCCTCGCTGCCTGCGCGTCCCTGTCTCCGATCCGCTCCGTCTATCGGTGGAAGGGCATGGTCGAAACCGCCGACGAGATCGCAATCTTGTTCAAGACGACACCCGATCGCGCCGACGAGCTGAGGTCAGCGATCGAGGCCCGCCACACCTACGACCAGCCCGTCGTCGAAATGTGGGAGGCGGACGTGGATCCGTCGGTGGCGGAATGGGTCTATGCCGAAACGGCTAGGGTATCCTGATACCCGTCAGGAAAGCCGCCCTTTCGCTTGACTTTTTCTGCTCCACCGAACATTAGCCCGCCATCAGCGCCGTCCCGGCAGGGGCGGCGCATGTCGTTTAAACCAAAGAGGTCTGGCCCCATGAAGGCGCTGATGAAGACCACCAAGTCGGTCAAGCCGCACGAGGTGGAGAAGAAATGGCATATTATCGATGCCGACGGCCTGGTGGTTGGACGCGCTGCGTCGATCATCGCCAATATCCTGCGCGGCAAGCACAAGCCGAGCTTCACCCCCCATGTCGATTGCGGTGACAACGTCATCGTCATCAACGCGGACAAGATCCGGTTCACGGGCAACAAGCTCAAGGACAAGATTTATTACCGCCACACCGGCTATGCCGGCGGCATCAAGGGCGTCGCGGCCGGCAAGATCCTCGAGGGTCGTTTCCCCGAGCGGATCATCGAAAAGGCGGTTGAGCGCATGATCCCGCGCGGTCCGCTGGGTCGCCAGCAGCTGCGCAACCTGCGCGTCTTCTCGGGCAGCGAGCATCCGCACGAAGCGCAGAACCCCGAAGTCCTCGACATCGGTTCGATGAACCGCAAGAACAAGGTGGGCAATTGATGTCCGACAATCGTCAGTCCCTTTCCGATCTCGCCAGCCTGACCAACCAGCCGGCGCCTGCTGCGGCGGCTCCGACGGTTCTCGCCGGTGACGAATATGCCCCAGCAGCTCCGGTCGTCGTGCGTGAGCCGATGCCGCTGCGCGAGCAGATCCTCGACAAGCAGGGCCGCGCCTATGCGACCGGCCGCCGCAAGGACGCCGTCGCACGCGTCTGGATCAAGCCGGGCACCGGCAAGATCACCATCAACGGCCGTGACCAGGCGGTGTATTTCGCCCGTCCGACGCTGCGCCTCGTGATCAACCAGCCGTTCGGCGTCGCCGAACGCGATGGCCAGTACGACGTGGTCTGCACCGTCAAGGGCGGCGGGCTTTCGGGCCAGGCCGGTGCGGTCAAGCATGGCATCAGCCAGGCGCTGACCAAGTTCGAGCCGATCCTGCGCGCGCCCGTCAAGGCCGCCGGGTTCCTGACCCGCGACAGCCGCACGGTCGAGCGCAAGAAGTATGGCCGCGCCAAGGCGCGCCGGAGCTTCCAGTTCTCGAAGCGCTAAATCGCAACCGATTTTGCGAAAGAAGGGCGGTCCGGCAACGGGTCGCCCTTTTTCGTTGGCTTGCCCTCGGCTAGGACTTTCTCCCGGGGGGAGCCGATGACAGCCACGACCGCGACGACCGAAACCATCACCGACCGCATCCTGGCGTTTCTGGAAGAGGTCGGAATTCCCGTCGAAGCCGGCGCTCCCGGTGAAGGCAGTTTGCTGCCCGCGATGACCGTGCGGCACGGCAAGCTGATCTACGACCCGGAGCGACTGGAATGGCCCGGCGATCTCCTCCACGAGGCAGGGCATATCGCCGTCACCGATCCGGCAGTGCGTACGAGCCTGAGTGAGATATCGTCGAACCCGGCCGAGGAGATGTCGGCCATCGCCTGGTCCTATGCGGCGGCGCTGGCGATCGGAATCGACCCGGCGATCGTCTTCCACCAGGCCGGCTATCGCGGCGGCAGCGACTCGCTGCTGGAGAATTTCGCGGCGGGCAGGTACCTCGCCGTCCCGATGCTGCAATGGTACGGGATGGCATTCGAAGATCGTACCGCCATCGAACGCGGTGCTGCCCCCTACCCGCACATGCAGCGCTGGCTGCGCTAGGCCGCCAGGCGCCACACCGTCCCTTGTCTCAGCCGGATTTTGCGTCGATCTCGCGACCATCCATGTTTCAGTGCAGCAACCGCGCCTGGCGAAAGGGCCGGGACATCGTTACCGGTGGCGGCGCCGGCTGCGCGACGATTTCCCCGAGCGCGCCCTCGATCCGAGGATATCGAAAGCGGAAGCCGTGGAAGATCGCCTTGACCGGCAGCACCTTCTGCCCGCCCAGCATCAACTCGTCAGCGAGGTCGCCCAGCGCCATGCGCAGCGGCGCTGCCGGAAGGGACAAGATCGCGGGGCGACGCAATGCACGGCCGACCGCGCGCGCGAAACCGCGGCTGCTGACCGGATTGGGCGCTGTCGCGTTGAGCGCGCCCGTGATTTCCGGATCAACGGCCGCCATGCAGATCAACCGCGCCAGGTCATCGCGGTGGATCCAGCTCAGCATTTGCCCGCCCGCCCCGATCGGGCCGCCCAGACCGAGCTCGAAGATCGGCAGCAATCCAGCGAGCATCCCCCCTTCGAAGCCGAGTACGAGGCCGGTGCGCAACAGCACCAGCCGGGTTTCCGGATACGTCGCCCGCAGCGCAGCACCTTCCCAGGCGGCGCAGACCTCCGCGGCGAAGCCCCTGCCCCGCCCACCGGCTTCATCGATCACGCCGTCTTGCTCGACGCCATAATAGCCGATCGCCGATCCACTGATGAAGACGGCCGGCCGACGTTCGAGCCGGGCGAACAGGGCGCCGAGCGCCGCGGTGACGCGCAACCGCGAGTCGACGATCCGGCGCCGACGCATGATCGTCCACCGACCTCCCGCAATCGGCTCGCCCGCAAGATTGATCGCGATATCGCAACGAAAATCGTCGCGAAGCGTGGCAAGGTCGGTCACGATGCGCACCGGTGCCGCGAGGCGGGCGGCGCGGCGCGGATCGCGCGTAAGCACGGTGACATCATGCCCGGCACAGACCAGCGCCGCGACGAGGCGGCTCCCGATAAAGCCGGTACCGCCCGTCACCAGAACGGCCTGTCCGGGCGGCAGCGCACTGGCCAACTCCGCAGCGGGGCTCCCGCCCAGCCGCTCGTTGCGCACCGCCGCATACAGGTCGCGGACGCCCGACGCGACGACACCAGCCGCCGCGATCACCAGCAGGATCGAAACCACCCCGTGCCACTCGATCGCGACCGCCGTCGGCAATATCGCGTGCTTGATCAACACCGGCATCAACAGCATCAACAGCGCACCATAGTTGAGCGTCAGCAGCGTGTGGACCACGCGTTCGCTCGCGGGCAGCGCGCGGATCCGGTCCTCCTCGACGAAATCCCGGAGAGTGATGCCCATTTCGATCGCGAGCGCGGCGATCAGCAGCATCGCGGCGACCCCATGCGGCTCGGTGCAGCCGAGCGCGAGGAAAACGAGCGCATAGATCAGGTTGCGGGCGGCGTGGAGACGCAATTCGGTCGCCTGGCCGGGCCGCCAGGCGAGACGCTGGGTCAGTTCGTGGTGATAGAGCGTATCGAAGCCCCCCATCGCGATCTGGACGAGGAGCAGCGCGACGAAAACCGGATCGTTCATGATGCGTCTCCCGGGCGATATTCGGTAAACAGACCGCATTGATGGATGAGTGCGCCGAACCACGGATGGTCGAGCGCGAGGGTGAAGGCGAACCAGCCACGATCGCAATCCACATGCCCGATGCTGAGATCGCCCGGTGCGAGCCAGCGCGGCAGGCGCAGCCGGACCGGGCCGAAGCGCCAGAAATAATGATCGCTGTCGAAGTACAATGCTTCGGATTCGACGCGCAGCCGAAGCGCGATGCCGAAGCCCAGGCCGATATATTCCTCCAGTCCGGTCGGGCCGGCGAAGCGCTTGGAACTGTGGATGACCTGCGGGAAGCCGGCATGGCGGCCATATTGGCGAGTCCAGAACTGGCCGCCCCCACCGGCATCTTCGGTCACGCATACCGCCGCGGCGACGCCCGTGTCGGTACCCAGCGGCAGCGGCGCGCCGACAAGGCGGCAGGCCTGCGCAAAGAGCCAGCCTGGCCGGCTCATCCGGCATTCCACGATTTCGCCGACATAGCTGATCGTCTGGGTCGCCAGCGCCTTGCGCCCGAACCGAGCCCGGACTGCGGGCGGCAGGCATGCCCAGCCCGCTTCGCCCAGCAACTGGCGAAAGCGCGGATCGACGACGGTGACGCCAGCGCGGGGCGCGTGCCGCGCGGCATCGATCGGACGTGCTGCGTTCATTGGCGCCACCTCCTCAAATTCCGGTAATTTCTGTTAAAGCAGAAATTACCGATTATCTAGGAAGAGTCAACCCGAGGTGCCAGCGCATTGCCGTCATCGTGATGTCGCGCGGCCAGGGCGGCACGGCGCCGATACCGCAGTTCCCTACGCCACTCCTTCCCGCGGCAGCACGGTGTCGGGCTCCGGCCCGAGCGAGCGCAGCACCACATCGAAACGCCCGTCCTCGATGCGGATTTCGTTGAACGAGGGCGGCGTGTCGCGCGTCCGCTCGGAGAGCGTTCCTGCCCCGATCATGCGGATCTTCTGATCCTCGACCTCATGGGTGACGTCGAAGGGATCATGGACATGGCCGGTCAGCACGGCATGTGCACCCGCGGCGGCGAGGGCGGCAAAGGCTTCGGCGCCGTTCCGGGTCGACGCGGTTGCTCTGGTACGTGCCTCGATCAGCGGATGGTGGCACGCAACGAAGACAAGGGCGTCCTTGGGCGCCGCCTCGACCAGCATCAGCGCCCGCTGGAGCGACCGCATGCTGACATGGCCCTTCGCCCAGTTGAGCCGCCACTGGAACCGCGCGGTCGTCACCATCGGTACGATCGCGACGCCCGGGAGATCCAGCGGCTTTTCGATCAGGCGCTCGATTGCCCGGATGCGGCCATAAGGCTGGAAGAAGCGGGCGAAGATATTGAAATAGGGCAGATCGTGGTTGCCCACCTCCACCGTTACCGGCACGCCAAGCCCCTCGAGCCATGCAAGGCCCGCCGCGAATTCACGGCTCCGGGCGCGCATGGTCAGGTCGCCGGTCATGATCACTGCGTCCGGCCGTTCGCCGCGCACCAGGCCGTCGAACCAGGCGACCGCCGCCTTGTCCTCCCGGCCGAAATGAATGTCACTGACATGGAAAAGGCGGATCATGCGCCCTCCTGCGTCGCGATGAACATCTTGCGCCCCATTGCGCCTCTGATCGTCACCGTTGAATCGAGCAGCACCGGTTCACCGTCGAACAAGGCCAGGGCGCGCTTCGAGCCCGCGATCCGGAAGCGCGTGGCGCGGACCTGAGTCACGGGCGCCGCCGCCACCCAGTCACCGGTCAGCCATTCCCAACCCAGCGCTGCGATCGACCGCCAGTCGCGTGCATCGACGGCACGGACATCGAGATGATCTTCCTCGGGCCTTACAAACACTGCCTGGGCACGCCCTCGCAGGCCGGCCAGGCCTTCGAGGCGAATGCCGCGCGAGAAAGTGCGCCGCCACGCCGTGACGATCGCGCCGCGCAATCCCTTCAGTCGGCCCGCGCGCACCTTCTCCCGCGCATGCACCCAGCTCGCTGCCGGCCCGAGAATGAGGCCGACAAAGGCACGGTGAGGGCCCGCCTCGACCGAAGGCAGCGCGACCGGACGGCCACGTTCCTTTGCGGCATGGACGATTGCGGCCGGATCCACATCGCCGTGCAGCAGTTTCGCCAGCAGGTTCATCGTGCCGCCGGGCAGGATCAGGATCGCGCCCCGCCACGCAGCCAGCGCGCAGGCAGCGGCATTGATCGTGCCATCCCCTGCAAACAGAACGACCGTATCCACCCCTGCCGCGTCCAGCGCCGACGCTTCGGGAAGGGCATCGTCGGGAAAGGCAGTGCGGCCTGCGAGGCGCAACCCGTGCTCCTTGAACACTGCCTCGATTGCGCTCGCTTTCGCTGCAGTCGCGGTGCCGGAGGCGATATTGGTGATAAACCAGAGAATCTGCATCGCCCTGCAACGCGCGAACCGCGAGAAGGTGACGGGGCGGCGCCACATCTCACCCGACCCGCTCGACGGTCGTAGCGGCGAGCCATGGCCGGGTCGAGCGACCGAACAACGCTGGCCAATACCAACACGACCTGCCGCCTGCCATCGCCGAAGCGGGCGATGCGGTCGGGGAAGCCAACAGGGAATCGAGCGTCGGCAGCACGGGAAATGCCAGCAACGCAAATCCGACGACCGAGAGGCAGTTCCTCGATCGCATCCCGCCGCAGAGCGGAAGCGCGACCGCGATGACGGCCGCACCGAAGCGTGACGGGCCGCCTCCGGCGCGATAAGCGGGCTGCTCGCCCCTGCTCTCCGCGCGCCAGCGGCGACGGGGAGACCTGACCGGAGTTTCCTGTGGCCAACCTCTACGAACGCTTCCTCGAGTGCTTCACGCCGCGTCTGGACGCGCCGTTCATCGTCCGACCGGATGGCGGCACGATCAGCTATGCCGAACTCCACGCCGCAACGGGGCGTATCGCCAACCTGCTGGCGTCGCTCGGGATCGGGCGGGGCGACCGGGTGGCAATGCAGGTCGAGAAATCGGCCGAAGGACTGCTGGTCTATCTCGCGACGTTGCGGATCGGCGCGATCCATTTGCCGCTCAACCCGGCCTATACGCCACGCGAACTCGGCTATTTCCTGCGCGATGCCGAACCGGCGCTATTCGTCTGCTCCCCGGGCAACGAAGCGGTGCTGGGCGCGCTCTGCCACGACGCCGGCATTCCGCAGGTGCTGACGCTGGGCACCGCTGGCGACGGCAGCCTGCTCGCCGCGGCTGCGGCGATGCCCGAGACCTTCGCGACCCTCGACGTGGCGGGCGACGAACTGGCCGCGATCCTCTACACCTCCGGCACGACCGGCCGCTCGAAGGGAGCGATGCTGACCCACGACAATCTCGGCTCCAATGCCGAGACTCTCGCCGACCTGTGGCGGTTCACGCGCGACGACGTGCTGCTGCACGCCTTGCCGACCTTCCACACCCATGGCCTGTTCGTCGCGACCAACATCATCCTGCTCACGGGCGCCCGGATGATCTTCCTGCCCGCCTTCGATCTCGCGACGATGATCCGGCTGCTGCCACGGTCAACCGTTCTGATGGGCGTGCCGACCTTCTATTCGCGACTGTTGTCGCGATCCGATTTCACGCGGGAACTGGTCGGCAACATGCGGTTGTTCGTGTCGGGATCGGCCCCCCTGTTGGCCGAGGTCCACCGGGAATTCAGCGCGCGCACCGGCCATGCCATCCTCGAACGCTACGGCATGACCGAGACCAACATGAACAGCTCCAACCCCTATGACGCGGACCGCGTGCCGGGGAGCGTCGGCCTCCCGCTCCCCGGGGTCGAGATCAGAATCACCGATCCGGAGACGGCCACGCCACTTCCGCAGGGCGGTATCGGCATGATCGAGGTGCGCGGACCCAATGTGTTCGCCGGTTACTGGCGGATGCCGGAAAAGACCGCTGAGGAGAAGCGTGCAGACGGCTTCTTCATCACCGGCGATGTCGGCAGTTTCGACGCGCGCGGCTATCTCTTCATCTCCGGCCGCGCCAAGGACCTGATCATCTCGGGCGGACTCAACGTCTATCCGGCCGAGGTGGAGGCGCTGATCGACGAGCTGCCGGGCGTCGCGGAATGCGCAGTGATCGGAGTACCGCACCCCGATCTCGGCGAAGGGGTGGTCGCCGTGGTGGCGGCCAAGGCCCCGGGCGCGGTGGAGGCGGAAGCGATAAAGGCCGCATTGGCCGGCACGCTTGCCGCCTTCAAGCGCCCGAAGCAGGTATTCGTGGTCGACGAACTTCCGCGCAACGCCATGGGCAAGATCCAGAAGGCGGAGCTGCGCAAAGCCTATGCCGGGACCTTCGCCTAGAACTGCCTTTGCGACGGCGAGAGTCGCCGATCGCCCGGACGCGCAATCGGCAGTCTCAACGGCGACGCGTTCCATCGACCTGCCGCACAATTAGGATGCGCGCGCGCACGGCAATCGGTAAGGCCGCGCCGACGGGCAGGGAGAGAAGGCTTGACGGGAGCGGCATCACATATCCTCATCATCGGTGGCGGACATGGCGGCATGAACGTCGCCGCCGCGTTGCGACAGGCCGGGCACACGGGGAAAATCCGCCTGATCTCGGAAGAGACGGTGCTCCCCTATCATCGCCCGCCGCTCTCCAAGGCCTATCTGAAGGGTGAGGCCACGAGGGAATCGCTCTATCTGCGTGCGCCGGCGTTCTACGAAACCAACGCGATCGACGTGATGCTGGGCGAGCGGGTCGCGCGGATCGACGCCGAGGCGAAGGTCGCGACACTCGCCGACGGACGCGCGATCGCCTGGGAGGTGCTGATACTCGCTACCGGTTCGATCGCGCGGCGGCTTGACTGCCCCGGCGCCGATCTTTCCGGCGTGCAGACGCTGCGCGATCTGAAGGATGCCGATGCGTTGCGCGCCCATATCGGGGCGGGCCGGCGGCTGGTAATCGTCGGTGCCGGCTATGTCGGCCTTGAAGTCGCTGCCTCCGCGCGCGCACTGGGATGCGAGGTCACGATCCTGGAGCGCGAACCGCGCATCCTCGCGCGCGTGGCATGCGAGGAACTCTCGGGCTTCTTCCACCGCTATCATGCCGACCACGGGGTGACGTTCCGGACCGGCGCGTCGGTCGCCGCGCTGCACGGCGAGAATGGCGCGGTTTCCGCCGTCGAGCTGGCCGACGGCGAAACCATTCCCTGTGACGCGGTGCTGGTCGGCATCGGCGGGTCGCCCTGCGACAGCCTGGCGATCGACGCCGGGCTGCGCTGCGACAATGGCGTGATCGTGGATCTGGCAGGCCGAACCTCGATTCCGGATATCTATGCGATAGGTGACATGACCCGCCGGCCGATGCCGCACTACGGCAACCGGATGTTCCGACTGGAGAGCGTGCCGAACGCGGTGGATCAGGCCAAGGCCGTGGCAGCCGACATCATGGGTCTTCCCCTGCCTGCTCCCGACCTGCCCTGGTTCTGGTCCGACCAGTACGACCTCAAGCTGCAGATCGCGGGCGTGCCGTTCGACGCGGATCGCCAGATCGTGCGGCACACGCCCGGCAAGGAGAACAGCTTCGCCATCTTCCACCTGAGCGGCGATCAGGTCGTGGCGGTGGAGGCGGTCAACGCGGCAGGAGAATTCGTGGCGGGCAAGAAGCTGATCATGACCGCGCAGCCGGTGGACATCGACCGGCTGGCCGATTCCTCGATACCGGCGAAGATGCTGCTGGCGTCGGCGCAGGGTTCGCAATGAGCTCGGGTGCCGGGGGCGATGACGCGCGCCCCGTTCTGGCGGCATATGACGACGGCATACTGACGCTGACGCTCAATCGGCCGGACAAGCGCAACCCGATTTCCGAGACCGACATGATCGAGGCGCTGGTCAGCGCGTTACAGGCCGCGGACGCGGATATCAGCATCCGCGCGGTGATCCTGACCGGGGCAGGCAGCGCCTTCTCCTCGGGCGGCGACGTCAAGAAGATGGCGCCGGGCGGCGGCCTGCGCGATGCCCTGCCCGCGCAGACCCGGCGCAATTACCGCACCGGCATCCAGCGCCTGCCGATGCTGTTCCAGGCGCTCGAAGTGCCCGTGGTGGCCGCAGTCAACGGGCCGGCGATCGGGGCCGGATGCGATCTCGCCTGCATGTGCGATATCCGTATCGCCTCGGAAAATGCGAAATTCGCCGAGAGCTTCGTCAAGCTCGGCATCGTGCCCGGCGACGGCGGCGCCTGGCTGTTGCAGCGCATCGTGGGCCTGTCCAAGGCCACGGAGATGACGCTGACCGGCGCAACCCTCGATGCTGCGGAGGCGCTCGCCTGCGGGCTCGTGTCCCGGGTCGTACCGGCCGATGGCCTGATGGAGACGGCACGCATGATTGCCCGCCAGATCGCCGACAACCCGCCGCATGCGGTGCGCATGGCCAAGCGGCTGCTCCGTCAGGCGCAGGAATCGAGCCTGAGCGCGATCCTCGACATGTCCGCTGCGATGCAGGCGCTGGCGCACCAGACCGCCGACCATGCGGAAGCGGTGGCCGCCTTCGGCGAGCGTCGCCCGCCGAGGTTCACCGGACGCTGACGATGGACACGCCCGAGACGTCGATCTGGGCGGCGATCCCGGTAAAGCCATTCGACGTCGGCAAATCGCGCCTCGGCCTGGTCGGCGACGCCCGCACGCTCACCAACCGCGCCTTTCTCGATCATGTCCTCGGCGTGGCGGGCGCCGTGCTGCCGACCGACCATATCGTGATCGTCTCGCACGACGAAGCCGCGCTGGCAGTGGCGCACAGTGCCGGCGCACATGGCCTGCGCGAGCCGGAAGGCGGTGGACTGAACGAGGCGCTGACGGCGGCCGCGGCCTTCGCCGCCGGGCACGGCGCCACGGCCGTGCTGTCGCTGTTCGCCGACCTTCCCGAACTTGCACCGGAGGACCTGCGGGCGATGATCGCCGCCTTCGCCGGCGACAATCTGGTGATCGCGCCGGACGACAAGGACAGCGGATCGAACGCCCTGCTGATGCGCCCTAACGCCCTGCCCTATCGCCACGGACCGGACAGCCTGTCGCGCCATCTCGACGCGGCGCGCATGGCGCACGTCGCTGTCTCGGTCATCCGACGGCCCGGCCTGATGCGGGACGTGGACACTCCTGCGCAATATAGCGCGGTAGCTTCCGGGAGCCGGCCCGACTGCCCGTCATGACGATGGAGCGGCGCTAGAGTTGTTTTCGGATTGTTTGAATCGCGTGTGCTTCCCAAGCGCCTTTGGATTTGATTCAACCTGCGTGCCTGTGATGGAGGCGGGCAGGTATGGCGAGACCCTATTCGAATGATCTGCGCGAGCGCGCGGCGGCGCTGGCATCGG
>CAISGR010000044.1 GCA_903884945.1 uncultured bacterium
CAAGCTGCGATAGCTGGCGACGTGCGACGGGCCCGGGGCCAGAAGCACAAGCCCCAAAGCGACCCGCATCGGCGCTGCTTGAACCCGGCTCGGCCTGAGAAGGCCAATCGCAAAGCCGGTGGCCAAAAGCAGCCAGAAAGCGCCAGCAAGCGGCGCGCCGACACCCAGCGCGGCCTTGAGCCAATAGGTCAGTGCCAGGGCGATCGGACTGCCCCAGACCGTCATGATCCAGAGCGCCTCGAGCCGCGGCGAAGGCCGTCCGCGCGCCCGGCGTTTCATCAGCCAGAGTGTCGTGCCCGTCGAAATCACGGCGCAGAGCGCGAGGCCGAAGCCGAGATAGGCGAGTTCCACCGGAACGCCGCCGAAACTCCCGAAATGCAGCTTGTAGAGCGAGGCGACCGCCTGCTGCCCCCGATGCCCGTTCGAGAGGCCGACCTGCCCCAGATACCGGCCCGTGCCGTCGAACAGATAGGTCTCGCCATAGATCAGCCTGCGCTCGTGATCGGCAAGGATCTGGACCTGCTGCCCGGCGGTGCCCGGTTCGTCGATGGTAACATAGGTGACGCGCCGGTCGGGATGATGGGCCGCCATCCACGCCAATGCCCGGTCTGCGCGCGCGATCGGCGCTCGGGCGGGGTTGGCTTTGGGCTCAACGCCAAAGAGCGGAGCGTAGCTGGCTTCGACCTTGCCGCCGTGGCGCTCCGTGGCGATAGCCTGGAACACGAGTTCGCCAAGGCCGAGGATCGCTCCCGTGAAGCCGAGCGCCGCGAAGAAGGGCAGCAGCCAGACGCCCAGGCGGTTGTGCAGGTCCGAGCGGCTGAGTTGCGGCCTGCCGCGCAGGCGCATGCGAAACGCGTCGCGGAAGATGCGCGGATGCGCGACAATGCCGGTCGCGACCGCTCCGCAAAGCATGACGCCCAGCGTGCCGGTGACGAGCAAGCCCCAGAACTGCGGCAGGTGCAGGTAATAGTGCAGGAACAGGACAAACTCGGTCCAGCGATGCGCCTCGGGTGAATCGTAGCCGCCTGCAGCATCGACATAGGCCGCCCCATGGTCAGTGGTCACGACGACGCGCGGCAGGCCGTCGGTCGGGAGATGGATGAAAGCATGCGTGGTAGGCCTGGCCTGGCGCGCGAGGACCGTCTCGAGGCCGCGCTGAGCCGCAGCGGGCGTGATCGCGGCCATCTCGACCGCGCGCGGTTCTTCCCAGCGCTGCAGATACTCCTGCAGGACAGCAAGCGCCCCCGAAAGGCATATGAGATAGAGCAACGCGCCCGTCAGCAGCCCCACTGCGGCATGGCCGGACAATGCCCGCTGGACGAGGGTGGGCCGCGCGCTCACGCCGACAGCCATGCGATCCCTCCCAGGAGCAGCAGCGTCATGGGGGCCGGGAGCATCGCCCATAGGCGGCGCCGGGTCATCTGCCAGGCCACGAGCGTCAGCCAGAGCATGGGGAGAAGAAACAGCGCAAATGCCGTCGCGTCCGCGGCATTGGTTCCGGTACGGAACAGCGCGCGCTGGGCAGTCCAGGCAAGAAGCAGGCTGGCGGCGAGGTCGAGCACGACGACCACGAGAAATATGCCCGCGCGGCGCCGCACGTCCGCCCAGTCGATCGGCTCGGGCGGCAGCGGCCCGGACGCACGTTCGCTCGCCAGGCGGTGCGGCGGCGCAGTGGCCAGTGCGGCCTGGATCAGCAGCGCCGCGGCCGAAACCATCGCGGCAGTACTTCCCGACGCGAGCCCCCATGCGCCGGCTTCCCGCACGAGCAGCGCCGCGGCGCTCCCCAGCGCCAGCCAGCCGAGCGCCACCATCGCCCGGCTGCGCTGCCAACCAAAGCGCAAGGCGACCGGCCCTGCCAGGCTCAAGAAGAGCCCCATCGTCAGCAACCCTTCGGGCATCGTCAGAAGCTGAAGCCAAGCGTTCCGCGGACTGTCCTTGGCGCACCGTAATAGGCCTGGTCCCACTGCAGGCTGGACCAGTATTTCACGTTCGTCACATTATCGACGTTGATGGCGAGCGAGACATTCCTGGTGACCTGATAGCGTGCCATGAGATCGACGACGGCATAGCCATTCTGCGCGATATAATTGTTATGGATCCGGCTCTGGAAACGGGCCGAGGCGCCGAACCGCAGGGCGTCGAAGGAGGGTGGCGAATAGACCGCACTCAGGCGCAGCGTATGGCGCGGGACGAAAGTGCGCGCGGCGTCGCCATTGGCGTCCTCGACGGCGACATAGGCGTAGCCGCCCGAGATCTGCACGCCCGGCGCCGGCTGGCCGGCGATATCGACCTCCACGCCCTTGGACCTGGCGTCCACGGCCCGGTAGATCGTAGCGCCCAGCCCGGCGTCGAACCCGATGGATTCGGCGACGTTGTTCTGCTTTGTCTTGAACACCGCGACTGCCGCGGTCAGCTTGCCGCCGTTCCATTCACCCTTGATGCCCGCCTCGTAGGTCTCGCCTTCGAGCGGATCGATGATCGATCCGTCTGCGGTCAGATAGACCTGCGGACTGAAGATCGTGGCATAGCTGCCATAAGCGGTGAGGTTGCTCGTCAGGTCGAACGTCAGGCCCGCAAAAGGCAGGAACTTCGTCCTGCTGAACGAATATGGCGTGCTGTAGGATGTGCCGACGCGCTCGGCGTGCGTCACGTTGCCGCCCAGCATCAGCTTGAGAGGGTCGGCCAGCGACAGGCGGACCAGACCATAGCCGCTGGTGATCTTTGTCTTGAAATTGGCCTGAACGGTATAGTCACCCCAGTTCGGATACGGGAAACTGCCGTCGAAGGCGGTGTTGCCCGGCAACGCGATGCCGATCGCATCGACATCGATCGCTTCCTGCTCGATCAGGCGCGATTCGCCATAGGTCACGCCCAGGACCACGTCGTGCTCGCGACCGGCGACCTTGAGCTTGCCGGTTACATGGGCGTCGAGCGTCGCCTCGCGCTGCTTGTCGAGATAGGCTCCGGGGTAGGAGACAAGCTCGGTCTGACCGCCCACGTTCCCGTAATAGACGTAGAACAGCTTGGCATCCTGATCGCGCGCGCGGCGCAACGCCGACACCTTGGCGGTCCAGCCGCCACCGAAATCATGCGAGATGTCGGCGAAGAGATTGCGGTCGACCGTATTCCAGCGTGTCCAGGGCTGCGCCGAGTTGGTCGAGCGGTCGTAACTGGCGGGCGTGCCGTCGGCCTTGAGGAAGGGAAGTGCCCCCCAGCTCACGCCGCGCGGATCGCTCTCCTGCCAGGAATAGCCGACGGTCGCGACCGTGTCCGGGCCGAGATCGGCGGCGGCGACGCCGTACAATGTCAGGCGGGAGGTGTGGTAATAGTCGAGGTAGGAGTCCCCGTCCTCATAGGCACCGACGAAGCGGGTGCGAATACCGCCGCCTTCGGTCAGCGGCATGTTGATATCGACATCGCCGCGAACCTGATCGTAGGAACCGTAGCTGAGGCTCGCATAGCCGCCAAGGTCCCGGGTCGGGCGCTTGCGCACGAAGTTGATCGCGGCCGATGGATTGCCGGTCTGGGAAAGCAGGCCGGTAGCGCCGCGTACCACTTCGACGCGGTCGAATAGCGCCGTGTCGACCTGGCCGGTCTGGAGGCCATAGGCGAGCGGCTGGCCGATGCCATCGAACTGGAAGTTGACGATGTCGAAGCCGCGCGCGTTGTAGTAGGTGCGGTCTGTCTCGGCGCTGTCGACATTGACGCCCGTGGCCTGGCGCAACACGTCATCGATGGTGTCGAGGTTGAAATCCTCGATCTGGGCGCGGGTGATGACCGTGACCGCCTGCGGCGTCTCGCGCAGCGAAAGGTCGAGGCGTGTGGACGCCCCCTGGCTTCCGATCGCGTAGTCGCTTGGACGCACGCCGGTAACGATGATGTCCCGCTTGTCCTCACCCTCTTCCGCGCGGACCGCGGTTGCCGAGAGCGTGCCGGTCGACAACGCGACGGAAAAGGAAATTCCACGCAGAAGGATCGAGATCCGCCTCTTGCCAACGCACGCCTCGGCACCCTTCGCTAACGCTGTCACACGACATCTCCCGTTTAAATGCTAACGATTCGCAATAACAGGAGCGGCGTTTAGCGAGCGGGGGCGGCTTGTCAATCGACAGGATATCTCAAGGAGTTCGTCGAGCGGGGTTGGCTGCCCGGATCGTGCCGTGGCCAGGCCATGGCGCAACGTTGGCGGCTTGGATGCCGCACATGCGCAACTGATCGGCGCGTGTCGGGAGCGTCAGTCTTCGAGGCAGTACTACAGCCGTGACCGGATCGGGTTCGTGCTCACCCAAGCATCAGTTCGCGCCGACGAAATCAGCGATGCGGCCCCTCCGCGGGGCCACCGTCTTGCGCCTGGAACTGGTCGAAAGCCTCGACGGCCTGCGCCGCATACATGAGGCTGGGTCCAGCGCCCATGTAGAGCGCCATGCCCATCGCTTCCATCACCTCCTCGCGCGAGGCGCCCTGCTTGACCGCCGCCTGCGCATGAAAGGCGACGCAGCCGTCACAGCGTATCGCGACCGAGATCGCCAGCGCCATCAGCTCCTTGGTCTTGGTGTCGAGCGCACCGGCTTCGGTCGCCGCCCG
The DNA here is from genome assembly GCA_903884945.1 of uncultured bacterium. Taxonomy (GTDB): domain Bacteria; phylum Pseudomonadota; class Alphaproteobacteria; order Sphingomonadales; family Sphingomonadaceae; genus Sphingomonas. The sequence goes on from CAISGR010000044.1 coordinate 4,585, forward strand.
GGCCATCGCGGAAAAGGCCTTGGTCACCTCAGGGCTTCCGAGCCGCACTTCCTTGATCGCGCCCGATAGTTCCGCCGCCATCGCGGGCCAGTCCTTGTGCATCGTTTCTGCTCCTCGGTCATCATCTTCGGATCTGGATCGCACGCGCGGGACGTTCGCGGCCTCCCGTCGGCCGGGGCGCTTCTTCGCTGGACGCGACTAGGCGCGCGCCGTGACGAACCATGCCCGTGCGGGCATCGTCACCCCGTCGGGGCCGGCATGCCGCGCGAAAAGATCGATCAGCTCGGCCGACACCGCCGATCGAACCGCCGGCGCGGCCTCGGCCAGCAGGTCGCCGAACGACAGCGCTTCGAGGACAAAGGCGACCGCGCTTTCGGGGCTCGACCCGGCACCGCCGACCGGCTGCATCCCGTCCCAGGCGGCGATGTCGGTATCGACGAACCCGGCCTCGCCCAGCAACGCGCGGATATAGTCGGGATCGTCGAGCGCGAAGGGCCCGGGCGCACGCGGCACGGGAGCCGGCAGCGCCAGGTGGCGACCCAGCACCCCCATCATCGCCGCGATCCAGAGATTGTCGCGCGCCGGCGCCCAGACCGCGAGGTCAATCCGGCCGCCCGGCCGTACCAGCGATTTCAAATTGCCGAAGGCCGGCCCGGGCTCGGCGAAGAACATCGCGCCGAAGCGCGAGAACAATCGATCGAAGGGTGCGCCGGACGGCCTCGCGACCGACGCATCCGCCTGCACGAAGGTGACGTTCCCGGCACCGGCGGTTCGTGCACGCGCCATGGCGTAGGCGATCAGGTCCGGGGAAATGTCGAGGCCCAGAACGGATCCGTCGGGCGCCACCTGCGCGCCGATGGTGATGCTGGTCCCGCCCCCGCCGCAGCCGATGTCGATGACCCGCTCGCCCGGCCGGAAAGCCGCACGCTCGAGGAACGCGTCCCCGACCGGCGCGATCATGCTCTCGAAGCGGTCGATATTGGCGAGCCACTTCGCGCCCATCGCTCCGGCCCAGTCCTCCGCCTGCAGTTCGTCGCTCGTCGGTATCGATGCGGTCATGATTTCCCTCCCGGTCCTTGCGGCTAGAGTGCGCTCCAGCTCTTCCACAGCATATAGGTCGCGACGACGAAGATCAGCGTAGCGAACACCGCGTTGAGCAGCCCCTTCCTCGCAGCCAGCGCCCGCGATGCCCAGGCGCCGACAAGGCCCCCGAACACGCCTCCGCCGATGAACACGGCGGCGAGCGGCCAGTCGACCAGCCCCGACCAGGCATAGTTGAGCGAGGTCGTCAGCCCGAACGCAGCGACCGCGACCAGCGACGACCCGATCGCATAGGCGATCGGCATGCCTGTCGACGCCATCAGGCCGGGGACGATCAGGAAGCCTCCGCCGATCCCGAAAAAGCCCGAAAACAGTCCCGTCGCAGCGCCATAGCCGACCACCCTGGGGGCATTCTGGCGATGGCATTGCACATCGGCGTTGCCCGGATTTCCGCGCCCGCGCAGCATCAGTATGCCGACCACGACCATCAGCATCGCGAACAGCGCGAGGAGCTTCTGGCCGTCGAACGCCTTGCCGATCGTCGAGCCGCCCAGTGCGCCGAGCACGCCGGCTGCGGCGTACATGCCGGCGCACCGCCACTTGATCATGTATCGGCGGGCGTGCGGAATCAGATTGGCACCCGCATTCGCGGCGACCGCAAGCGCGCTCGTGCCGATCGCGACGTGCGGATTGGGGACGCCGACGAGATAGACCATCAGCGGCACGGCAAGGATCGACCCGCCGCCGCCCACCAGGCCGAGCGTGAACCCGACCAGGCCGCCCGACAGGGCACCAAGCACATATTGAAGGGTGGTCAGCATCGATCGTCCGTCGTCACAGCGCGTCGATCGGGATCTTGAGATAGCGGACGCCGTTCGCCTCCGGTTCCGGGAATCGGCCGCCCCGCATGTTGACCTGCACCGACGGCAGGATCAGCCTGGGCATATCGAGCGACGCGTCGCGCGCAGCCCGCATCGCGACAAAGCCATCCTCCCCCACCCCGTCATGGACGTGGACATTGTGGTCGCGTTCGGCGGCGACCGTCGTCTCCCAGGCATAATGGTCGCGGCCCGGCGCCTTATAGTCGTGGCACAGGTACAGGCGGGCCTCGCCGGGTAGCGAGAGCAGGCGCCGGATCGACCGATAGAGTTGGTGCGCATCGCCGCCGGGGAAATCCGCACGCGCGGTCCCGAAATCGGGCATGAAGATCGTGTCGCCCGGAAACACGGCATCGCCGATCACATAGGCAAGATCGGCCGGCGTATGTCCCGGCACATGGAGCACTGCGGCGGCGATCCCCCCGAGCTCGAACTGATCGCCATCGTCGAACAGCCGGTCGAACTGCGAACCGTCGCGCGCGAACGCCTTCCCGGCGTTGAAGATCTCGCCGAACGTCTCCTGCACGCGGGTGATGGCGCGGCCGATCGCGATGGTGCCCCCCAGCCGCTCCTTCAGATAGGGCGCCGCGGACAGGTGATCCGCATGGGCATGGGTCTCCAGGAGCCACAGAACCTTCAGGCCCAGTTCCCCGACATGGCCGATGATCGCCTCGGCCGAGTGATGGCTTGTCCGGCCGGACGCGGGATCATAGTCAAGCACCGGATCGATGATGGCAGCCGCGCCGGTCGATGGGTCATGGATGACATGGCTAGCGGTAAAGGTTGCTTCGTCGAAGAAGGTCTTGACCATCGGGGTCGGCATGCCGCCACGTCGGGCGTCGCTGACGATCCTCGCGGCCGCATCCAGCGCGCGATCGGCGGTATCGATGCCGGACATGGGAATCTCCCGAAATGATATTTGCTTGTTTACGGAAATCATATAAGTGTGTAATCGTACAACGTCAATTCCAGCTTCGTGCGAGCCAGCGAAAATGACCGATCAGAACCCATCGCCACCGCCCTCCCCCATCTTTGCAGCGCCGCTCCGGCTGGGCGACGAGGTGCCCGGCTTCACCGCGCGCAGCACGCAGGGGCCGTTCTCGCTCGCCGATCTGCGTGGCCGCTGGGTGATGCTCTTCTCGCATCCGGCGGATTTCACGCCGGTGTGCACCAGCGAATTCGTCGCGATCGCCCGCGCCGCCGATCGCTTCGCCGCGCTCGACTGCGCGCTTGTCGCGCTGTCGGTCGACAGCCTCTTCTCGCATCTCGCCTGGATCCGGACGATCCATGATCGGTTCGACGTGCGGATCGATTTCCCGATCATCGAGGATCCGTCGATGGTGATCGCCCGCGCCTATGGGATGCTCGGGCCCGATGCGCAGGACGCATCGGCGGTTCGCGCGAGCTATTTCGTCGATCCGGACGGCATCCTGCGCGCGATGACCTGCTACCCCGCCACGGTCGGCCGGTCCGTCGACGAGATGATCCGGATGATCGCTGCCCTGCAGCGCGTCCACGCCGGTGACGTCCTCGCACCGGCAGGATGGACGCCGGGCGCGGATCTGCTCCGGCCGCCCGGCG
>CAISGR010000045.1 GCA_903884945.1 uncultured bacterium
CGGGTGAGATGTTGCGGTGGGTTTTCGTGGGCGCGGCGGTAGCAAGCCTCACGGCGTGCGACGCGCCTGACCGGCAACCGCCTCATCCAACCACGGGCCACATCTTTATGGATGGAACGCGTTCGTTCTCTACGCCCAAAATGGTTGGGATGTGCGTTACCGCCGCCGAGGCAGATGCAAGCGGCGCACTATCTCACTACTCAGACCTACAGGTCACGAATGGCGTTTGTGAATTCACAGCAATCACCGTCGAAATGATTGGACGAGGAAGTAATTCTGACGGTTGTCAAGCGGCATTGCTGGCGATGGGTCGAGAATACAAGAGGCGGTTTCCTCAGGCCGATATCAGTTCGATGTCTCGGACTTGTTCCGAATAGGCCTACCTTCGATATAGAACTGCGTGCATACGCTTAACCTTGGTCGCATCTAGGTCTATCTGATTTTCCGGATTGTACTGCCAAAGGAATATCCTGCCGTCTCGCTGTCCGCGATACTGCTTTACGAGGGCGGTTCCGTCACGCATCTCGACGACACAATCCCCATTGCGAGCTGGTGGCGTGTTCACGCCAACGATGACGATCTCACCGGAATATAACCTCGGCTCCATGCTATCGCCCGCCACTCTGATCGCCATGGCCTCTCCGCGAACCAAACCGGCTGGCACTTCAATACGGTCGATAACCCGGTCATCGGCGATGGAAATGCGATCGTCTCCGCCTGCAGCGGCATAGCCATAGACGGGGATTTGAACAAACTGAGGCGTCGCCTCTGCCTGGTCGCCTTCGAAAAACTCCTTGATCCGCTCGAGTTCCGTCACCTCCATGTTCCGCTTGTCGAGCAGTAAACGGCTCATCGAGTCTTTGCTGATGCCGAGGTGAGCGGCTAGCGCCCTCTGGGAGCGGCCGGACTGTTCGAGGCGTTCGCGAATTTCGGGAGGCTTCATGCGTCCCGTTCTCGCGAAAAACGCGACGTTGCCATATTGCGTTTCAGCGCGAATCACGCGCGACACTTATCGCGATTAACGCGACAGTGGCAACGCTCTCAATGACCGAAAAATCACTCACTCCCGCTCAGCGCATAATCGCGCGGTTTGGCGTCGAGACATTGGCGCGTTGGACGGGGCGTCATCGCACGCGGGTCCATGCCTGGACATGGCCGTCAGCGAGGGGCGGGACGGGCGGCGCGATCCCGATTAAGGTTCGCCAGCGGATTATCGAGGGTGCGCGACAGGACCTCGGCGTCACGGTGGAATACCGTGAATTCGAGCCGCGCACTGGTGAGGTCTATCTCGAAGTGGAGGGCGTGGCTTGACCGCCCTCCAGTCCGGCGACCTCGCGGAGGTCCTCAGCCTGCCGTCCTCGTCCGGCAAGGCCAAACCCAAGTTCGCCGTCGGCGACCAGGTGAAGGTGGCCAAGGTGTCGCCCCTCGGCGCCGTCTGCGTCGAAGGCCACGGCGGCTACTGGTCCGCCCGCCACTTCGCCAAGGTGGGGCTGTAATGGCGGCCCGTTGGGAATTCAGCTCCGCTGATGAGCGTTGGGAAGTGCTTTGCTTCGCCGCCTTGGCCGTCGAGCGTAAGCCGACCTCCGCCACGGGCGGCGATGTCCTGATGCGCGACGCGCGGCGTTGCGAGGCGGATCGCGGCATGCCCTTCACCGCCCTGCGCGGCATGGCCCTGCGCTGGCGCTCGATGGATGAGCGAGGCCGCGCCAGCAACGGCAAGGCGCTCGGCGATCTGGCGCGGCGCTGTCAGGCGATCCTCAAGGGCCTGCCCGATCCGGGCGCCCCGACCATGCGCCCCCGCGCCGATGTGGACGGGTGAGCGGCGATGACGCTGACCTACAGGTTTGACGCCCACCTCGGCGACAGCGTGGCGAGCATCGCCGTCGAGCTTTGCGCCGCCGCCAACCACGTCGGCGGCCGGTGCATGATCGGCTTCAATGATGTCGCCCTCGTCGCTTATCCGGATGGCGACCCGGTCGAGCTGGTAAGGGGCTACTTCGCGGCCATTGCCGCCGGCTGGCCTACGGCCGTCACCCTCGGCGGTCTGAACGGCCGCCTACTTGCGGAGGCTGAGGCCGCGCAGGCCTTGGGCGGCATGCTGACCAATCCCGTCGCGGGGAGCGCATGAGCGGCTTCGCGTACGGCAAGGATGCCGATTTCAAGGGATTCATCGCGTCCGGATTTTCCTCTGTGGTAGCCCATCGCGACCCGGATGCAGACGCGATCGACTTCTTTCCGACCGGACCTTGGGGCGGCCGGGCTGGTGGCGAGTTGGTGAAGTGGATCGACCCGCGCGCCCGCTCAGCGTGGGAGCCAGCGTGCGGCGCCGGTCACATGGTCCATGCCCTCGGCGACTACTTCAATCGGGTCTTTGCCTCCGACGCCTACCTCTATGACGATAATCGCCTTTTCGATTTTGTGGAGGGCAGAGACGAGGATGCGCCGTTCACGGCGGATTGGATCATCACCAACCCGCCCTTTTCACGCGCCGAAGACTTCGCCCGCATTGGCTACCGTCGTGCGCGCCGTGGCGTCGCCTTGCTCTGTCGTCTGAGTTTCGAGGAGACGCAGGGTCGATACGACCTGCACCACGGCGACATGCCGCTAGCGGTCAAGGCGACGTTTGCCGAACGGTTGGCCATGGTGAAGGGGCGTTACGATCCGGACGTCTCCAGTGCGGCCGCCTACGCCTGGTTCGTTTGGATCAAGCCTGAGGTTCAGACGCCGATCGCGCGCCTGGCCCGCCGGGTGCGCGAGCTGTCTGACTGCGCCCTTGCGCGCGGCATCCCGCCCGGGACCGAAGAGCGCCTGTCTCGCCCGTCTGATCTCGCCTTCGCGGCGCGGAGGGCGGCATGACCAAACTCTACTATCCCGGCTTGGCGGATGAGGCGCGGGCGCAGCTAGAAGCTATCTGGCAGCGATCGGTTGAGGTGGCCCGAGAGCATGGATATTCGCTGACCTTTCATGGCAGCGTTGCCCGAGACATCGATCTTGTAGCCGTACCTTGGGCATCCCATTGCAGCGATCAAGAGACCGTCGCGCGAGCAATTCAGGGCGCAGCTCGGGAAAGCTCGCTGCATGGAATGGCTTTCGATGCCGCCGACGGTGACCAAGGAACGGTGCGCCCACACGGTCGAAGAGGCTGGGCTTTTCACCTTGGCGGCCCCTACATCGATCTTTCTGTCGTCGCGCCAACAGACCCTGCGTTGGCTGAGGCGCGTGCCCGCATCACTGAGCTGGAGGCAAAGCTCAACACGCCGGAATTGTACGATTTCGCCATTGGCGTGGTGCAAGAGGCCGCTCACCAGCGCGAGAGATACGGCAGCCAACACGACGAAGGTAAGTCTCCCCTAGACTGGTTCTGGCTGCTCGGGTTCCTCTGTCAAAAGGCGGCTTTTGCCGCCATCGCTGGCGACGTCGGCAAAGCGTTGCACCACTGTATCTCGTCAGCAGCCGCCCTCGCGAACTGGCACGCGGCGCTTTTGAATCAAAACACTGCGATGCGCCCTGGCATAGCACCACCCCGCGCGAGCGCCGCTCGCACGGCGGCCTCAGAATGAACGGCCTGTCGATCATAGACGCGGCTCGAGGGGCGGTCGCCATCGAGGACCTGGCCGCTGCTGAGGTGAAGCTGCGCAAGTCCGGCATGGAGATGCGCGGCGCCTGTCCGTTCTGTGGCGCGGGGCAGAAGTCCGCGTCGCCGCCCTTCGCCATCAAGCTCCAGAAGGGCACGTTCCGCTGCTACTGCGGCTGTCCCTACTTTGGCGACGTCGTCGATCTGGAGCGCGCCCTCAGGGGCGGCACGATCGCCGAGGCCGCGCGGCGGCTGGCCGGCGGGAGCTATGTAGGCCAATCCCGGCCAAAGCCCGTCAAGGCGCCCGACGCAGGACCGAGTAGCTCGGATCGCACGGCTGCCGAGCTGTGGAAGTCCGCCGCGCCCACGATCCGGGGCACGCTTGCGGAGCGATACCTGCGCAACCGGGGCATTGAAGGCCCGGCTCTGGACGCCGTGCTCTCGGCCCCTGGCCTGCGGTTTCATCCGTCCGCCAAGTGGGGATGGGACGAAGCGCGGGGCGGATGGCTGACGCTACCGGCTATGCTAGCGCAGGTCGTCACGGTCTCCGGCCCCACGGGCGGTGTCCATGCCACCTATCTTTCGCGGGATGCCCGCAAGGCCCCGGTGACGCCCGCCAAACGCATGTGGGGCGCGCAGCATGATGCGGATGGCCGCCCGGGCGGCGCCTGGCTGATCGGGCCGGACGGCGAGGGCGATCTCGTCATCGCCGAAGGGATCGAAACGACGCTGTCCGTGGCGGTCCTGTCGTCCAGGCGAGGCAAGCTTTTACGGGCCTGCGCCGCCCTCTCGCTCGATCGCCTACAGGGCGGGGTGCTGAGGGATAGCGACGGCTGTATCGACCCGTTCGACCCTATGCCCGATCCGGAGCGCGGCCCGTTCGTGTGGCCGACGCCTGTCGAACGCCCCTGGCGCCGCGTGCTGGTCGCCGTCGATCGCGACATGAGCCCGCTCAAGGTCAAGGCGAAGACGCCGCGCGGGCGGGTGCTGTTCTACCAGCTGGAGGCGGAAGCGCGCGCCCGTCTGTGCGGGCGGCTGGCCACGGCGGCCTGGTTGCGCGCAGGAGCGCCGGCCGTGTCGGCGATCGCGCCGCCGCCGGGCTTCGATTTCAACAATGAGCTGCAGCGTATCGTGCGGGGGTCCGCATGACCGCCCGACGCCCGACGCCCGACGCCCGACGCCCGACCTGCGTGTGCTGGTCGAAGCGCTTGTCCAGTCCGGAATCGATTTTCTCGACGCCCTCGATGCCGCTGAGGCGGAGCACGAGTGCGACGAGGCCGAAGAGTACATGGTGGATGACCAGTGAGTGATCTTGACTACGACGTCGTAGCGTCCGGCAACGCCATGGGCGACGCCGAGCCGGACACCGAGCGCAAGCTCGGCGCGTTCCCGAACCCGGACCTGCGCGAGTCCCCGGTTGTCCCGCTCGGCTTCTATGCCGGCAAGGTCGTCTTCGCCATGCCGGAGGGAGAAATCCGGCATGAGCTGGCGTCCAAGATCGGCGGCATGCTGCGCCCGGACATCTTCGCCTGTGAGAAGGGCCAAAGCTTTCTCACCTACTGGCGTGACAGCGAGGATAAGTTTCAGCGGGATCTCGCCACGATCTGGTTCGTGCGCAAATGCCGCTCGGCGGGCTTCTGGAATTCCGACCGCGCCGTGCGTTCGCTCGGCGTCTGGCCCGGCGATCTCGGCGCCGTCATCCTGCACCGGGGCGCGGAGCTGCACCGCTACATGCCCGACGGATCGGTCCAGGTGGATACGATCGCCGACGCGCTGCGCAACACCTCAGGCCCGCTCTATCGCCTCTGCTCCAGCGCCGCCGCCCCCTCAGACCCCTGTCCACGCGAACGCGGCGTCTGGCTTCGCTCCCGCCTGGACCGATGGGGGTTCGAGGCGATCGGCGACGAAGGACTGAAGGGTGCGGACGTGGTCGCCGGATGGATCATGGCCTCGCTCTTGGGGGCCGTTTCGCCCTTCCGCGGTCATCTGATGCTCAACGCCTTGGCGGGCTCCGGCAAGTCCACCCTGATCGAGTTTATCCACGCCTGTCTGTCCGCCTTGGCCGGCGACGTGATCGACAGCTTTTCCGAGGCCGGGTTCAAGAATGAGCTATCCGGCATGGCCCGGCCGGTCCTGATCGATGAGGCTGAGGCCTCGTCCGGCGCCAATGGCCCGGGCGTGCTGGAGCGCGTGCTGGAGGTCATCCGGCGTATGGCCACGGGCCATGGCGGCACGCGAAAACAGGGCGATGTGGGCGGCGGCACGGTCACGCAGACGGCGATTGGCTCCGTCCTCATGGCAGGCATCAATCCGCCGAAACTCGCTTCTGCTGACGCCTCCCGCGTCGCTGAGGTAAGGCTCCAGCCGTTGAACCGCGTCCTCGGCGCCGAGCGCTTCGCCAGCGACGCGGAGATGCATGCGACCATTGCGGAGGCCAAGGCGCTCGCTCCGGCCCTGCTCGGTCGGGCCTTGGCCGGCGCGGCGCGCTATCGGTCCGACTTCGATGCGATCAAGGCTGCCTTCGTCAAATCGAAGGAAGCGCCGCGCACCGCCGACCTGATGGCCATGATCGCGGCGGGAAGGCGGCTGTTGCTACTCGACGAGCCGATCGAGACCGAGGACGAGGCAGACGCTGAGGTGTTGTTCTGGCGGCCCTTGCTGGCGCAGCGCGAGGCGGCTCAGACTGTATCCAACCCGGGCGCTGAGGCGCTGGCGCACCTCATGTCGGCCAATAGCGGGCAACACCGCCACGACCGCCACCTGACGCTGGGCGAGGTCATACAGGGCCAGATCGGGCCGGAAGGCGGGGGCGATGAGCATGTGCTCAAGGCCAACGGCCTCAAACTCTATCGCGGCGATTGGGCGGACGGCTCCCCTGGCCCCTGGCTGATCGTCGCCAACCAGCATCCGGCGCTGGAGCGAATATTCGAGCGCAGCAGCTGGCGCGATTGGCGCCGCTCCCTCGGCTATCTCGACGAGCTGGGCGAGGCGCATCAGACGAAGGTGACCACGCCTCAGCGCTTTGGCCTGGGCGTGCTCTCGCGCGGCATCGCCATTCCCCTCACCCCTTGGTTGGAAGGACGCACGCACGGCGTAACAACCGTCACAGACAGCGTAACGAGCGAACCCCGTGATTGGTAAGGGCTTTTCCTCACCTGTTACGGCTGTGACGCCTGTTACGCGAGGTCCGCCCCCGCGAGCGCGTGCCTGCCTGAGCGCACGACGCCACAGGTCCGTTACAAGCGTTACGCGCGTAACCCATTCTCTTTTCCATAGTGTTTTCAAAGAAATAAGCTGTGACGGCAGGTGTGACGGTCGCCGCGCAGTGCGTAACGCGGGGCGTTGACCATGGCTTTCACTGAACGAACCGACAAGGAGACGTTGGTGGCTCACCTTTTGAGGAACGCCATACCCCTGCAGCTGA
>CAISGR010000046.1 GCA_903884945.1 uncultured bacterium
GCATGGCCATAGACCATCACGCCCTCGCGGCTCGCGCCCCCGAGCAGCTGATAAAGCGGCAAGCCGGCGATCTTGCCCTTGATGTCCCACAAGGCGGTGTCGACCGCAGCGATGGCGGACATGGTAACGGGGCCGCGCCGCCAATAGGCGCCCTTGTACAGATACTGCCAGATGTCCTCGATCCGGTGCGCATCGCGCCCGATCAGGCACGGTACGACATGATCCTGAAGGTAGCTCGCAACACTCAGCTCGCGTCCATTGAGCGTCGCATCGCCCAGGCCGTAGACACCCTCATCCGTCTCGATCTTGAGCGTGACGAAATTGCGCCCCGGGCAGGTGACGATGACGCGGGCATTGATAATCTTCGGCATCCGGGCTTTCCGCTATGCGATCTTGAGGATCGTGGGTTGGACTCTGGGCGCGCCGTTTCCGGCCATGACTTCCACCGGGCGGTAGCTGAGACCAGGTCTTTCGCCCGGTCCGTGATCGGCGCGCGTCCATCCCTGTAGAGCCGCAGCGGCCCACGCGCGAAAGCGACGCCCGACGACAGTGCGATCACGCTGGCCGATGACAAAGGTCCGCACCTGCCACCGGCCAATCACGGGGCCGACCGCACTCACGGCGCTATGGTAAGTGTCGCGGACTTGAGATCGACCGAACTCGCGCCCGCCATGATCTCGAACTGGCCGGGTTCGACCACGCGCTTCATCGCGAGGTTCCAGAGTTCGAACGCCCGGTGATCGAGCGTGAAGCTCAGCGTCTTCATCTCGCCGGGCTGGAGCGTGATGCGCCTGAACGCCTTGAGTTCCTTCACCGGTCGCGTGACCGAACTCACCAGATCCCGGACATACACCTGCACGACCTCGTCACCCGCACGCTTGCCGGTATTGGTGACATCGACCTTGACATCGACCTGCCCGTCCGGACGGATCGTGGCGGCGGAGAGCTTCGGTGCGCCGACGGTGAAGCTTGTGTAGCTGAGGCCATAGCCGAACGGGAAGAGCGGGGTCGCCTCACCGAACAGGTAGCCACGATGTGCCGAAGGCTTGTAGTTGTAGAACATCGGCAGCTGGCCGACCGAGCGGGCGATGGTGACCGGCAGCTTGCCGCCCGGATTGACGTCGCCGAACAGGGCATCGGCCATGGCGGCGCCCCCTTGCTCCCCGAGATACCAGCCCTCGATCACCGCATTGGCCTGCGCCGCGACCGTGTTGATCGCGAGTGGCCGGCCATTGATCATCACGACGATGATCGGCTTGCCGAGCTTCTTCAGCGCATCGAACAGGTCCTGTTGCTGGCCCACCAGATCGATATTGGCGCGATCGCCGAGATGGCTGTCCGCCCAGCCCTCGCGGCTAGTCTGCTCGGTATCGCCGATCGCAAGCACGATCGTATCGGCCTGCCTGGCCGCCTCGACCGCGGCCGCGATGCGTTTCGCATTCTCGGTCGGATCGGCGAGCGTGACCTTGTCCTCCCACCAATCGTCATTCTCGGTGATCTTTACCCCTTCCGAGTAGACGATGTTGGCATGTGCGCCGGCTTTCGCCTTGATCCCGTCGAGGATAGAGACGGTGACGGGCGGCTGGCCATAATAGCCGCCGAGCCGCGCGACGGCAGCGCTCGGACCGATCACGGCGATGGTCGGCCTGGTGCTGCCCGCAGCCGGAATGGCGAGCGGCAGGGTGCCGTCATTCTTGAGCAGCACCATCGAACGCGCCGCGGCAACCCGCGCAAGCGCGCGCGCTTCGGCATTATTGGTGATCTTCACACCGGCCGCAGCATCGGCATAGGGGTGGTCGAACAGCCCAGCCCGAAACTTGATCTCGAGCATTTTCCGTACGGCCTCGTCGACCACTGCCTCAGGGACCTTGCCGGCGCGAACGGAGTCAGCGAGCGTCCGGTAACTCGCACCATCGGGCAGATCGCTATCGACGCCGGCGTTGATCGCGAGCAGTGCCGCCTGGGCCCGGTCGGCCGCGATGTGATGGATGTCCTGGAGTTGATCAATCGCGGAATAGTCGCTGGTGATCGCCCCCTTGAAACCCCATTCGCCACGCAGCACGTCGCTCAGCAGCCATTTGCTGGCGTGGCTCGGGACGCCATCGATCTCGTTGTAAGAGGGCATCACCGCGCCCGGCCCCGCCCGTGCAATCACCTGCTCGAACGGTGGGAAGAAATTCTCACGCAACTCGCGTTCGGAGATCGGCGCGGGACCGACATTGGTGCCGCTCTCGGGCTGGCCATGGCCGGTAAGATGCTTGAGCGTGGCAAACACCTTGCCGGGCGCGAGCCGCTCGGGCTTGCCCGCGCCTTCGAGACCCTCGACGGCGGCTACGCCCATCTCCCCGACGAGATAGGGATCCTCGCCAAAAGTCTCTTCGATCCGGCCCCAGCGCGGATCGCGCGCGATGTCGACCACGGGGCTCAGCGCGAGCGTAACACCCCGCGCCGCAATCTCACGTGCCGTGATGGCGTTGATCTGACGGATCATGTCCGGATCCCAGCTCGAGGCGAGCCCGATCGGAATCGGGAAGCTGGTCGCGCCCAGCGCGGCATAGCCGTGCAGCCCCTCCTCATGAAACAGGATCGGAATGCCGAGGCGCGTCTTGGTCAGCGCGTAGCGCTGCAGATCGTTGACGAGCTCGATCGTGCTCTTCACGTCGCGACCCGGCACGACGCGCGGCGAGACCGGACCCTGCATGTCGGATGGCCGCGCAAAGCCGCCTACACCGTTCGGATAGAGCGCCGCCATTTTCGCCGGGTCGAGCCGCTTGTTCGCATCGAGCAGCTTGGCCTTGTCCTCCCACACGGTGAGTAATTGTGCGACCTTCTCGTCCAGCGTCATGCGCCTGAGCAGATCATCCACGCGCGCCGCGATCGGCGCCGCCGCATCCTTGTAGAGCGGGCGCGCTTCCGCCGCTGTGGCGGCATCCCCGGCGCAGCCCAGCGCGATCGGCGCGACACAGGCAAGCAGAATCGCAAGCGAACGGCAGGCAAAACGCGACGGCGCGATGGACAACATTTCAAGCCCCTCCGATGCGCGACTGTCGCAGACCCGAAGCCCGCGCCGCCGCCATTTTTCTGATAGCGCTACCATGATAAGTCGGGCAATGTCTGTCAATCGCCGATGGCCTGCACAATGCCGGGGTGTGATGGGAAGAGGACATCCTATGGCTCGGCTGATCGCGTGGTGTGCGGCCTTGTGTCTCCTGGCCGGCGCCCTGCCCGTCCGCGCCCACGCCGAGGACGGCCATGATCTCTGGCTGCGCTATCGGCCGCTGCCCACCAAAATCCAGGAGCGCGATCGCCCCCTGACGGCCGAGGTCATTTTCGACGGTGACCGGGCCGATGCGCCGATCCTCAAGGCGGTTTCGGAAATCGATCGCGCGCTGCAGGCAATGGTCGGCCTGACGCCGGCGCACGGCACATCGCTCCGCCCTGGATCGATCCTGCTCGGCACCAGCGACGACGCGCGCATCCGCGCGCTTGTCCTGCCGCTCGGCGCACTTGGCCAGGAAGGATATCTGGTTCGCAGCGCGACCGTCGACGGCAAGCCGGTGACAGTGGTTGCCGCAAACAGCGGCATCGGCATATTATATGGCAGCTTCGCGCTGCTCCAGCATCTCCAGCGCGGCCTGAGCATCGATTCCATCGACATCGCGTCCGCGCCGAAGCTGAAGCTGCGGTTGCTCAATCACTGGGACAATCTCGATCGCACTGTCGAACGGGGCTATGCCGGGCAATCGATCTGGGACTGGTGGAAGCTCCCGGATTTCACTGACCAGCGCTACACCGACTATGCGCGGGCCAATGCCGCTATCGGCATCAACGGCACGGTGCTTAACAACGTCAACGCCAAGGCGGACAGCCTGAGCGCTCCCTATATCGCCAAGGCAGCGGCGCTGGCAGACGTGTTCCGGCCCTATGGCATCAAGGTCTATCTCGCGGCGCGCTGGTCGTCGCCGATCGAACTGGGTCATCTGAAATCCGCCGATCCGCTTGATCCGCAGGTCGCCGCGTGGTGGAAAGCCAAGACCGACGAAATCTACGCCGCGATCCCCGATTTCGGCGGCTTCCTGGTAAAAGCGAATTCGGAAGACCAGCCGGGTCCACAGGACTATCATCGCACCCATGCCGACGGCGCGAACATGCTGGCTGCGGCAGTGAAACCGCATGGCGGCGTGATCATGTGGCGCGCCTTCGTCTACGCGCAGGAGAATCCGGAGGACCGCGCCAAACAGGCCTATGACGATTTCAAGCCGCTGGACGGCAAGTTCGCCGACAATGTCATCGTCCAGGTCAAGAACGGGGCAATCGACTTCCAGCCACGCGAACCCTTCCATCCACTGTTCGGCGCCATGCCGAAGACGCCGCTGATGATGGAATTCCAGATCACCAAGGAGTATCTCGGGATGGCGACGCACCTCGTCTATCTCGGCCCGCTCTACGAAGAGACCCTGGCGGCCGACACCTTCGCCAGGGGCAAGGGATCGACCGTCGCCAGGGTGATCGACGGCTCGCTCGACGGCCACAAGCTGACCGGCATGGCCGGCGTCGCCAATATCGGCAGCGACCGCGACTGGAGCGGATCGACCTTCAACCAGGCCAACTGGTTCGTGTTCGGGCGCGTGGCCTGGAACCCCGAAGCATCGGCCAAGGACGTAGCCGGTGAGTGGTCGGAACTGACCTTCGGACCGGACCCGGCCGTGACGCCCACCGTCGTGCGGATGATGACGTCGTCGCGCGAGGCGGTGGTGAACTATATGACGCCGCTCGGCCTCGCCCATATTATGGGGACGGGCCACCATTACGGCCCCGCGCCCTGGGTGCATGACCTGGCGCGCCCCGAATGGAACCCGGTCTATTACCACAGGGCCGATGCGACCGGCATCGGCTATGACCGGACGAAGACCGGGAGCAATGCGATCGCCCAATATGCGCCCGTGCTCGCACGGCAGTTCGCGGCGGTGGAGACCACGCCCGAGCGCGATCTGCTGTGGTTCCACCATGTCGGCTGGGACCATCGGATGAGATCGGGCAAGACGCTGTGGGAGGAGCTCGTTGCGCATTACGACCTTGGCGTAGACCAGGTCGCGGCGATGCACCGCGACTGGCAGACACTGGCGCCATACATCGACGCGGAGCGCTTCCGGAAGACGGATGCGTTCCTCGCCATCCAGCAACGCGAGGCGCAATGGTGGCGCGACGCGTGCCTCGCCTATTTCTCCAGTGTTTCGGGCCATTCCCTGCCGGCAGGCGTAGCGCAGCCAGCGAAGCCCCTGGCCGACTATGAGGCCATCTCCTTTCCGTATGAGCCAGGCCGATAAGTGCCGCCATGATCGCCGGACGGTCATGTCGGCACCGCTGCACCGGCGCGCGCGCTGGTCATGCTGGGAGATCGCACGACATTGCACGCTGCGCCGTGACATCGTAGCGACACGACGGAGGAGCACGACGCTTGAACCAGCAAACGTCCCGGCGGCAGCGAACCAACGCCACCATCAACGATGTCGCGCGCAAGGCGGGCGTATCGCCGATGACGGTGTCGCGCGTGCTGAACGGGGAGGGCAATGTTCGCCCGACGACGCGTGAGACGGTGAATGCGGCCATCGCCGCGCTCAATTATTCGCCCAACCCTGCCGCGCGCAGTCTGGCGGGGGCTGCGCCCATCCGGATCGGCCTGCTCTACAGCAATCCCAGCGCCGCCTATCTCAGCGAGTTCCTGGTGGGCAGCCTCGACTATGCCAGCCGGGCGAACATCCAGATCGTCGTGGAGAAATGCGGTGCCGGCGAACAGGCCGAGGAAGCAGCGAAACGGCTGCTGCGCGGTGGCGTGGAGGGTATCGTGCTACCACCCCCGCTGTGCGATTCCACCGCGCTGCTCCAGGTGCTGCGCGACGCCAACGGGCTGGCGGTGACGGTGGCGAGCGGCCATCCCGCGCCGGGCTTCTCGGCGGTCAGCATCGACGATCACCGTGCCGCGTTCGATATGACGCGCCACATCGCCGCGCTCGGCCATCAGCGCATCGGCTTCATCATCGGCAATCCGGACCAGACGGCGAGCGAGCGCCGTCTCGCGGGGTATCGCGATGCGCTGGACTCGGTCGGCATCCCCTATGCCGAGGGACTCGTCGCGCAGGGACTTTTCACCTATCGTTCCGGGCTCGACGTGGCCGAGCACTTGCTCGACGCGGAAAATCCGCCGACGGCTATCTTCGCGAGCAACGACGATATGGCGGCGGCAACCGTCGCGGTCGCGCATCGTCGCGGGATCGACGTGCCGAACGACCTGACCGTATGCGGCTTCGACGACACCGCGCTGGCGACGACGATCTGGCCCGAACTGACCACGATCCACCAGCCGATCACCGATATGTCGCTGGCCGCCGTGGAGCTGCTTGCCAAGGAAATCCGCAGCCGGCGCGCGGGCCATCGCGCCAAGGAGCAGCACCTCCAGCTCGACTTCCAGCTTGTCCGCCGCCAGTCCGACGCCGCGCCGCGCCGCCGCCCTCCGGTAACCGACCCCCGCATCTCCTGACCGAAAAAGGCGCAGCCCTGCCGACCCGCCATGTTGTGACCCGTACGCCTTTACGGTAGCGGTACCATGGAACAGAGTCAGGAGAGGCAAGTGCAGCGTGAACCCGTAAAGCCCTTCCGGTCGCGCGACTGGTTCGCCGATCCGGAACGGTCGGACATGACCGCGCTCTATCTCGAGCGCTTCATGAACTACGGCATCACCGCCGGCGAGCTGCGCAGTGGCCGGCCGATCATCGGCATCGCCCAGACCGGCAGCGACCTTTCGCCCTGCAACCGCATCCATCTCGATCTCGCCAGGCGGGTGCGCGACGGGATCCGCGATGCGGGTGGGATCGCGATGGAATTCCCGACTCATCCGATCTTCGAGAATTGCCGGCGGCCGACTGCCGCGCTCGACCGCAACCTCGCCTATCTCGGACTGGTCGAGATCCTGTACGGCTATCCGATCGACGCTGTGGTGCTGACCACGGGCTGCGACAAGACCACACCTTCCGGCATCATGGCGGCCTCGACCGTCGACATTCCGGCGATCGTGCTCTCGGGCGGGCCGATGCTCGACGGCTGGCACGAGGGCGAACTGGTCGGTTCCGGCACCGTCATCTGGCGCTCGCGGCGCAAGCTCGCCGCGGGCGAGATCGACGAGGAGGAGTTCCTGCGGCGCGCGACCGACAGCGCGCCCTCGGCCGGCCATTGCAACACGATGGGCACCGCCTCGACGATGAACGCGGTGGCCGAGGCGCTCGGCCTGTCGCTGCCCGGCTGCGCCGCCATTCCCGCGCCGTACCGCGAGCGCGGCCAGATCGCGTACGAGACCGGCCGCCGGATCGTCGACATGGCCTATGAGGATCTGCGCCCCTCGAAGATTCTCACGCGGGCGGCGTTCCTCAACGCGATTCGCGCCATCACGGTGATCGGCGGCTCCTCCAACGCCCAGCCGCATCTGATGGCGATGGCGCGGCATGCCGGGGTCGAGCTTCACCCGTCCGACTGGACGGAGCATGGCTATGACCTGCCGCTGCTCGCCGATGTGCAGCCGGCGGGGCGCTTCTTGGGCGAGCGTTTTCACCGCGCGGGCGGAGTCCCGGCGATCCTGTGCGAGCTGGCCGAAGGCGGGGTGCTCGACACCGAATGCCTCACCGTTACGGGCAAGACGATCGGCGAGAATATCGTGGGACGCGAGGCGCGCGACCGCGAGGTGATCCGCGCCTTCGCCACGCCGCTCAAGGAGAAGGCCGGTTTCCTCGCGCTCACGGGCAATCTGTTCGACTTCGCAATCATGAAGACCAGCGTGATCTCGGACGAGTTCCGCGCTCGCTATCTGAGCCACCCCGGCAAGGAGGGTATCTTCGAGGCGCGCGCGATCGTGTTCGACGGATCGGACGATTATCATCACCGGATCAACGACCCCGCGCTGGAGATCGACGAGAATTGCGTGCTGGTGATCCGCGGCGCCGGGCCGATCGGATGGCCGGGATCGGCCGAGGTGGTCAACATGCAGCCGCCCGACGCACTGATCCAGCGCGGCATCGCCTGGCTGCCGACGCTCGGCGACGGCCGGCAATCGGGGACGTCGGACAGTCCGTCGATCCTCAACGCCTCGCCCGAGAGCGCGGTCGGCGGCGGGCTCGCCTGGCTGCATACCGGCGACACAATCCGGATCGACCTCAACGCTGGAACCTGCAACGCGCTGGTCGACCCGGCGGAAATTGCGCGGCGCAAGAGCGAGCCCGCGCCGCCAGTGCCCGAGAGCCGTACGCCATGGGAGGAGTTGTACCGCGAGAAGACCGGGCAGCTCGAGGATGGCGCGGTGCTCGAGATGGCGGTGAAATATCGCGGCATCGCGGCGAAGACACCGCGACACAACCATTGATGCGCGCCCGGAGTAGCACCGATCAACCAAGCGCCGCTTCCCCGGCGAAGGCCGCAGTCCAGGTGGACAGGTTGAGACAACGGCGCGCACCCCCCGCCAGGACAACTTCCCGCCCGCCCCCCGGCCTTCGCCGGGGACGAGCGAACCAGAAGGGGATAGCGTTCATGCGCTTCTGGATAGCGATCGCCGCCGCTTTGCTGGCGCTTCCGCTCCTTGGTGCCGCGCCGGCCAGCGCGGCACCCGTCGCCCGCTTCGCCTGGTTCGACTATCGCGGCGAGGACCCGGTCGACCGGGCGGCCAAGGCCAGCCCGGCCGACTATCGCAACCCGATCCTGCAGGGCTTCTATCCCGATCCCTCGATTCTCCGGGTCGGCGGCGACTATTATCTCGTCAATTCGACCTTCAGCTGGTTTCCCGGCCTGCCGGTGTTCCACAGCCGCGACCTCGTGAACTGGACGCAGATCGGCAACGCGATCGACCGGCCCGGGCAATTCGACTTCAAGCAGATCGGCCTGTCGCGGGGCATCTTCGCGCCCGACATCAGTTATCATGCCGGGCGTTTCTATCTCGCCGGCACCTGTGTCGATTGCGGCGGCAATTTCGTGATGACCGCGAAAAGCGCGGCCGGCCCCTGGTCCGACCCGCACTGGAACGCCATCGACGGGATCGACCCCACGCTCTTCTTCGATGCCGACGGATCGGCCTGGATCCTCAACAACGGCCCGCCCGAGGGCAAGCCGCGCTATGACGGCCACCGCGCGATCTGGATCCAGCGTTTCGATACAGCCTCGCTGAAGCCGGCCGGCGCGCGGCGCGTCGTCATCGACGGCGGCGCGCATCCAGCCGACAGGCCGATCTGGATCGAGGGGCCGCACCTCTTTCGCAAGCAGGGCTGGTACTATCTGATCGCGGCGGAAGGCGGGACCGCGGAGAACCATAGCGAAGTGGTGTTCCGCAGCCGATCGGTCACTGGCCCCTACACACCAGGCCCGGTCAATCCGATCCTGACCCAGCGCACGCTCGACCCGGCACGGGCTTTCCCGATCACATCGACCGGCCATGCCCAGTTCGTCGCGACGCCGAAGGGCGACTGGTGGAGCGTCTTCCTCGGCACGCGCCCCTACAAGGCCGATTTCTACCATATCGGCCGCGAGACCTTCCTGCTGCCGGTGCGCTGGCGGGATGGCTGGCCCGAGGTGACCGCGCCGGGGGCGACCATCCCCTATGTGCCTCACCGGCCCGGGCTGCCGCGCCAGCCGGCGGCGGCAGTGCCGATGAGCGGCGCCTTCCACGTCCGCGATGATTTCGCCGGCGCGGGCCTCGCCCCCTATTGGGTGCAGATGCGGACGACCGACACGAGCTGGCGCCGGCTTTCGCAGGGCGCGCTCGCACTCGACGCGCGGCCGGTCGCGATCGGCGGGACTGGCCAGGTCGCCTTTCTCGGGCGCCGGCTGCAGCATCACTGGGCTACAGCGGAGACGCTGATGAGCTTCACTCCGGTGCACCCGGGTGATCGGGCGGGGATCGCGATACTGCAGGATCAGGCGCATTTCTACGCCCTGTCGTTGGCGCACACTGCGGCCGGCACGGTGATCGAGGTCGAGAAGCGCGACGGAGAAAGCGATCCGGCCGACGGCGTCGTCGTGGCGTCCGTGCCCTTTGCCGGCACGACCGTGCGGCTGCGGATCGTGACGCGGGGCGCGGTGTGCGACTTTCTCTACGCAGGCGCTGACGGGACCTGGCACGTGCTGGCGAAGGACCTCGATGCGACCCAGCTCAGCACGAAGCATGCGGGCGGCTTCATCGGTGCGATGGTCGGGCCGTTCGCGCGGGCGGGCGGCCAGGACTGACCAGGACGTCGCGGACGTGCGACGAGATGCGCCTGACGGGAAAGGCCCGGATGACGCGCAGTAATGGTGTTGGACAGTGCGGTGACGCGGCCAGTCATCGCTGATTTTTGCGACCCCGTTGCGAGAGGGGCGGAATCCCGCGCTATTGGCGGTTTGCACGGGACGCAGAGTATCCGGCAATACCGGTGTTGGAGCCGCAAGCAGCGCCCCGTGACGATCTGCGCCGCGCTGACTGAATGACGACTTGCCGATTTTCGCGACACCTATCGGTTTTGCTGTCGCCTCTCCTGAAGCATAGTCGCGGCCGAAGATTTGTACTGGCATCCTGAGATCCTCGGCATCCGCCGGCATGTGTGCCGGGCGGGCACCCTAGGCCATTGACATATGCCGTTGAATCAAGGCCCCGCGCCCGGCGTTACTGCCCCAGCTTGCCCGTCCGCAGATCGACCGCGCGGCCGTGTTCATAGCCGAGCAGGCCGGGGATCGGCGCAAGCCGATAACCTTCGGAGCGGACCTTGGGATCCTGCGACGGCGAAACGTCCGGGACCGTCACGGTGGCGGGATCGGGCAGGGCTTGCGACGGGTCCGCCGTCTGCGTCCCTGCCGGCAAGGGCTGGGCCAGCAGGAGCAGAATCGGGAAGTATCTGATCATGCGGCGACCCTCAGGCATTTCGCGGACATGGACAATAGGGTCTGAATTGTTCTTGGGTTCCGGTGACGGGTTCCGGTAACAGTCCACTTAATTGACCCCGCGCGGTTTGGGCCCGGGCTTGCGGGGCTTGAGGATCCGGCCAGTCTCCCGTTCCAGGCGATCGAGAAACGACGGCGCGCCGATCGGCCTGCCGATCCGCTCCGCCTTGCGCAGCCGCGAGGTCATCTCTTCTTCCTCACCCGCCGCCAATAGCGCCGCGAAATCGGGATAGCGCAATCGCACGGGCTCGGTGCTGGTAATGCCGTCATCGATACGGCCCAGGTGCGCGTGGACGCTCGACCAGGGCCAGTCGGCCGCCCGCTCGACCAACCCGGCCCGCACGGGATTGAGCGCGACATAGCGCAGGGCGGCGCCGAGATGCGTCTCGTCCATCGCCACGCAGCCAAAGCGGCCCTGCCAGAAATGCCCGGTCCGTTTCAGTCGCGCATGGACATGGCCGGCATAGCGTCCGTGCACCGCCGACAGGGCACGGCGCAAGCCATCCTCGTCACTGGGCATGAGGACGAGATGGACATGATTGGGCATCAGCATCCAGGACCATATCTCCACGCCGGCCGCCGCGCAGTGCCGACCCAGCAGGTCGCGGTACAACGCATAATCCTCGTCATCGAAGAAGGTCTGCGCGCGACCGTTGCCGCGCTGCGTCACATGATGGGGATGACCCGGGAAAACCGCGCGTGCAAGGCGAGCCATGTGGCATCCTATCGCGGCGCCGGCGATGGGTCAATTGAGTGGACTGTTGTCTAATTGATTGGGTCATGTGTAGTCCTTTGGTTGCCCGATCGCCAATGGTTGTCTTCGAGGTATGATGCTGGCTTAAGAGCCTTGGATGCGTCAGCCTTCATGATCGCGGTCAGGCGTTTGTAGTTGGGCGTCTCTGTGTCACCGACGCGGTTGGTGCCGCTA
>CAISGR010000047.1 GCA_903884945.1 uncultured bacterium
AAGACCCGAACCAAGGTGACCGCCCGTCACCCCTACCGCCGCGATCGTCTCCGCCCGCAACTCGTCCGCCAACTGGCGAAGCTGCGCCGAGGATAAAGCCCGGAGATCCGCGGGCGTACGTACCGTGTCCAACAACGGCGTCTTGAAATCGGGATTCATGAAAAACCGGATCTCCTCTTCGCCCTACCTAATCCAAGTCGTTTCAGACGCAACGACGTCATTTTTGGGGCGACCACGGGCCAAAGGGGCCAAATTGTGAACGGGACGCACCGGAACCGCCACGAACCGGGCAACGATATCAACGCCCTCGCGTGCTTCCGCGCCATGTCGGCCGACGACGGGGCGCGTGCTGGCGACTGGTGCTCTATGCCGGGACGCGCGGCGCGAGATTCGCCACGTCGCACCACATCGCCCAGCCCATTTCCACCTCATGACGGGCCTGGGCGGCACTGCCGACATGGCCGTTGCATCGCTCGACCCGATTCATGACGACACCATCCAGCGTGTACCACCAGGCACCGGCTTGGCCCGCGACCGGACCGATCATCCCGACGCACAAGCCACCACTGAACGCCCGCTCAATGCCGCTTCCGCCCGCCTCGCCTTCCCACCGCAGCATCACGCAATCTTCACCAGCAGAGTATCCAATCGATTCATCGCGATCGCTTATCACTGCGATCTGGCGGCTTCCAGCACATGGGTTACGCAAGCGCACAATTTCGCCCGCAGGGGAATCAGCCAATCACCGGCACCCCTGCCGCACCATCGACAGGATCGATCCACAAATGGACATTGCTCCGGTCGTGGCTGCCGTGAACGCGCACCGTCGCACCGGCCGGCGGCCGCATTTCGCACGCCACGGGATGGAAGAGCGCCGCCCAGCAGGATTTCAGCCCGTGGCTCGGGCGATTCTCGTATATCGTCTCCGCATCCATCTGCAGATGAATCCACTGCACCACCCCATTGAAGGCCTCCCCATCCGCGACCAGATCGGCGCACGCGCGGTCGTCGCGATAGGGACCGCCCGAAGCGAAATCGAAGGCGAAGATGTCCGCGGGGGCACTTCGGAGAGCCAGGTCGGAATCACCAACGCTGAGCACGTGCGGCCGCTGCCGAAGCTGGTTGAACGGGCTGAGATCGAAACCCGCGACCTCGCCCAGCCCACTCCGGTCGAGCCGCGCCCAATGCGCGAGCGCAATCCGGATTCGGCCGGCTGACGGAATGATCGCCGCACCCGGCTCCACGAGCCGGGCGACGGCATCTTCCATCGCCGGAAGAACGCCTTCCGACAGCAGGTTGTTGGACACGATCTCCGACACCAGGACATCCGCCCGGCCGCCCATGTCGGAGTCCGGATCGACCGCGCCTGACGGCTTCGCGACGATGCGGATGCGATCGCGATAGCCATTGGCGGCGACGATCTCCGCGGCGACCGCAGCAATCGCCGGGTCCTGCTCGCAGCTGACGACCGTCCCGGCACCGGCGCGTGCCGCCATCATCGCCAGCAGACCGGTGCCCGACCCGATATCGAGCACGCGACTGTTCGGCCTCACCGCGCGCCCGAGCGCCGCGTCATAGGCCTCGTTGCGCAGCCGGTCCTTGATGATCATGAAATGCCAGGTCGGAATATCGGCCGACAGGATCCGGTTGGCGCGGCTCCAGATCTCGCCCGCGGGCGGCGCGAGCGCGAGTGCGCGCCGGGCCAGGCGCTGGGCGTCATCAGCCAGGCCGGCACGCCGTGCCGCGCCGGCCAATCCCGCGAGCGTGCGCGGATCGTCGCCGGCCTGTGCGACGAGCACCACCAACCGATCGCGCAAGATTGCGGCACGCCGCTGCTGGTCCACCCCATTCCTCCCTCGCTGCACCACGGGCGTCGCCGATCCCGCCGACCGGGTCAATCCGAAGCCCCGGATATGGGATGGCCGTGCCGGTCAGACGGGCACGACGGTCGTATATTTCGTCAGCGACAGCGCGAAATGCGACGACGCCCCGCCGACTGAGGGATGATCGAGCAGGGTGCGCATGAGGAAATGCTCATAATCCGACACGTCGGCCACCACCACGCGCAGCAGATAATCCCATTCCCCGGACATCGAGAAGCATTCCATGATCTCCGGGCGGGAGCGGACGAATTCCTCGAACCTGACGATGCTTTCGCGTGCATGACTCTTCATCCGGACGTTACACAGTACGTTGACGCCGCGCCCGACCTTCTCGGCATCGACCAGCCGCACGGTCGCGGTCAGCACGCCTTCCGCCTCCAGCGCCTTGATCCGGCGCCAGCATGATGCGGTCGAGCTGCCGACCCGCGCCGCGAGCTCTGCGCTGCTGAGCGATGCGTCAGCCTGCAGCTCGCTGACGATCCGCCGGTCGATCGCATCCATCGTGACACTTTGTTTCAAAAATAGCCTCATTCCGATCGAGATCGATCAATAATTTCGCAAAACACCCGGTTTTTGGAAAGCATGCCCGCGCTCTCCGTGCAAGATATCCATCATGGCACATATCGAGGCAAGTCACCCCGACGGCACCGCCGCGGACTGGACCATCCCGCAGGATTGGCAGCGCTATACGCCTGCCGAACATGCGATGTGGGACCGGTTGTTCGAGCGCCAGGCCAAATTGCTGCCCGGCCGCGTCGCCCCCGAATTCCTCGAGGGGCTCGAGGTGCTGCGCATGTCGAAGCCGGGCATTCCCGATTTCGAGGAGTTGTCCGACCGGCTGATGAAGGCGACCGGCTGGCAGGTCGTCGCGGTACCGGGCCTGATCCCCGACGACGTCTTCTTCGATCATCTCGCCAATCGGCGCTTTGTCTCCGGGAATTTCATCCGCACTCCCGAGCAGGTCGATTACCTGCAGGAACCGGACATCTTCCACGACGTGTTCGGCCATGTGCCGCTGCTCGCCAACCCGGTGTTCGCCGATTACATGCAGGCCTATGGCCAGGGCGGCCAGCGGGCGGCCGGGCTCGGCGTGATCACCAACCTGTCCCGCCTCTACTGGTATACCGTCGAGTTCGGGTTGATCCGCAACGGCGGGGACCTCAACATCTACGGCGCCGGCATCGTTTCGTCCTATGGCGAGACGCTGTTCGCGCTCGACGATCCCTCGCCCAACCGGCTCGGCTTCGATCTCACCCGGCTGATGCGGACGAAATACCGCATCGATGACTATCAGCAGGCCTATTTCGTCATCGACAGTTTCGAGGACCTGTTGCGGCAGACCCTCGATACCGATTTCGGTCCGCTCTATGCCGGCCTCGCCGGCCTGCCGGACATCGAGATCGAGACGATCCTGCCGGACGACCGCGTGATAACACGCGGCACCCAGGCCTATGCGCGCAACAAGCAGGTACCAGCATGACAACCGCACCGATCGACGGGCAGACCGATATCTTCGCGACCTTGCGCCCCCAGCCCGCGGACGCGCTGCTCGCCTTGATCGGCATGCACCGCGCCGACCCGCGCCCCGACAAGATCGACGTCGGTGTCGGCGTCTATCGCGATTCCGCCGGCGCCACCCCCGTGTTCCGCGCGGTCAAGGCGGCCGAGGCGGCACTGGTGCGCGACCAGCCGACCAAGGCCTATATCGGGCCGGAAGGGGATGCCCGTTTCACCGATCTGCTCGCCCCGATCGTCTTCGGCGCCGCGCTTGCGGGCTCGGATCGCCTGACCGGGGTCCAGACGCCGGGCGGCACCGGCGCCCTGCGGCTCGGCGCCGACCTGCTCGGCCGGGCCGACCTGTCGGGCCGGGTGTGGATCGGCACGCCGACATGGCCCAATCACGGGCCGATCTTCGAAGCGGCAGGGCTGACCGTCGTGCCCCACGCCTATTACGACCGCGCGACCTCGACGCTCGATTTCGCCGCGATGATGACCGATCTCCGCTCCGCCGCCCGGGGCGATGTCGTGCTGCTGCATGGCTGCTGCCACAATCCCACCGGGACCGGCTTTTCGGTCGCACAGTGGCGGGAACTGGCCGAGGCATTCGCCGCGCGCGGGATCGTGCCGTTCATCGACCTGGCCTATCAGGGCCTGGGCGACGGCCTCGAGGCGGATGCTGCCGGGACGCGCATCGTCCTCGACGCGGTTCCGGAGGCATTGATCGCCTATAGCTGCGACAAGAATTTCGGCCTCTATCGGGAAAGGGTCGGTGCCTTCTGGGCGCTTTCGGCCAGTGCCGGCGCCGTGCCGGCGGTGCGCGGCAACCTGCTGGTGCTGGCGCGGAGCCTCTGGTCGATGCCACCGGATCACGGCGCGGCGGTGGTCCGCCTCATCCTCGAGAGCCCCGAACTGACCGATATCTGGCTGGCGGAACTCGAGGAAATGCGCGTGCGCGTCGGCACCTTGCGAACCGCCCTCGCTGCCGCCGAACCACGGCTCGCGACCATCGCGGACCAGCGCGGCCTGTTCGCGATCCTGCCGATCGATCGCGTTGCCGTTGCTGCACTCCGCGAGCGGCACGGCATCTACATGGCCGATTCCGGCCGGATCAACGTGGCCGGCCTGCACGCGGATACCATCGCCCGCTTCGCCGCGGCGCTTTCCCCTTTCCTGCCTGAATAGGCGCCAGGAGCTTCATCATGCCCACGATCGACAATCCGCCTAGCGACAATCCGCTTGGCCTGGACGGCTTTGCCTTTTGCGAATTCACGTCGCCCCAGCCGGTCATCCTTGCCCGCCTGTTCCTGGATCTGGGCTTCGTCGCGGCCGCCCGCCGGCGCGACCGCAACCTGATCCTGTTCCGCCAGGGACGGATCGCCTTCGTCCTCAATGATGGCGAGACCGGCCAGGCGGCCGCGTTCCGCAAGCTGCATGGCCCCTCCGCGAACGGCATGGCCTTTCGCGTCGGCGATGCCGAGAAAGCGTATGCCGCAGCGCTCGCGCGCGGCGCGACGCCCGCGGATACCGCCGGAGGCGCCCTGCCGGAGGCGCGCGCCATCGAGGGAATCGGCGGTTCGCTGCTGTATCTGATCGACGGCGATCCCTTCGCCGACTGGGAGGAGGTTCCCGGCTGGCGCGAGGAGGCCGCGCGGAATTCGATCGGCCTCGATCTGCTCGATCACCTGACCCATAATGTGCAGCGCGGGCAGATGCGCGTCTGGTCCGAATTCTACGGCAGGATCTTCGGTTTCGAAGAGCAAAAATATTTCGATATCAAGGGCAAGGCGACCGGGCTGTTCAGCCAGGCGATGATCGCGCCCGACCAGGCGATCCGCATCCCGCTCAACGAGAGCCAGGACGATCACAGCCAGATCGAGGAATTCCTCCGCGACTATAATGGCGAAGGAATCCAACACATCGCGCTAACGACGCCCGACATCTTCAAGACGGTCGAGACGCTCCGGGCGCGCGGCGTTCGACTGCAGGACACGATCGATACCTATTACGACCTGGTCGACAAACGCGTCCCCGGCCATGGCGAGGATCTCGAACGCCTCCGCCGCAATCGTATCCTGATCGACGGCGATGCCGGCGACGAAGGCCTGCTGCTGCAGATTTTCACCGAGACCATGATCGGCCCGATCTTCTTCGAGATCATCCAGCGCAAGGGCAATGATGGCTTTGGCAACGGCAATTTCCAGGCGCTCTACGAATCGATCGAGCTCGATCAGATCCGTCGCGGCGTGATCGCGGTGGCTGCCTGACGCGATGCGGAACGACACGAACATCGCCGGGATCGACGATACCCATGATCCCGCTCGCACGAGTTGGGTCGCCTCGGCTCGCGGCCATCGTGACTTCCCGGTCCAGAACCTGCCGCTCGGCATCTTCTCGCCCCCGGCCGGCCCGCCGCGCGGCGGCATCGCGATCGGCGAGTCGATCCTCGATCTCAGTGCTCTCGCCGCGAGCGGGCTGCTGGCGGGTGAGGCCCTGGAGGCGGCGATTGCGGCTGCCGGGCCGACGCTCAACCCGCTGCTGGCGCTCGGCGCACCGGCGCGCCGCGCGCTTCGGGCGCGGGTATCCGCCCTGCTGTCCGATCAGGCACACGAGCCGGCCGTGCAACCATTGCTGTGCGAGGCAGCGGCCTGCGCGATGCACCTGCCCGCGACGATCGGCGACTATACCGATTTCTATGTCGGCATTCATCACGCGACCAATATCGGGCGCCTGTTCCGCCCCGACAATCCGCTGCTGCCGAACTACAAACATGTCCCGATCGGCTATCACGGCCGCGCCTCGTCGATCGGCGTGTCGGGCGCGATGGTCCGCCGGCCCAACGGACAGCGCAAGAGCCCCGACGCCGACGTGCCGAGCTTCGGCCCTTCCGCAAGGCTCGATTACGAGCTCGAAATGGGCGTGTGGATCGGACCGGGAAATGCGCCGGGCGAGATAATCGCGATCGCGGACGCCCGCCCGCACATCGCCGGCCTGTCGCTGCTGAACGACTGGTCGGCGCGCGACCTGCAGGCCTGGGAATATCAGCCGCTCGGTCCCTTCCTCGCCAAGAGCTTCGGCACGACCATTTCGCCCTGGATCGTGACCGAGGAAGCGCTGGCGCCGTTCCGGATCGCCCAGCCGCCGCGGCCCGCCGGAGATCCACAACCCCTGCCCTATCTCCTCGATGCGGAGGACCAGGCGCGCGGCGCCTATGCCATCACGCTGGAGACCTGGATCGTCACGCAGCGGATGCGCGATGCGGGCCTCGCGCCGCATCGCCTGAGCTGCGGCCCGGCATCAAGCATGTACTGGACCGTCGCCCAGATGGTGACGCACCACGCCTCTAACGGCTGCAACCTCAATCCGGGCGACCTGCTCGGCACCGGCACCATCTCGGCACCGACCGAGGATGGCTATGGCAGCCTGATGGAACTCAGTTGCGGCGGGCAGCAGGCGATCGCCCTGCCGGACGGCGAGACGCGCCGCTTTCTCGAGGATGGCGACGCCGTCATCATGACGGGCCGGATGGAAGCCGACGGCTTCGTGCCGATCGGCTTCGGGCCCTGCATGGGGATCATCGCACCCGCCCCGATACCGGCTTGACGGGCGCCGCTCGCCCCTCCGGCACGCCGGCCGGGATCAGGCTTTGTGCGCTGGAGGAGATCGGGCCGGGCGCGGCCCGCAATTTCGTGGTGCAGCTGGAGGCCGGCCGCTTCCATGGCTTCGTCGTCCGGCGCGACGACGCGGTCTACGGCTATGTCGATCGCTGCCCGCATGCCGGCCTTCCGCTTGCCCGGCAGCTCGACGACTATCTCACGCCCGACGGCGCGCTGATCCTGTGCGACTGGCACGGCGCGCTGTTCTCGATCGCGGACGGCCGCTGCGTCGGCGGCCCCTGCAAGGGCGCGAGGCTCACCCCCTGGCCAGTCGCGATCGAGGGCGGCTGGATCACGACTTCCGCACCACAGGAATAGCAGATGACCCCACTGACTCCCGGCCAGCGCGCCGACGCGCTGCGCACCCTGCCCGGCTGGAACTATGACGAACCGCGCCGGGCGCTGTATCGCCGCGTCATGCTGGCCGACTTCTCCGAAGCCTTTGCCCTGATGACGCGGATCGCGCTCATAGCGGAGAAAAGCGATCACCACCCGGAATGGAGCAACGTCTACAACCGCCTCGACATCTGGCTGACCACCCATGACGCCGGCGATGTTTCGGCGCGCGATGTCGCCATGGCGGGGGCGATCGATCGGATGCGCCCGGCCGGTTGATCGGCCCGCCCCTCCTCAGGCGGCGGGACTGGAGCGCTGCTCCGGCGTCACGCCGAACAGGACCGTCGCCTGCTCCACCAGCGCTTCGGGCAGCGGGCGCGAGCGCCGCGCCGCGAGATCGAAGCATACGGTCCGCGCCAGCAGCGTCGCACACAACCGGTCGTCGGAGCGGGCGAGCAGCCGCAACTCGGTGGTGATCGAGCTGCGTCCCAGCGCAACCACGCGTCCGTCGATCCGGACGAGGGCGCCCGTCGCCAGTTCCGCACGATAATCGATCTCGTGCCGGACGTCCGCCCAGCCCTGCTGGGCGATCTTGCCTGCCTCGGCGTCATACCCGAGCGCTGCGAAGAGCTGATAGGAGGCGTCGTCGAAGAAGCCGAGATAGTGCCGCGTCGTCAGATGGCCCATCGCATCGCACAGCCAGGGATGGACGACCCCGAAGCCGCACAGGATGTACGCGTCAGCCATGATTGCCGGCCTCCCAGCCATGGGCGGCGATATGCTGCCGGGCAAAACTGAGCGGCGTGGCTTCGAGCGGGATTGCGAGGCTGTCGTTCCAGCGGTTGAAGAAGCCATAGAGCGCAACCACCGAGAGCAGCTCGACGATCTCTTCGTCGCTGTAGTACAGCTTCAGCGCCGCGACATCCTCGTCCCGCACGCCCGACGGCGCCTGGCCCGCCAGCTGCGCGAACCGCAGCGCCGCGCGCTCGGCCTCACTGAACAGCGGGCTGCGCTCATAGTCCCAGACCGCGGCCACCTTTTCCGTGCCGGCGCCATGTGCGGCGTTGCTCGCAGTATGCGCCGAACAATAAAGGCAGCCCGCCGACATGCTCGCCAGATATCCGGCGAGATATTTCAGTTCGGGCGGCAGCGTGCCTGCCCCCATTACCGCCTGCCACAGGGCGAGGGTTCCCTGCAGGATATCGGGGCGATAGCCGAGCGTCGCGACGCTGCCGGGCAGTTCGGCGAAATCCTTCAGGAAGGGCGACACATCGACCCCACGCTCGCGAAGCTCGTCGATGGTCAGCGCTGTGATACGAGACATGTCATCCCTCCCATTCGGCATTGCCGTCCACGCCGATAATCTGGCCCGTAATGTGATGCGCGGCGTCCGAGGCGAAGAACCACGCCATCTCGCCGATCTCGCTCGGCTGGATCTTGGTCCGCATCGAGATATAGCCGAGCGCCTCGCCCTCGACCTCGGGAACGGTGCGGCCGCTCTGCGCGGCGATGCGCGCCATGATCCCGCGCATCCGCTCGGTGTCCATGAAGCCGGGCCGGATCGCGTTGACGCGGATGCCGGCCGGACCGAGCTCGCGCGCCAGGGTCCGCGTCAGCCCCTCGATTGCCCATTTCGAGGCGACATAGGCCGAACGCCCGGGCAGCCCGGTCACCGTGGAGGCAGTCGAGATGTTGATGATCGTGCCCGCGCCCGCCGCGCGCATGGCCGGGACGACCGCGCGGATCATGTGAAAGGCGCCGTGGACGTTGACCGCGAAGCATCGCGCCCAGTCATCGGGATCATTGGTCTCGACTCCACCGACCGGCCCGGCGACACCGGCGTTGTTGACCAGCACAGCAATGGGTCCGGTATCGGCGATCATCGCCGCCACCGCCGCAGGATCGGCGACATCCGCCCTGATCCCGATCAGCCCCTTCACCTGGTCGGCAGCGCGGTCGAGCGCCGCCTGGTCGACGTCGCACACGATCACGCGATCGCCGCGCGCGGCGAAGACCTCGGCGATGGCGAGGCCGATGCCGGAGGCGCCCGCCGTGACGAGAACGGACCGGGCGCTCATGCCATCGCTCCGCGTGCCCGGGCCGTCACCGCCGCGGCGACCGTGCCGTCGGGCGACAACGCCACGCCGTAGACCGCCAGCGCGCGCGCTGCGGTGATCAACCCGCCCGCGACGTCTTCCGCGACGCGATCGGCCGGGCGCCCCGCCGGCGGGCCATAGCCGCCGCCGCCGCACGATATCGCGATGATCCGTTCGCCCTCCCTGATCCGTACCTGCGCACAGGCATCGAGCGCGCCACGCGTGCCGTCGCGATCGATCAGATACTGGTCCGCCCCACCGCCGCTCCCGCCGCCGCGAACGCCCATGGGCGGGTTGCAGTGGCCGTCGGACAGATAGCCGATATCGATATCCGATCCGAGCGGGCCGAATTCGACGATGGTCGACGGCGCGCCGGTGTTGGTGCCGGCGCCCTCGGTATCGGGCAGGAAACCGCGGGCATGGACCACGATCGGCTGCGACAGTTCGGCAAGCTCGACACCATCGATGCAGCACAGGCCGGCATTGCCGACATGCCCGATCGTCCACCAGGCATCGCTCGCCGGGCTCGCGGCGCCGCCGCTCATCGCTAGGAACATCTGGTTGACGAAGGGCTGGCCGGACCGCGGATCGATTCCGGATACCACACCGGCGGACGGAGCGATCACCGATCCCACTTCAGCCATGCCGATCCCCTCGCCCAGCCCGGCAAGTCCGGTCTGCACGCTGTTGGCGACGCGGTCCGCGATATTGGTCGTCGCGGCCGAGCAGGAAAAGGGATGGATCGGGATGCCCGCGATGCAGCCTTCGCGCAGCGCGACCTCGATCCGCCGGAACGAACCGGCATTTTTCGGCACGCGATGATCGATGCTGTTGAACACCCCG
The DNA here is from genome assembly GCA_903884945.1 of uncultured bacterium. Taxonomy (GTDB): domain Bacteria; phylum Pseudomonadota; class Alphaproteobacteria; order Sphingomonadales; family Sphingomonadaceae; genus Sphingomonas. Next base: position 10,312 of record CAISGR010000047.1, read on the forward strand.
ATCATCGCCGCGGTGCGGGCGCAGGCCTCGGACAGGTTCATCCCGCAGGGCAGGCAATCGGGATTGTCGGTGAGATCCACCGCGATGCGTCCGCCGACCGGGTCGACATCGATCCTCGCCTGGATGCGGATGCCCTCGGCCGGCAGGCCCGGAAAGGGATCATGGATGCTCGATCCCGTCACCGATCCTGCGGGGAGCTTGCCGATCGCTTCTGCCATCAGCGTTTCGGAATAGTCGAACCACTGGCCGGAAAAGGCCTCGATCCGGTCCCAGCCGATCTCGCTCGCCAGCTGGGTCAGCGCCTTCTCCCCGATCCGGACCGCACCGACAGTGGAGAGATAATCGCCGTGCCACTGGTGCGGCACGCGGATGCGCATCTCGCACATGCGGATGATGTCATCGATATCCTGCCAGCCGCGCTGAACCTGCACCGCCGGGAAGATCAGCGCGCCCTCGTGATAGACGTCGCGCGCTTCCGCCATGTAGGTGGTCGGCTGCGAATTGCCGATATCGGCCTGGTGCGCCTTGGCGAGCACCGTGAAGCGGTGGTTGCCCGCCTCGTCCATCACCGGGGCGATCACCGTCAGGTCGGCCGGGTGCGAGCAGCCATGATAAGGCGAATTGTGGAGGAAGGCGTCCCCCGCCCGCTGGTCCGGGTGGAAGTGCGCGACCGATCGCGCCATCAGGTCGGGGCCCGACAGCACATGGATCGGCAGGCTGTCCGCCGCGCTGAGCAGGTCGCCATCGCGGGTGAGCAGGCAGCAGGAGAAATCGCGCGCCCGGTTCAGCACGCCCGACCGACCGGTACGCAGCAGCGTATTGGACATCTTGCGGACGATCCCGTCCAGCCGGCTGCGCAGCACCGCCATTTCCGCGCCGTTCATGGGCGTGCCTTGGGCAGGAACATGGTTCATCGTCAGGCCTCGATCAGGAGCGCGCCGGCGGTCGACCGGCGAAAGCGCGCGGGCGGATCGACGACGACCGTGGTGAAGGGAGATTCGATCAGCGCCGGCCCGGCGAAATCGGTGTCGGGGGGGATTGCGTCCCAGCGCAATACCGGGGTGTCGATCCAGCCGGCACCCGCGAAATAGACCGGCCGTGTCCGGGCGGCGGTGTCGGCCCCCGGATCGGCTTTTAGCAGGAACGGCGCATCGGGCCGCGCGGCGCAGCGGATGCGAGCGCGAAGCCCTATCAGCTCGACTTCGGACGCCGCGTCGCGGATGGTGAAGATCTGCTCGTGCATCGCGTCGAAGGCGCTGCGGAATGCCGCCACATCGTCCGCGGTCGCGAACTCGGTCGAGGCCAGCGGTACGTCGATGTCCCAGGCCTGCCCTTCATAGCGCGCCTCGGCGATGAACTCGGTCACGCCCGGCAGGCCGGTGCGGCTGGCGAACGCCGCAGCCTCGCCCCGCAGCCGCTCGATCGCCGCATCCGCCCGCCCGCTGTCGAACGCAGCGGTCGACGTATGCGCCGTCACCGCGAACTCGCTGGTGATCTCCGAGATCATCGCTCCCGCCGCGCTCATCGCCGCTCCCGTCTCGGGGATCAGCAACCGCCGGCAGCCGAGCCGCCGGGCAATGAACACCGAGTTGAGCCCGGCCGCGCCGCCGCCGCCGATCAACACTGCCTCCGCCGGGTCGATGCCCTGGTTCACGGTCAGTTCCTGGATCGCCTGCACCATATTCTCGGTGGCGAGGTCGAGGATGCTCCACGCTGCCTCCTCGATACTCGTGCCGAGCCGCCCGGCGACGTCGCGCGCGATCGCGTCGCGCGAGGCCGCGGCATCGAGCTTCATCGTCCCGCCCAGGAAATAGTCCGGATCGAGGTAACCGAGCGCCATGCACGCATCGGTCACGGTCGGGCGCGTGCCGCCCCGGCCATAACAGGCCGGCCCTGGCGTCGAGCCGGCACTGTCGGGCCCGACATGCAGCAGCCCCGCCGCGTCGAGCGAAGCGATGCTGCCGCCGCCTGCGCCGACGCTCTTCACATCAACCGAGGGGTAGCCGGCGAGATGCCCGCGATAGGGCTCCCCGATCCAGAGATCCCGGGTCATCGGAATCCGCCCGTCGCTGACCAGGCTGATGTCGTAAGTGGTGCCGCCGGTGTCGGCGACGATCGCGGTGCGCCAGCCGCCCTCGCGCTCCGCATAGTGGCGCCCGGCGACCGGGGCCATGGACGGCCCCGAATTGATGATCCGGATCGGCGCCGCCGCGACCTCCGAGGCTTCGACCATGCCGCCCGCGCTCGTCAGCACCATGACCTTGCCGGCAAAGCCTTCGCTCGCCAGGCGTGCCGACAGGCTGCCGAGATAGCGCGTCATCAGCGGCTTGAGCGAAGCGTCGATCGCGGCCGAGGAAGCGCGGCGGAATTCGCGCAGCGTCGCGTTCACCGCGTGCGACAGGCTGTAGGGAATGCCCGGCAGATGCGCCTCGATCAGTTCCCCGATGCGGCGTTCGTGCGCGGGATGCACGGTGGACCAGAGCAGCGAGACGGCGACCGCCTCGATCTCGAGTGCGCGCATCTTGTCCAGCACGGCGACGACCGCCGCCTCGTCGAGCGGCACCAGCACCGTCCCGTCGGCGAGCAGCCGTTCCGGCGCCTCGAAGGTGAGCGCACGCGGGATATAGGGTTTTGGATAGGGGATGGTGTGGTTGAACGGCTCGGTCCGCCCGCCTTCGCGGAACAGCAGGATGTCGCGGTGCCCCTGGGTGACGATCAGACCGGTACGCGCGGCGCGCCCGGTGATGATCGCGTTGATCGCATGGGTCGTGCCATGGATGAAGCTGTCCGCCCGGGCGAGCAGCGCCCGCAGCGTCAGCCCGCGCGCCTCGGCGGCGACGGCGAGCGCGTCGAGCACGCCCGCGACCGGGTCGGACGGAATCGTGGATGCCTTGTGGAGGGTGATCGAGCCGTCATCGTCCTCCACCACCAGGTCGGTGAAGGTGCCCCCCGTGTCGGTTGCGAAGCGCATCTCAGAAGGACACCGCGTCGGCGCCCTTGAGGCCGAGCAGCGCCCGCGCCTCGGTCGGCGTCGCGACCTCGATATCGAGCGCATCGAGGATCGTGCGGAGCTTCAGCACCTGCTGGGCATTGCTCGTCGCGAGCTCGCCCTTGCCGATATAGAGGCTGTCCTCGAGCCCCACCCGGACGCTGCCGCCGACCAGCGCGCACTGCGCCAGGAACTTCATCTGCGGGCGCCCGACCGCGAAGCAGGACAGCATGTAATCGTCGCCGAACAGGCGATCCGCCGTCTGCTTGAACATCATGAAATTCTCGAGATCCGCGCCGATCCCGCCCAGGATCCCGAAAATGCCCTGGATCAGGAACGGTGGCTTGATCAGGCCGAGATCGGCGAAGTGCTTGACGGTGTAGAGATGCCCGATGTCATAGCATTCATATTCGAAGCGGGTGCCATGGCCCTGGCCGAGCTCGACCATGATCCGCTCGATCAGCGCGAAATTGTGGTTGGCCGGGAAACGCTTGGAACCGAGCATCAGCTCGCGCTCCCAGTCATGCTTCCAGTCGAACTTGTCGGCCAGGCCGAAGAAGCCGAAGTTCATCGAGCCCATGTTGAGCGAGGTCATCTCGGGGCTGGCGCGCAGCGGGCCGGCCATTCGGTCTTCCTCGGTGAAGCCGGGGGCGCCGCCGGTGGTGATGTTGACGATCGCATCGGTCGACTGTTTGATCCAGGGCAGGAACTGCATGTACAGTTCCGGATCGGGCGAAGGCCGGCCGTCCTCGGGATTGCGGGCGTGCAGGTGGAGGATCGCCGCACCCGCCTCCGCCGCCGCGATCGCCTGCTCGGCGATTTCCGCTGGCGTGACCGGCAGATAGGGCGACATCGAGGGCGTATGGATCGATCCCGTCACCGCACAGGTGATGATGGCCTTGCCGGTCTTGCGCATGGAAATACTCCTGGTTGGGTCAGCGCGTGGCTGCGTCGAGCGCCGCGGTGTGTTCGAAGGGGTGTTGGCTCGCGATGGCGAGGACGATGCCGATCGCCGAGACGCCGGCGATGACCATCATGATGGCGTTGCCCAGTTCCAGCGGCCCGCCCGCCAGGTCGCTGCACAGGCCGATCAGGGCCGGCCCGACCCCGATCCCGATCAGCGTCGTGACCGCGAGGAACATCGAGGTCACCAGGCCGCGCAGGCGGTCGGGGGCGAGCATCTGGACGCCGGCGAGCGACGCCGGCGCTGCCAGCGTCACGCAGAAGCTGAGCACCCCATAGGCCGTCAGCGAGACCGGCAGGCTGGAGCATGTCACGAACAGCACGACGCTGGGAATCGCACCGGCCAGCCCGATCACGATCACCGGCGCGGCGGGGGACGGCCAGCGCCGCATCTGGAACCAGTCGGTCAGCATCCCGCCGCACAGATGCCCGAGCGGCGCGGCGACGAGGATGACCGAACCGATCGCGAGCCCGGCCTGGGGCACCGTCATATGGAAGAAGCGGATATAGAAGGACGGCGCCCAGGCACCGAGCGACTGGATCGTCAGCACGACCAGCGCCGAGGCGCCGGTATGCAGCGCGAAGGCGGCGCGGTGGCGGGTAACATAGCGCCACGCCTCCGCGATGCCCGGCTGCACCGCGCTGCTGGCGGGCCGCGCCGGTTCGCGTACGGTGCACAACAGGAGCGCCAGCACGACACCCGGGATCGCCATGAGGACGAAAGTGCCCTGCCATGACGCAAGCCTGCCCAGCCCGGGCAGGTCGAGCCCGCCCCTGCCGATCAGCAGCGCCAGCACTGCCCCGCCGCCGATCAGCGCCGCGCTCTTGCCGAGCGACGCGCCGGTGGTGAACAGCGAAACCGCGCGGCCTAGTTGATGCCGAGGAAAATAGGCGGCCATCAGCGACATCGCCGCAGGCACCAGCGCGGCCTCGCCGAAGCCGACGCCGATCCGCGCGGCGAAGAGCTCGCCGAAGGACGAGGCGAGCCCGCACAGCGCCGTCGCCAGGCTCCAGATCAGGATGCCGGCGATGATCAGGTTGCGCCGGTTGACCCGGTCGGCGGTGCGCCCGAGCGGCACCGCCACCAGCGTGTAGAGGATGACGAAGCCAGTCCCCTGCAAGAGGCCGAGCTGTGTGTCGCTGACGCCCAGATCGACCTTGAGCGGCTCCATCACCAGGCTCATCAGATAGCGATCGATGAACGAGACGAGATGCGCGGTGGCCAGCAGCAGCGCCACATACCACGCATAGACCGGCGCGGACGGCGCCGCTGTCGACCGGGGTAGCGCGCTTGCCATCAGCCGATCGCCGCCGAAATGCCTTCGTCCGCCAGCCAGACCGCGCCGTGCACCGGGCGGGCGCGCTCGGAAAGCAGGAAGAGCACGATCCCGGCGATATCGGCGACATCGCTGAAGGCAGTGCCGCTCGGCGTCATCTGCCGCATGCCCTCGGCCATGGCGGGATCGGCCCGGACCCCGGCGTTCATCGGCGTCGCCGTATTGCCCGGCGCGACCGCGTTGACCGCGATATTCTCGGGCGCGAGTTCGGCGGCGAGCGCACGCGTCATCATCGCGACCGCCGCCTTGCTCGCGCAATAGAGCGCGAAGCCCTTGATTCCGACAATCGCGGCGACCGAGGCGAGGTTGACGATCCGGCCACCGCCGCGCCGCCGCATCGCGGGGACAGTGGCGGAAATCGCGTTCCACAGGCCGGAGACGTTGATGTCGATCATCCGCGCGCCCGCGCCGAGCTCGGCATCGATGACCGGCGTCGGGTAGAAGACCCCCGCCGCGTTGACGAGCAGGTCGACCCCGCCGAAACGCCGCTCGACCGTCTCGACCAGCGCCGCGAAGGCCATGGCATCGCGCACGTCGGCGGCCACGCCGATCGCGCTGCCGCCCGCCGAAACGATGCCGCGCGCGACCGCCTCGGCCTTGTCCAGGCTGCTGCTCGCCACCACCGCGACATGCGCGCCACCTGCCGCCAGCGCCTCGGCCACTGCCTGGCCGATGCCCGAGCTGCCGCCGGTGACGATCGCCACCTTGCCGGAAAAGTCCCCGCTCATGCGTACACCGCCGCGGACAGGAGATGGCAGCGTTCACCGAGGCCGCCACCCGCGCACATCAGCGACGGGCTGTAGGAGAAGGCAAGGCCGTTCTCGGGATCGGCAAAGCCGAGCGAACCGCCCGCGCCGGGATGCCCGAAGGCGCGCGGATTGCTGCCCATCGGCGACATCAGCGGCTCGTTGAGGAAGAAGCCATAGGCGTAGCGGAAAATCCGGCCAGTCATTTCACAGGTTCCAAACCAGCTTTCCGCACGCATGCGGTCGATCGTCCCGGGCGAGACGAGATGGACGCCGTCGAGCGTCCCGCCCGCGGCCAGCGCAGCGTAGATGCGCGCGACCGCCCGGGCGTTGCCGTGCCCGTTGGTCGAGGGCAGCAGCCCGGTCCGCATCCGCACGTCATTATAGTGATCGGGCGATTCCGGCCGCATCCGCCACGCCCGGCCCAGCTTCGTCGAGGGGTCGCGCGACTGGACGAAGGTGTGGCTGTCGGGGTTGGGGACGATGTCGGCCACGAGCGCCGGATCGGCCCAGGCCGCGCCATAGCCGTAATCGACCCGCAGCGGCGCGGTCACTTCCTCGCGCAGGAACTGGTCGACCGGCCGGCCGTCGACCTTGCGCACCAGTTCGCCGAACAGATAGCCTGCGGTCGCCGAATGATAGCCGTGCGACGTGCCCGGCTCCCACGCCGGCGCCTGGCGCTCCAGCGCATCGATCATCACGTCCCAGTCGTAGCCTGCGCCAGCGGGGGCGTGATCGGCATAGAGTAGCCCGGCCTTGCCGGCCAGCAACGTCCCGACCGAGATCTCCGCCTTGCCGGCCTGCGCGAAGCCCGGCCAGTAGCGCGCGACGGGCGCGTCGGGATCGATCAGGCCCCGGTCGACCAGCATCCAGACGCACAGCGCCGCCATGCCCTTGCCGACCGACATCATGCAGACGATCGTATCTTCCTCCCACCGGCGGGTCCGGGCGAGATCCGCCCAGCCGCCCCAGAGGTCGACGACCTTGCGGCCGCCCTTGTAGACCGCGACCGCCGCGCCGAGTTCGCCCCGGTCGCGAAAGTTGGCGGCGAAGGTGTCACCGACCTGCGCGAATTCGGGATCGCAATGGCCGCCGATCATCGGGTCGAACGCGTCAGCCACGATCAGAACTTTGCCACGGCGCGGATGCCATAGGTGCGCGGCTCGCCGACCCGGCCCACAATACCCGAGGCGAAGCTCGCCGTGCTCGTGATGTAGCTGCGATCGGTGAGATTGCGTCCGAAGGCCAGCAGCTCGAAATGATCGCCCGGGAAGGTGTAGCCGACGCTGGCGTTGAGCAGGCCATAGCCCGCCTGGGTATCGAGCCCGGAATTCGCCGCGGTGAAATATTGCCGGGTGCGATAATTATACTCGCCGCGAATGAAGCCGGAGCCGGCGCCGATCGCGGTCGTGGCCTCGGCAAAGACCGAGTAGGACCAGCGCGGCGCCAGGTTCAGCCGGTTGCCCGATGCATCATAGGGGATGTTGCCTGGCAACAGCGCCGAGGTGTAGTTCTTGTAGCGCGCATTGAGATAGGCAAGGTTCCCGCCCAGCTTCAGCCATGCCGCCGGGCGCAGCTGCGCTTCGAATTCGGCGCCGTCGACCTTCGCATCCGAGGCATTGGTGATGTCGACCACGCCCGGCGACAGGAAGGACTGCACCTGCAGGTCGCTATAGTCGTAATGGAATATCGTGGCGTTCAGCCGCAGCACGCGATCGAGCAGGTCGAGCTTCGCGCCCGCTTCGTAGCTCCACAATGTCTCCGGCGCGAAGCCCTGGGCAGGGTTGACGCTGGAGAAGTTGAAGCCGCCCGATTTGAAGCCCTTGGTCGCCGAGGCGTACAGCAGCACCCCGCCGGCCGGGCGGAACTCGATGCCGAATTTCGGGGTCCAGGCCTTGTAGGTGTTCTTGGTGCTGTAGATGCGCGGATAGGTCGCCAGCGGCAGACCGGTGACGAGCGAGAAATTGGTGGCAATCTGGTCGAACTTCTTGGTCTCGCTGGTGTAGCGGATGCCGGCCGTCAGCGTGACCTGATCGGTCACCGCGAAGCTGCCCTGCGCGAAGCCGGCGAGAGCGTCGGTGTTGATCGTCGGATTGAAGTTCGCGCGCACTGTCGGATAGGTGGTGACGCTTGAATCCACCAGGATGTGCTCGTTGAAATAATAGGCGCCCAGAATATAGGTGAGGCCGCCGGTCTTGCCCGTCAGGTTGAATTCCTGGGAGAACTGGTGCTGCCCTTCGAACTGGTCGGTCCGCCGCCCGTTGAGCGCGGTGGCGTCGGTATCGCCGACCTGGATCAGCCGGTTTTCGCGATAGGCCGTCAGCGATTTGAGCTGCATGCCCGCCGCCACGTCGTAATTGATCTCGGCTGCGGTGCCCCATTGCCGGCGATTGGAGGATGGGCGGATATTGACGGCGATCTTGCGGTAATCGCCCAGCACGCTGTTCGCGAGCGGATCGGTCGTGGTCTGCAGCAGCTTGATATAGCCGGCCAGCGCGTCCTTCGAATGGACGAAGTCGGCGCGCAGGATGATCTCGAGCGGCGCCGAGGGCGTGAAGCGCAGCTGGCCGCGCCCGCCGATCGTGCGTTCGTCATCGGCATCGCCGACGCCCGGCACGATGTTCTTGAGATAGCCGTCGCGGCGCGAGCCGATCACCGAGAAGGACGCCGCCAGCTTGTCCGTCACGATCGGGCCGCTGATATAGCCTTCGACGCGGGCGAAATTATAGTTGCCATAGGTCGCCTGCAGCTTGCCTTCGAGCTCGTTGCCCGGCTTGCGGCTGATCACGTTGATCGTCCCGCCAACCGAATTCCGGCCGTACAGCGTGCCCTGCGGCCCGCGCAGCACTTCGATCCGCTCGACGTCGAGGAAGTTCGAGAGATAGCTGGCCGGGCGGGCGAGATAGACGCCGTCGAGATGGATTGTCGACGATGGGTCGGAACCGCCGAACACATTGTTGGAGCCGATGCCGCGGATATAGACCTGCGAGAAGGAGGCGTTCTGCGTCACCAGCAGGTTCGGCGTTGCTGCGGCGAGGTCGCGAATGTCCTTCACCCCGGTTTTCTCGAGCATGTCGGCCGTGAACGCCGTCACTGCGAGCGGCGTGTCCTGCAACAGGGTCGCGCCGGTCTTGCTCGCCGTGACGACGATGTCGCCGGTGTCGCTATTGGCATGATCGGCACCATGATCGGGAGCCGACTGGGCGTGCGCCGCAGCGCTCGTGAGAAGCAGTGCCGCGCCAAACCGTAACGTGAATCCAATCGCCGCCATGACTGTTCCCCTTCTGGATCGCGCCCACCGCTGTTGGCATCGCCCGATGACCGAAGAGAAACATGATTCGGGGTGGCATGCAAGGGATTGTCGACAATTTTTATCGATTGCTGCGAAAAAACCGCCTGACTGGCTGAATATTCTCCATTATCGTCGACAATCGATGCCGGCTTCCGTTTCCGGAGCCAGGAGGGAGACACACCAGTCCGCATGATACAGCATGACCGCCTCGGCAGATTTCGGGTCCCCGGCGAGCAGCGCGTCAGTTATCCGTTGATAATTCTCGATATATTTTCCGGCATGGCGCTCCATGTCGATCGCCCGCGTCAACAGCCGGTTCCAGTACTCGATGTTCACCGCGCGCAGCACGAAATCGACCTGCGGCTTCTCCGCGATGGCGTTCACCAGATAATGGAAGTCGTTGAGGACGAGGAAAAACCCGAATCCCGGAGGGGATGTCTCGCCCGCCGCCCTGATCGCCGCCATCGCGGCCCTGATCCGCGCGGCATTGTCGCCCTGTTCGATCCGGCGGGCCGCCTCGCGCAGGCCGACCGCGGCAACCGGCGCGCTCACCTCATAGATCGCCGCGAGGTCGTGCGTGCTCATCGGTCGCAGCATGGCACCGCGATCCGGCAGCAGCTCGACCAGGCCCTGTCCGGCGAGCACCGCCAGCGCCTCGCGCACCGGCGCGCGGCTCAGGCCCAGCCGGGTCGCGAGCTCGGATGCGATGATCCGGCTGCCCGGCGTCAGCTCGCCCGCGTCGAGCGCCGCCATGATCGTTTCATAGACCAGCTGGACAAGCGAGGTTTTCAGCCCCCCGTCGGAATCCTGCTTCGGCGATCCGAACGGCAGTCCGCCGGCACCGGCAAAGTCGCGCTCGCCATCCTGGGGCACTCTCTTGAGACGGGTCATGGGTCGTTCGCAGCCTTTTGTCCGGATGTTCGACAATCCCCTTACCGGCCCCGACGCCGCACGACCACCTCATCACGGAGACTATCGCATGACCGTTGAAACCGGCTCCTTTTACGATGCCCTGCGCGCCGCGCTGGAAGCGCGTGGCGATCGCACGATCCTGGCGGATGACTCGCACGCGCTGCACGGCGCGGCGCTGCTCGACGGCGTCGAGCGCTGGGCGGAGGCGCTCGTGGCACTCGGCGTACGCGCGGGGGACCGCGTCGCGGTCCAGGCGGAAAAGTCGATCGAGCTGGTGCAGCTCTATCTCGCGACGCTCCGGCTCGGCGCGATCTATCTGCCGCTGAACAGCGGCTATCGGACCGCCGAGATCGACTATTTCCTCGACGATGCCGAGCCGGTGCTGTTCGTCTGCGATCCCGCGGATGCCGGCCGGTTCCGCGATCACGGCGTGCTCGTCGCCACGCTCGGCGCGCACGGCACCGGCAGCCTCGCCGAGGCGGTTGCGGCACCCAATCCGCCCGCCCCCGCGCATCGGGCCCGCGGCAATGATCTCGCAGCGATCATCTACACCTCGGGCACCACGGGCCGCTCCAAGGGCGCGATGATCACGCATGCCAATCTCCTGTCCAACGCACGGGCGCTGGTCGCGGCCTGGGGCATCGGGCCCGAAGACGTGCTGCTGCACGCCTTGCCGCTGTTCCACATCCACGGCCTGTTCGTGGCGCTCAACACGCTCCTCCTCGCCGGTGGCACGGTCCGCCTGATGCCCGGCTTCGACAGCGCCGGGACGATCGACCGCCTGCCGGGCGCCAGCCTCTTCATGGGGGTGCCGACCTATTATACGCGCCTGCTCGCCGATCCCCGACTCGATCAGGACACCGTCGCCGGGGTACGCCTGTTCGTCTGCGGCTCGGCGCCGCTCACCGCCGCGACCTTCGACGCGTTCGAGGCGCGCACCGGCCACCGCATCCTCGAACGCTATGGCATGTCCGAATGCGGCATCATCTGTTCCAATCCGCTCGCCGGGCCGCGGCTCGCCGGCGCGGTCGGGCGCCCGCTGGACGGCATCACGGTGCGCATCGCCGCCGGCGGGGAAGTCGGCGTCCTCGAGGTCGCCGGGCCGAACGTCTTTGCCGGCTATTGGCGCCAGCCCGAGAAGACGCGGGCCGAATTCCGCGACGACGGCTTCTTCGTCACAGGCGATATCGCCAGCATCGACGGCGACGGCGTCGTGCGGATCGTGGGCCGCGACAAGGACATGATCATCGCGGGCGGGCTCAACGTCTACCCCGTGGAGATCGAGCGGCTGATCGACCTGCTGCCCGGTGTCGGCGAATCCGCCGTGATCGGGTTGCCCCATCCCGATTTCGGCGAAGTGGTGGCCGCCGTCGTCCGGCCCGAGCCCGGCTGCACCCTCGATCAGCCGGGAATCGTGGCTGCGCTGCGGACCGATCTCGCCGGCTTCAAGCTCCCCAAGGCAGTGTTCATCGTCGATGAACTGCCGCGCAACACCATGGGCAAGGTGCAGAAGGCCCTGCTCCGCGCCCGATATGCCACCTGGTTCGAAGGCTGATCCGATGCATCTCCGTCTGTTCCGCCGGGCACCGCTCTCCTCGCTCACCCATGCCCGCCACCTGTCCGAAAAGCTGGTCGGGCGCGCCGGCGAGGCGGAAGGCACGAGCCTCGCGGCCAGCCTCGCCGAGCGCTGCCGCTCGTTCGATGCGGGCGAGAGCCTGGCCTATTTCCGCTGGCTGGTCGAGGCGCTGCCGCCGCCGCAGCAACCGCTGCTCGACGCCGCCCGCGCCTATACCGAGGATCCCTCGGTCGCCAATGCCGCGGTGCTGACCCGCCGTGCCGAGCCGCCCAGGCAGAATCTGCTGCGCCGCCTCAACGCGGCGCCGGGCGGCACCGCGCT
>CAISGR010000048.1 GCA_903884945.1 uncultured bacterium
CCTCAAGCTCTCGCGACGCGTTGTCACTGACCGATGGGCTGGTTCGACGGCCAGCGCGGTGCTCCGCTTCCATAGTGTGAGCCCGTGCCTGTGGCAGTTCCCCGGGAAGAAGCGGTCCAACCCATAAGGGGCGCCCTTGGCCGCCGCGATGGCGCACATTTTTTCCGCTGTTTTGTTGGATTTTGCGCGCTGAAATATCGTGCATTTACAATGTTATGACCCCAAATACCGCTGTTATCGAATAACAGCGGAATAACAGCGGAATAAGGACGGGGGGAACAGCGGAAGAACGGCCGCGTAACAGCGGGGCTTCGACGGCAATCACGATGAGAAAGATCAAACAGGAGACGGCCGGGCCGATCCCCTATCGTGGCCGGTGCTAGCGCCGCTGATAGCAGGTTGAATCGACGCTCCCGCGGCAGTGCCTCGCGCCATCCTCCGGACCGGTCCGGGAGCGCCGACAGACGATGGTGTAGCCCGGCCCCCCAAGAGCGGAATCCTGCCGTCGGCGATGCCGCGCCAACGGGCGAGCGGCGGTCAGGTGTATCCCGCGACCGGCAGTGCCGAGCACGGCCGCGACTTCAACGCGAGGACCCCTCGGGCAGGCGATCGAGAAAGGCCAGCATCGCCGACGCAATCTCGGGTGCGTGGGTCTCCAGGGCGAAATGGCCGGCCTGATATGAATGGACCTCGGTCGAGGGGACCAGCGCCTTGAACAGGTCGCGTCCTTTTGTCGTGAAGATCGGATCGTTCTCGCCCCACACGACCAGGGTCGGCAACTGTCTCGCCTTCAGGAACGCCTGCCACGCTGGGTAGAGTTCGACATTGTGCTGATATTGGTAGAGCAGCTCGACCTGGATCCGGTCGTTGCCGGGACGGTCGATCAGCGTCTGGTCGAACACCCAAGCGTCGGGGTCGATGCGGTCGGCGCGGGCTACGCCTTCGACATATTGAAATCTGGTCGCCTCGGGTGTGAAAGCGCCGCGAAAGGCCTTTTCGGTCTCGGCCGTGCGGTTCTTCCAGGCCGGTGCCCATTGGGGATGTCACTTCATGTGTTTTGTGATAATCTGTTCATTATACATTTCACTCATGCGGATATCGGGATAATCGCTGGCCGATTGGAAGCGTTGCGCATCCGCACCTGATTCCCGACATCGCGGAAGCCGACTTTTTTGCGCGGCTCGGGAATAAATGCCGGCGATCTCCCGTCTTGCTCTCCGACCCCCAATCTGGAGTGCTGGACATGGACCTTTTCGACAAGTCGACTGATCGCCGCGATGCCCTAAGGTGCATGGCATGGGCAGGTACTGGCGCGCTCTGGGCGATGTCGGGCGGCGTCGCCTCGAGCACGATGCTCGGCGGAAGCGGCGCGGGCGCCAATGCCGTTCCGAGCTTCACCTTCCTGCAGCTCAGCGACAGCCATGTCGGGTTTGCGAAGCCCGCGAATCCGGATGCACGTGCGACGTATCGCGAAGCTGTTTCCAAGGTGATCGCGATGCCGGAAAAGCCGGATTTCATTATCCATACCGGCGACATCACCCAATTGTCGCGTGACGACGAGTTCGACGATGCCGACCAGATCCTGAAGGAGACCGGAATCCAGACCTTCCACGTCCCGGGCGAGCATGACATGCTCGACGAAGGCAATGGAAAGGCCTTCCTCGCCCGCTACGGCAACGGGAGCAAGGGCGCGGGCTGGTTCAGCTTCGACCACAAGGGCGTCCATTTCGTCGGGCTGGTCAATGTCGCCGACCTGAAGCCGGGCGGGGCCGGCCGGCTCGGCGCGGAGCAGATCGGCTGGCTGGCGAAGGATCTGGCCGGTCATGCGTCCTCGACCCCGATCGTGATCTTCGCGCATATCCCGCTGTGGATGCTTTACGCTGAATGGGGCTGGGGCACCGATGACGCCGCGCAGGCGCTGACCCATCTGCGCCGCTTCGGCTCGGTCACCATCCTCAACGGCCATATCCACCAGATTGCTCAGAAGGTGGAAGGCAACATGATCTTCCATACCGCGCGCTCGACCGCCTTTCCGCAACCGATGCCAGGGACCGCGCCATCGCCCGGCCCGCAGGTCGTGCCGGCGGGGCAGCTGCGCGGCCTGCTTGGCATCACCGAGGCGACGTTCAAGCGCGGCGAGCATCAGATCGCGCTCGTCGACACCATGCTTTCTGTCTGATCCCGGAGATTATCATCATGTTCCGCTATTCTATCGTTCTGCTTGCCGCGCTCGCCGGCGTCGTCGCAGCGCCCGTCGCCAGCCGTCCCGTGGCCCCCCAGGCGGCCACCGCTGCGCCGATGGTCCATATCTCGAACTTCACCTTCGGTCCCCAGGCGCTCAAGGTGAAGGTCGGCCAGACCGTCACCTGGGTGAATGACGACGACATCCCGCACACAGTCATGTCGGGCTCGAAGCTGTTCAAGTCGAAGGTGCTCGACACTGGCGACACGTTCAGCTTCACCTTCACCAAGGCGGGCGCCTATCCTTATTTCTGCTCGCTCCACCCGCATATGACGGGCAAGGTTCTTGTCTCGGCTTGAGGGAGGCGCGCGGATGCGCGGTGGCGTGGCGTGATGGGCAGGCGCGGTAGCATTTTCCGACCCCGGCTCGTCCCCGGCGGGCGGGCGCGGGTGGCGGACGCCGCCGCATCCGACGATGCCCGGCGCTTCCGCACGGTCATGCTGCCGCATCTCGACGCGGCCTACACTCTCGCGCGCTATCTGGCCGCCGACCCGATAGCGGCCGAGGACATCGTCCAGGAAGCCTTTCTCAACGCCTTCCGGGCGTTCGGAACCTATCAGGGCGGGTCGGCCAAGGCGTGGCTGTTCGCCATCGTGCGCAATTGCTGGCGTGATCGGGCGACCGCCGAACGCGGCCGCAGCCGGGTGCTGGTGGACCATGCCGGCCTGACCGAAGGCCAGACGGCCGCGCTCGACAATTATCCCGACGACGGGGAATCGCCTGAAGCTGCCGTGCTCCGGCAGGAGGAAGTCGAGAATGTCCGTACCGTCATCGCCGCGATCCCGGAGCCGTTCCGGGAGGCGCTCGTGCTGCGTGAAATGGAGCAGATGTCGTATCGGGAGATTGCCACAGTGACCGAGGTTCCGATCGGGACCGTCATGTCCCGCCTGGCGCGGGCGCGCGACTTGATGGCGACGCTGCTGTTGCCACAGCTGGACGCGCAGCGGGAGGAACGGGCATGAAGGCGTGCGAGGACCGGCTGCTCCAGCTCCACGCGCTGCTCGACGGGGAACTGGATGCGGTCAACAGCGTCGCGATCGAGGCGCATCTGAAGACTTGTGTCGGTTGTGCCGAGGAATTCGCGCGGCTGGAGGCGGTGCGGGCGCAGGTCAGCGACCCGGCATTGCAGCACCAGGCCCCGGCGTCGCTGCGCTCGCGGATCGAGGCCGGCATTGCCGCAGAACGCCCGGAGCAGGTTGGGGGCGCTCTGCGTCGCCGCGGTTCGACAGGCCCGTGGCTCGCCGGCGGCGCGTTTACCGCGATGGCAGCAAGCGTGGCGCTGCTGGTCGCGGTGCCGCAGCTCACAACGGGCACGACCCAGGACCAGCTGGTCGCGAGCCATGTACGCTCGCTGCTGGCGAACCATCTGACCGACGTCGCGACGTCGAACCGCCATGTGGTGAAGCCATGGTTCAACGGGCGCATCGACTTCGCGCCGCCGGTGCCCGAACTGTCGGGGCAGGGCTTTCCGCTGGTCGGGGGGCGGCTCGACTATCTCGATGGCCGGGTCGTTCCGGCGATCGTCTATCGTCGGCGGTTGCACACCATCAATCTGTTCGTGATGCCCGCAGGCGGATTTTCGTCGCCGGCCGGGATCGCGACGCGGCGCGAGGGCTATAGTCTGGTGCGCTGGACAAGCGGCGGGCTCGAATTCTGGGCGGTGTCGGACATCGACCCGGGTGACCTCGAGCTGTTCCATCAGGCCTTTGCGCGTGCCGCATCATGACGAGAGTCTGTGTGCGTCGGTCGCGATTATCATCTCGCCGCGCGTACGGCGGCGTCGCTTGTGGTTGCTTGTCCGATACGCGGCGCCACCACGCCCCTGCAGACTGGTTGAAGCCCGAGCGGAGCGGCGTAATTCTGCGCAACTTCGACTTTGCGCCGACAGAGATTCGCCTGCACCGGTGCTGCCGGTGGTAATTCGCGAACGCCGGATCTGGCGGTTATGGTTTCACAACCCCGGATTGGCTGAGATGCGGGGGCCTTCGCCGCATCCCTGGCGGCTGGCTGTGCGGGCAGTTTAGCGGCGCGACGGGGTGATCGCCGACAGTGACAGGCCCTGCTCGCGCCAGCCGTCCAGGCCATCGGCATACCAGAGGATTTCGGTATGTCCCGCCCGCTCGAGCCGCAGCGCCGCGTTCCAGCTCATCCAGCAGTCGGCCAGGCAGAACAGGATGATGGGCCGCCGGGGGTGGGCGCGACGCAGACGGTGCGTGCCTGCGAGGAACCATCGCTCGATTCCGGGGGCGAGCACACCGCGACCGGCCTCCGGGAACCAGTGCGCGCCCGGGATCGAGCGATGCGGCTCGGCGAGCGTCCATTTTCCGGTCCCCGCGTCGCGGACGGCGCCCGGCGCCGGGTTCACGTCGATGAAGATCGCCGCCCGGCGGCGCCAGAGCCGTGCCGCGCGCTTGCCGTCGATCCGCACCACGCCCTCGGGCGCGGGGCCGACGACGCCGCGATAATGGGCGACGCGATATCCCTGGACGGGGTCGAACAGCGCCTCGGTCGCCTGCCCGGCGGCCGACACCGGGAGGAGCAGGGCGACTGTCACGGCCAGGCGCATCCGGTACATTCCCGCCCTCCCTATTGGTCCTTGGTGCGATGTAGCACAACGCCATCTGCTGTTATCCTGACCTTTGGGAGAAGGATGTGATGATCAGGATAGCGATCGCGGCGACCGGCGCCGTGCTGATGGCTGGCAGTGCCCAGGCCCAGCCCCAGCGCGACCCATTGGAATCCCCGACCTGGCAAGGCTTGGCCGCGTCGCTGTTCGGGACCGAGCGCGTCCACTTCGACGATCGCGTGAAAGTCGAATTTCCCGCCATCGCCGAAGACCAGCACAGCTTCCCGGTGACGGTCGACGCCCGCGGCATCGCCGGGGTGAAACGCATCCTGTTGTTCGCCGACCTCAACCCGATTCCGCTCGCGATCGACTACAGCCTCGAAGCGGCCAGGCCGTACCTCGCGGCCCGGATCAAGCTCGACCAGCGCACGCCCGTGCGCGGCGCCGTCCAGCTTGCCGACGGCAGCTGGCTCGTCAACGGCGGCTGGATCGACGCGGCGGGGGGAGGGTGCTCGGCGCCGCCCGCCAGTCGCGTCAAGGGCGACTGGGCCGAGCATCTCGGCGAGATGCGGGGGATCGCGCTCAACGGGGCTGACGGAACCCGCATCCGGCTTGCCTTCCGCCATCCGATGGACACCGGATTCGTCGCGAACATCCCGAGCTATCACATCGAGCATGTCGGCCTCGTCGGTGCGCAGGGCCGGCATTATGGGGACATGCAGATCGAGGCGTCGGTAGCGGAGGACCCGGCGATCACGACCATCGCCGAAGCCGCGACTGGAGAAGAGATCAAGGTCGCCGGCAACGACACCAATGGCATCGGCTACGAAGGACGCCTCAAGGTCGCCGAAGCGCCGGCGGCGTTCGCGGTCCGCTGATGCTCGATCGGCGCGCCGTCCTCGCCGGCCTGGCCGGCATGCTTGCAATGCCCGTCCAGGCGCGGGATTTCAGCTATGTGCTGCGGCCTGTTCCGGTCGGCGACGGCATATGGGTCATTCGAGGCGCGGATGCCGCGATCGCGATGGCGAATGGCGGTGCGATCGCCAACATCACCATCATCGCGACCGCCGCCGGCGCGGTGCTGGTCGATTGCGGCCCGTCGCTCCGCTATGGCCAGGCGCTGAAGGCGGCGGCGGAAGGCGTGACGGGCCGGCCGGTCACACGCGTCTATCTCACGCACCTTCATCCCGATCACATCTATGGCGCCGGGGCGTTCGACCCCGCGATCGTGGCCGCGACGCCGGCGCTTGCTGCCCTGCTCAAGACGGAGGGAGCGGGATTTTCGGATGGAATGTATCGCCTGCTCGGCGACTGGATGCGTGGTACCGAATTCGCGCCGCCCGGCAGGATCATCGAGGGCGGCGAGGAAGTGACGGGAGGGCGCCGCCTGCGGCTGGTGCCGCTGAGCGGGCATAGTCCGGCCGACCTGGCGATCCTCGACGATCGGACCGGGATTCTCGTGGCGGGCGATCTGGTGTTCCACGACCGGGCGCCATCGACGCCGCATGCCCGGCTGGGCCCCTGGCGGCAGGCGCTCACGGCGCTCAAGGCGCTGGACCACCGGAGCACGATTCCCGGCCATGGGCCGGTGGATCCGACGCCGGCAACGGCGATCGACCAGACGCGCGACTGGCTCGACTGGCTCGAGGCGAGCCTGCGTGCCGCCGTCGCCGACGGGCGCGACATGGTCGAAGCGGGGAACATGGCCATTCCGCCGCGGTTCGCGAGGCTCGCAGCGGCACGCTATGAACTGCAGCGGTCGGTATCGCATCTCTATCCCGGCATCGAAGCCGAATTGCTGCCGAGGATCGACCCAAGGCGGCCTTGAGGGCCGGGCGCCGGCGCTCCAAAGGGGAGCGCCGGCCCCAAGTCCTATCCCACCCGGTTGGCGATCAGATCGTCCACCACCGACGGATCCGCCAGGGTGCTGGTATCGCCCAGGCTGGAGAAATCGCCCTCGGCGATCTTGCGCAGGATGCGGCGCATGATCTTGCCACTGCGCGTCTTGGGCAGGCCGGGGGTGAACTGGATCGCGTCGGGCGTCGCGATCGGGCCGATTTCGGCGCGGACCCATTTTATCAGGTCGCCGCGCAGCCCCTCACTCGGCACGTCCCCGGCATTGAGCGTGACATAGGCGTAGATGCCCTGGCCCTTGATGTCGTGCGGTACGCCGACCACGGCCGCCTCGGCGACGTTGCGGTGGAGGACGAGGGCGGACTCGACCTCGGCCGTTCCCATGCGATGCCCGGAGACGTTGATCACATCGTCGACCCGGCCGGTGATCCAGTAATAGCCGTCCTCGTCGCGGCGGCAGCCATCGCCAGTGAAATAATAGCCCGGATAGGTCGTGAAATAGGTGTCGAAGAAGCGTGCATGGTCGCCCCAGACGGTACGCATCTGGCCCGGCCAGCTCCGCGCGATGACGAGATTGCCTTCGGCCGGCCCCTCGAGGATGGCGCCCTGCGCATCCACCAGCTTCGGCTCGACGCCGAAAAAGGGGAGGCTAGCGCTTCCGGGCTTGAGCGGGGTGGCGCCGGGCAACGGCGTGATCATGTGGCCGCCGGTTTCGGTCTGCCACCAGGTATCGACGATCGGGCAGCGGCCTCCGCCGACGACCTCGTGATACCAGCGCCATGCCTCGGGATTGATCGGTTCGCCGACCGAGCCAAGCAATCTGAGCGAGGCACGGCTGGTGGCGGCGACATGCTCGTCGCCCTCGCGCATCAGGGCGCGCAGCGCGGTGGGGGCGGTATAGAGCTGGTTGACCCGGTGACGATCGACGATCTGCCAGATGCGCGCCGGCGTCGGCCAGTTGGGCACGCCTTCGTACATCAATGTCGTGGCGCCATTGGCGAGCGGACCATAGACGATATAGCTGTGGCCGGTGACCCAGCCGATGTCCGCGGCGCACCAATAGACATCGCCGTCGCGATAATCGAAGACGAGGCTGTGCGTCATGCTTGCCCAGAGCAGATAGCCGGCCGTGGTGTGCAGCACGCCCTTGGGCTTGCCGGTGGAGCCCGACGTATAGAGCAGGAAGAGCGGATCCTCCGCGTGCATCGGCTCCGGCGGGCATTCGGGTGAGGCCGAGGCGAGCATGTCCTGATACCAGAGATCCCGGCCTGCCTGGATCGGCACGTCGCCCCCTGTCGCCTTCACCACGATCACCGTCTCCAGACAGGTGACGTGCGCGGCGGCGGCATCGACATTGGTCTTGAGCGGGACGGTCTTGCCGCCACGCCGGCCTTCGTCGGCGGTGATGACGACGCGGCTGTCGCAATCGGTGATCCGTCCGGCCAGCGCCTCGGGCGAGAAGCCGCCGAAGACGATGGAATGGATGGCGCCGATCCGCGTGCAGGCCAGCATCGCGACGGCGGCTTCGGGGATCATCGGCAGATAGAGGGTGACGCGCTCGCCGCGCCGCACGCCATGCTCCTTCAGGGCGTTGGCAAAGCGGCATACGTCGGCGTGGAGTTCGGCATAGCTGATGCGGCGCGGCTGCTCGGCGGGGTCGTCCGGTTCCCACAGGATCGCGACCTGATCGCCGCGGGTCGCAAGATGGCGATCGAGGCAATTGGCGGAAACGTTGAGAATACCATCGGCGAACCAGCGTACGCCGAAATCGGCCTCGGCGAAGCTGCTCTGGCAGGCGACGGTCGGTGCCTGGATCCAGTCGAGCGAGCCCGCCTGCTCGAGCCAATAGTTCGTCGCCTCCTCGAGCGACCGGGCGTAATCGGCGGCGTAGCGCGCGGAATCGACCTTCGCCGTGCGTGCCCAAGATTCCGGCACTGGGAAATTAGTGTCCACTTTTCTATCCCTTATCTGATCCTGAAGCCGATCCAGAATGTGCGTGGGGTACCGAG
>CAISGR010000049.1 GCA_903884945.1 uncultured bacterium
ATGTCACTTCTCCTTACGTTCACCGCGAAATGCGGTGTCGGAGAGAATAGAGTGTCAACGGCATATACCTGAGCTTATAAGTATCCGAAATGAGAACATATAAGCGTGAGCACGGCGGTTCATTCGAAGCCATTGGTGGATCGTCAATAATATCCGTAGCACGTAACCATTTGTTCAATTCGGGCTTCGGTTCAGTTCTCTGATGAGTGCCGGAACCCGGCGCAATCTCCGCCGATGATAGGCCCAGATGGCATCGCGAACGGCCGACTCTCGACCGTCTGTGGTCACTGTCCATACCGCGCGAAGTTCGCCGATGCGGTCCCTGATGCCTGTCTCGCGCAGGCGAGTCGCGTAAAGGAGGTCGGCGGCTTTCGCTACGGCTGCTGTATGTTGCTTATTGCGTGAGATTGCAGCGAGGCGGGCAAAAAGCTCTGTGGTTGCGTCGGCGATCGCGCGCGTGTCCGCCGGGTCGAGAGCGTCGAGGATTGATGACATGTCGATGCTGATGCTGGGGCTTGAGCGATGTTTGATCGCAAGACGCAAAACCTGGCCGTGCCAGACGTAGAGATCCCGCAGATCATTTTCCATGAGAATGGGGAGCTGGAATCCCCCGCCTTGATGTGCCTCGATAAACCCCTCCCCCACCAGCCGGTGAATTGCGTCGCGCACTGGAGCGATGCTTGTGCCAAATTCCTCCGCGAGCGCCTGGGCGACAAGAGTTGTGCCGGGGGCATAATAGCCGCCGACGATCGCGCGCCGCAGGCCCGTGTAGACCCGCTCCGATGTGAGCGCTTCGGGCGCCATGACCCGCAGGACCTCAAGCTTCGGCTTCGGGAGGCGACGATTTCGACACTGGCGGCCGTAACCGACTGGAGATCGTATCGACATAATAGTCGCCGATGCAGCGAATGCAGTATTCCTCAAGGGCTGCCATATCGTCGAGGAGCAATTGCCGTGGAAATGCCATCTTATGATCCATGAACATCAGCGGGATCAGGAAATAGGAGGCTGGAAGCCCCACGCCGGATGCGCAGCGCAAATGATCCTCGATCGAGGACTTCGGATTACCCGACTCGATCTCTCGTAGCCAGCGCACGCCGATGCCGACATCGGATGCCAGCTGCTCCTGCGTTTTCCGTTCTTTCCGTCTCCGCTCTTCGATGCACTTTCCCGAGATCACCTTGATCTGCGCAAGGACAGTCGCATCTCCAATGCTGGATGTGCTTTGAAGCGACACGTGCAGGTTCTCCCTGACTGTTGCTCAAAGCTCCCTTTGCACAGTTCGACAGGACAGAAACTGGTGTTAAATGTGCCCGCGGTCAAATCCAATCGTTTCCAAATTGGAAGACGGCAAGGGTCGCAACACTGGAAGTGCGTTTGCTTAACTAACTTGGATACCGTTAATTTTTCTTTGCTCGTCTTGGCCCCCGGCCCGCGACGCGGCGATAAGCCTCGGCGAGGTCCTTATCTTCCGCGGTTCGGAATGAAGCAAGGCCAACGATGTAAAGCTTGCCGAATGGCGGGCTCTGCGCAAATCGATCGGATTCGATCAAGCGTTCACACACCAGTTGCATGATCTCGGCAAGTTCCGCTGAAGATCCAACGAAGCAGGTCTTGTCGCCCGCGCATTGCAGGCAGGAGTGCGTCTCGAGCTCGGCCGCGATATCATCGGCATCCATGCGTTCGAGAAGTGCGACCGCGACGGAAAATGTCGCCCCATACGGAATGAAGTCGCGCAAAAGCTGTGCCAGGCGGTAGTGGCACGCGAGGAACAGGTCGATTCCCTGGTCCGATAGCCGCAATTTATAGGTCCTTGAGCCCGCCTTTCCCATTTTCCCCTTCCCTGCGACTCGTGCCTGTCTCCTTATGGCTTGACGAGATTTGAGCCCAAATGGGCACGTGATGAACGATTAGAGACCCAAATTGCGGCACGGATGTGCCGATTGCGGTCCGCGATTGCCGCCTCCGGCACGGCAGTGCCCTGCCTATTGCGGCATCACGATTACTTACTTCATGACGCGGTCATCCCGATTTGGGGTGACGGCGAGCACCGTTCGACAACTCAACGCTCCCAGCCCGATCCCGATCAAGTTCCCCCGGTCATCGCAGACGCGATTCCCGGACAGAGGAGGCGTGTCTGATGACCAAACGAATAGTCTTGAACAGCTTGGGCGGAGTCTCGCTTGCGCTCGTCACTATGCCAGCTTCGGCCTGTCCCCGGCAAGTTGCCGCGCCCGTCAGCGCATCGGCGCCGCGGGTCCGGGTTATCGCGACGGCCGACGGCTTTGCCCTCGCGACGAAGACGGAAGGTCCCGCGGCGGCTGCGCCCCGCGCCGCCGTACCGCTCGGCGTGCAGATGCAAATCGATCGTGATGCCTTCGAGTGCAGCACGCGTCGCTTCGCGAGTGCCCGCCCGTGAGCGGCGCGACGTCCAGGGCGGTTCGACGTCTGTCGCTGATCGCTTGCGCGATAACCTTTGGTCCGAGCGCGATCGCGCAGTCGGCGCCAACCGCGAAGCAGAGCGATACGGCGCCGCTCAGTGCCGCTGCGGAAGAAGCGCAGCAGAAGCTGCAGCAGACCTTCATCAACCTAAAATTCGAGGACTTCGGACCTGCGCCGATCAAGGGCCCGATCTACCAGGCGATGGCAGGCGGACGGGTCATCTATTATGCTGCGGAGAGCGAGCAGATCCTCTTCGCCGCTGTCTACGACAAGAACGGCGTCAATATCACCGCGCTGGCTCAGGATGCGAGCGCCCGGAAGAAGCTCGGCGCGCTGGATCCGGCGAAAGCGCTGGTGATCGGACCTGCGGGTGCGCCGACGGTGATCGAGTTCACCGATCCCGAATGCCCCTATTGCCGCGCGCTCGAGAAGTTCTGGATCGCCAAGGCGGCGGAAGGCAAGCCGGTCCGGCGGCTCATCTATTTCGTGAGCGGCATTCACCCTCAGGCGGCGGTGAAGTCTGAGCACATCCTGTGCTCGCCGGACAAAGAGGCCGAGTTCAAGGCGATCTACGGCGGCGCGCAGCCGGCGGTGCTGCGCAAGTGCGCTGCGGGCCGCGCCAAGGTCGAGGGCGATGCGATCGCCGTCAAAAAGATCGGCATCACCGGCACCCCGACGCTCATCGTCGATGGCAAGCTCGTCTCGGGCTTCCAGCAGGGCGAGCTCGAGCAATTCCTCGCGGACCATTCGGCAAAGACCGATGCGAAGCACTGACGATCGTCGCGCGCGAACGCGCGCGCCCCTCCTTTTTGGCGGCCGTTCGGGGGGCCGGTCCGGGCGTAGCGCCTCGGCTCCACCGACACGGGCCGGAATGCCGACGGCCGTGGCTCCCCTGGAGCCGTCCACCACGCCGCTCGGCCGCCAACGTGTCCTCACGCTGTCGGCAGGCATCTTACCGGGCGGCTCCGCAAGCGCACGGAGTGGCAAAATGATCAGGAAAATCGGCAAGCATGTGTTCGGGGTCGCGAATATCGGCGTCCCTTTGGTCTTGTTCGCAACAATGAGCGGCGGCGCGCACGCGTTCACCGCGCCTGCGACCGGAGACCTTGGCTACGACATCTACAACATCGTCGTGAACAAGGGCGTCAAGGGCCCGATGGGGTTCGTCGCGGGCGTCGCGGCCTTCCTGTTCGGCGTGTCGCGGCTGTTCTCGAACGTCATGATCGGGATCCCGACGATCGTCGCCGCGGTCTGCCTCATCAAGGCGGACGCCATCCTCCAGACTTTCGGGATGGTGATCTGAGCTGATCGGCCGTGCGGGCGCCTCAGCCCCCGCGCGGCCCACGAGCAGGCCGCAAGGCCTGGACATGACAACCCGAGCTCTCGGGCTGTCTTGAAGCAGGAGGAGAAGAGCGTTGGACGAACGTCTGCCCCAGTATCTTCATCTGCCGGTCCAGATCCTCTGGTTCGGCGCGGATGAATTCATCCTGGTCATGTCGACGATCTTTGTCGCCGTCATCGTTGGCGGCGTGATCGGGTGGACCCTGATCGGCGCTCTTCTCCTTTTCATCCCCTGGAAGCGGACCAAGCCGCGCGGGTTCATCCCGCATCTCGCCTGGCGCTGGGGGCTGCTGTCGTTCCGTCATTATCCGGGTCCGACCCAGACCCGCTTCTTCGAGTAGAACGGCCATGGCGCTCTTTCGCACATCACGCCCGAAGGATTGGGATCCGCTCGCGGACAAGCCGGCCAGCTGGGGCATCCACCGCTATCTCCAGGGCTCGGCCAATCTCTTCGAGGAGAACCGGCTGCTCAAATTCGCGATAGCCGGTCTGTTCGGCATCACCGCGGTGCTCGGTATGCTGATCTACACGTCGAACCAGAATCAGAGGACGGTCATCGTGCCGTTCGGGACGGGCGGCGACCTCTATGTGACGGGAAATGCGCCCTCGGCGCCGTACCTGCGCACGATGACGCGCAACATCGTCAGCCTGTCGGGTACCTATTCGGCCTATTCCGCCGATCCGCAATTCCAGGAGCTGCTGAGCATCGTCCACCCCTCGGCCTATAACAGCATCCGCGACAGCCTGACCGCCATTCTCGACGAGCTCTCGGACAATCCGACGCTTTCGATCGCGACCTATATCCGGCCGGATCAGCCCGTCCTGACCACCAGCACCGACATCGTCGTACCGGTCGAGAAGGTCCGTGTGATCGGCGGCGTGATCCGCAAGTTCCGTGGCAATCTTCGGATTGGCTACGCGATCGATAACGGCCGCTTCTGGCTGACGTCCCTGCATGAGGAGAATTTCGATGCCGAAACTCGGTAATCGCAGCCGTGCGAGCCTGCTGACGGCCGGCCTCATCTTCGCGGCACCGCCGGCATTCGCCCAGACGATCACCGCGCTGCCCGATCAGACCGCCTCGATCCGGCTGTCCAATCGCGACGTCAACCACATCATCTGCCAGGGCGGCGAGATCGAGGATGTCAAATTCTCGGCCGAAAAGGCGATCGCGGTCGAGCGTGGTGGGTCCGACGCGTGGATCAAGTTTTTGGTAAAGGAAGTCGACGGCGACGGCGCACCGACACGGACCTATGTGACCACGCCTTCCGAATTCTTCGTGTCGTGCAATGGGGCGATTTACCCGCTTTACACCGAGCCGTCGGACATCCCAGCGCAGACCGTGATCCTGGCCTCGGGCACCGCGCAGCGTGCCCGTGCCAATCAGGATCTGCTCGGCCCGCTCGTCGAAGAAGAGCGCGCCGTTTCGATCACGCTGTCGATGTTGCAGGACCGCGTGCCGGCAAGCTTCGCCGAGGTAGCGCCGGTCGCGGGCGACATCGTCCTGCCGACCCTGCCCGCGGCGCGCCTCCATGAACGCCGGCGGTTTGCAATCGAAGGCGCTGGCCTCTCGGCATCCGAATATCTGGTCCAGGCGTCAGCCGACCTCGTCCTCGCCGAGCCCGAGTTCCTGGTGTCGTTGCTCGGCTCGAACATCTTCGCGGTCACGCTCGATCGTATCGCGCTGAAGGCGGGCGATAGCGCGCGGCTCATCATCATTCGCCGGGGAGCTGTCCAATGAGCGAGAGACCAGAAGAGACCGCACCGGATGCCGGTGGGCCTGGTGAGCAGAGCCCTTTCCAAGCGCATCTCGCCGCTCAGGCGGCGCAGGACGGCGGTGACGAAGCGCGGGGTGCGGCGCTGCTCGACTGGCGCGCGCGCTGGGATTCGCTGAGTTCGACGGGCAAACTGCGCGTGAAGCAATTCGGCGTGGCCACGGCGATCGGCGTGCTTGGCTACGGCCTCTATTCTGCGAGCACCGCCGACAAGCCGGTCGTCGCGGCGCCGGAGGCCTCCAAGCTCGATATGGGCGCGGGCCTCCGCGGTGACAGCCTCGAGGTGAAGCTGCGCGGCGATCTGAAAAAGGTCCTGGACGGCCAGTCCATGCTCGGCGACCGGGTGACGGCGATCGAGGAGGGCAAGACACCGATCGGGCCGCAAGGCACTGGCCCCGCGGCCGCAGGGGCGGACGGCGCGCCATTGCCGCCAGCGCTTCCCGGCGGCGGCGCGCCGGAGTTTCCGCCATCGCCATCCGGTGCTTCGGGCGCGGCGGGCGACAATAGTTTGCCAGCCCCGCCATCCGCACCGGTGGGACCTCCCGCTCCGCCGGCACCGCCGGTCGAAAAAGTGGTGGGTGCAATCGGCGCCGCCACATCGCCGGTCGTCCCCAAGGATGCGGCCGCGGCGTCGGACGAGTCGAAAAAAAAGATTCGGACGATCTATTTGCCGCCTGGTTTCATGAAGGCGCGGCTGCTGACGGGCGTGGACGCCTTGGCGAGCCACGACGCGACCTCGAACCCGGAGCCGATCATCGCGCGGGTCCAGGCGCCAGCCGTGCTCCCCAATGACGTCAAGGCGAACCTGTCCGGTTGTTTCGTCATCGGCAACGCGACCGGCAGCCTCGCCAAGGAGCGCGTCGAGATCCAGCTCGTGACGCTCTCCTGCGTCGACTTCGACGAACATTCGGTCGTCGACCAGAGCGTCAAGGGCTTCTTTGTCGATACCGACGGCAAGAAGGGCCTGTCGGGCAAGGTCGTCACCCGCGCCGGCGCGGCCTTGGCCCGGACTTTTATCGCAGGGACCATCAGCGGCATCGCCCAGACGGTCGAGAATAGCTTTGGTGATACGTCGACCTCGGCGCTCGGCACAGTGAGGACGCTTAATGCCGGCGATGCCGCCAAGTCCGGCATAGCGGGCGGCCTTTCCAAATCTTCGGACAAGCTGACCGATTTCTATCTCGATCTCGCGCGCCAGGCCGGCCCGATCGTCGAGGTCGGCGCCGCGAAGGACGTGGTCGTCGTCATCCAGGAGGGCGTGACGCTCGAAATCAAACCATCGGCGGGGAGCAAATTCTGATGCCCAGAACCCTTTCATGCAAGGTCTCGATCCGCGGTCACCGACTGCTTCTCATCCCGGTGATCGCGGCCCTTGGTGGCTGCGCGACGCTCGGCTCGGTGATGTCACCTTACTCCGAAAAATATAGCTGCAAGAACAGCGACCATGGACAGTGCGTGCATCCCGAGAAGGCCTATGAGGATGCGGTCGCCGGCCGCCCGTCCCGGTCGGACCCTGCAGTCACCAACGACAAGAAGCTGCTGCGCGGCCAGGCTGCTGCACCGGCAATGTCTGGCATGACCGCCAAAGGCGCAGCCGCGCCGGTGGGTGCCTATCTCGGGTACAAGGACAGCGTCTATCGCGAGCTGCAGGGGCTGATCGACCAACCGGTCACGCCGATGCTCAAACCGCCGCGCACCGTTCGCACGCTGATCCTGCCTTATGCCGACCGTCAGCGGCCTGACCGCCTCTACATGCCGCGCTACGTCTTCTCGATCGTCGAGACGCCCGCCTGGGTCGTCGGCGACTATCTGGTCGATCCGGTTCAGCCATCGACCCAGGCGCCCGTCCTGGGTCAGGTCCAGGAGCGTGAGATTGACGGGGCTATTTCCGCAACGGCGCTGGCGCCGCCGGCCAGGGACCCGCGCACGCTGGTGCCAGCGCCCATGAATGCGCGTCCGTTGGCGCCGACGCCCAGGGCTTCGAGCACGCTCGGGCCCGCGCCGAAGGATCAGAGCAAGTGAAGGCGCGCGGCTCCCGAACAGGCGGCGATCTGAGCTTTGCCCAGCTGCGGCAAAGCGTCGCGCGCGATCGCTTCTCCGATTACCTGCCGCTCGTTGCATGGGACGAGGATGAGGAGGCGTTCCTCTGCATCGACGATGGTTGGGGCTATGGCTGGGAGCTCGTGCCGAGCGCCTACATGTTTGCGCATGTGCATCAGGCGCTGCTCGGGCTTCTCAACATTCACTTCCCCGATGGCACGGTCCTTCAGCTTCACAGTTTTGCCGACCCGCTGATCGAGACGGCGCTCGATGCGTTTCTCGATCTCAAGACCCGCGACGATCCCCTGATCCAGGCATCGGCCAGGCGCACCGCCGATTATCTGATGGCGGGGACACATGGCCTTCGTGCGATGCACGGCATACCGATCAGGGACTTTCGCACCATCCTGTCGGTAAAGACGAGGCGTCCGCTGGGGAGCGATCTGCGCCGCCAGATCGAGGAGCAGCTCGCCAAGCTCGGCATCGTCCGGCTGCCCCCGGAGGAGATCGTCTCCTTCTATCGCCGGATCTTCAACGGTGTGTTCGCCGCCGCGCCCGGCGTT
The DNA here is from genome assembly GCA_903884945.1 of uncultured bacterium. Taxonomy (GTDB): domain Bacteria; phylum Pseudomonadota; class Alphaproteobacteria; order Sphingomonadales; family Sphingomonadaceae; genus Sphingomonas. Next base: position 8,162 of record CAISGR010000049.1, read on the forward strand.
TTCTCGTCGAGCCCTGATGCAACCGGGGCGGCGCCGCCGATCCGCAAGCAGATCATCGACGCGGGTCCCGACCTGCTGTTCGAGGGTCCGGAGCTGTTCCTCGGCAACCAGGTCGCGCGCTGCCTCACGCCCAAGTCGCCGGCGCGGCGGATCACCGCCGAGCGGGCCAATCGCCTGACGGGCGGCATGCGCGGTTCGGCCGAGGACAGCGACCAGATCGGGGGGCCGTTCCTCTACACGCTCAACGTCCTGTTCGATCATTCGCAGTTCGAGATCCACAAACGCGCCCAGGTGCTCTCTGCGCAAAAGGCCGCCGGCAGCTTTGCGGTCGAGGTCAGCAAACAGATCGAGGAGATCGGCTGGATCCTCGACGAGGCCGGCAACTCCAAATTCGTGCGGGTGATCCCGACCGTCTGGGTGTTCGGTCGCACCAGCGCCCATGCCCGGGAGATGGCGGCGCGCGCCAAGCGGCTTTGGGAAGGCGAACCCCTGCCCTTCATGATGCAGGAGGAAAGCTATCTCAATCCGATCCTGCTCACGATGAGCCTGCCGTTCGGGCTGTACCCGGACGGGCGCACCTTGCGAATGCTCGAGCGCGATTTCCGGATGCCGGTGAAGGCTGCGGTGCTGATGGCGCCGATCCAGACCGACTTTCGCGGTGGCGGGCGCCCTGCCCTCCTCTACACCGGCCGGAAGGGCCAACTGGTCACGCTCGACCTGTTCGATCCGCGCATCAACAATTACAATTTCATCGTCTCGGCGGAGAGCGGCGCCGGCAAGAGCTTCCTGCTCAACAATCTGTGCCAGCAATATTATGCGCAGAATGCGCTCATTCGCATCATCGATATCGGCGGCAGCTATCGCAAGCTCTGCACGCTCTGCTCGGGTCGTTACATCGACATCGGCGAGGAGAAGCTCGTCCTCAACCCGTTCGACATGGGCTTCGCGCTCGACGGCGAAGACAAGCAGTCGGCGATCTCGATGGCGGTCGCGATCGTCGCCGAGATGGCGAACGCCGCCACCCGCAAGGGTGTCACCACCTCGGAATGGAATCTCCTGAAATCGGCTGTCCAGTGGACGATCGATGAAGGTCATTCCGAAGAGGGCATCGATGCGGTCCGTGCATGGCTCGGCGCCTATCCCGCGTTCGCGGCATCGGATCTCGACCGCGTCGATCATCTGATACCGGTCTCGAGGGAATTGGCCTTCAACCTGCGCGATTTCGCGAGCGAGGGCGCTTACGGCCATTTCTTCAATGGGCGTTCGACCTTCGATATTTCGGCCGACGAATTCGTGGTACTCGAGCTCGAACGGCTGAAGAGCATGCCCGACCTGTTCAACGTCATCGTCATGGTGGTGGTGAACGCCGTCACCCAGGAGTTGTACCTCTCGGCGCGCGACCGGCCGCGCTTCGTCCTGTGCGACGAAGCCGCGCAGTTCATGACCAAGACCGAAGGCCAGGACCTGTCACGTCTGGCCGAGGCGTTCGGCCAGGGCTATCGGCGCGCCCGCAAATATCAGGGCAGCTTCGGGATCGTCCTCCAGTCAATGAACGATCTGATCCTGTTCGGCGGCACCGGCCAGGTGATCCTCGAAAATGCCGCGACCCGCTTCCTCCTCCAGGGCTCCACCTATGACAAGGCGGTCGAGAACAAGATCCTCGATTATTCGGGGTTCGTGCTCGAGCTGCTGAAGTCGGTGCGCAATTCCAAGCCCAACTATAGCGAGGTCTTCATCGACTCTCCGCTGGGTCTCGGCATCGCCCGGCTCGTCGTCGACCCCTTCTCCTACTGGATCAACACCAGCGCGCCGCAGGAGGTTGCCGCGTTCGAGGCGCTGCTGCGCGCCGGCCGCTCTCCGCTCGACGCGGTGTGTGAACTCGCCGGCGTCGATCCGGCCGAGATCCTTGGGTCTCGCCCAGAACTGCCCCTGCATGAGGAGATGGCGTGATGCTGAAGCGCAAGCCTCCGCAGAAGCAGATGGTCTTTGATCTGACCTCGTTCGACAGCAGCAAGGATGCTCAGCTCGAACGGATGATCGAAGCACGCGTCGCGATCCGCGCCGAGGCGGCGGCGATCCGCTGGCGGTTCCGGCTGATGGTGATCGAGGCGGCCATGATGATGAGCCTGGTGCTCGTAGCCGGGTTCGCCCTCAACCAACCCCATGCGATGGTGGTGCGCAGTGCGCTTATTGTCGGCGCGGCCTGCTTCGCGAGCGGTGTGATGCTGGTGGGCCTGTCCGGCGCTACCGGCCTGGCGATCTCCGCCTTTCGTCGATGGAGGGCGCGATGATCCGCGTGACACTCGCCGACGGCACCGCGGAGGTGATGGAGCGCGAGATCGAGCCGCGCCGTCCGGGCGAGACGCTGTACGATTTCATGCTGCGCTCGGCGCATGAGACAAGCCTCGAGGCGAGAGCGCTGCGCGCCCTGCTCGATGCCCATGTGGCGAGCCTTGGCGCGGAGCGTGCGTCCGTCGTGCGGCGGCGA
>CAISGR010000050.1 GCA_903884945.1 uncultured bacterium
CTGATATCGGTGGTCAGCGGCCCGAGCGTGTAGAACGGCGCCTCGCCACACACTTTAAGCTGCTTGTCCATATTGGCCTTGATCTTGTGCATCGGCACATGGCCGGGGCCTTCGATCATCACCTGCACATCCTGCTTCCAGGCGCGGTGGGTGAGCTCGCCCAGCGTATAGAGCTCGCTGAACTGCGCCTCGTCATTGGCGTCGGCGATCGATCCGGGGCGGAGGCCATCGCCCAGCGAATAGGCGATATCATAGGCCTTCATGATCTCGGTGATCTCGTCGAAGCGCTCGTAGAGGAAGCTCTCCTTGTGGTGGCTGAGGCACCATTTCGCCATGATCGAGCCGCCGCGGCTGACGATGCCGGTCACGCGCTTCGCCGTCATCGGGATATAGGCGAGGCGGACGCCGGCATGGATGGTGAAATAGTCGACGCCCTGCTCGGCCTGCTCGATCAGCGTGTCGCGGAAAATCTCCCAGGTCAGGTCTTCCGCCACGCCGCCGACCTTTTCCAGCGCCTGGTAGATCGGCACGGTGCCGATGGGCACGGGGCTGTTGCGGATGATCCATTCGCGCGTGTCATGGATGTTGCGGCCGGTCGACAGGTCCATCACCGTGTCCGCACCCCAGCGGATCGACCAGACCATCTTGTCGACTTCGTTCGCCACGTTCGAGGCGACGGCGCTGTTGCCGATATTGGCGTTGATCTTGACGAGGAAGTTGCGGCCGATCGCCATCGGCTCGGATTCGGGGTGGTTGATGTTGCTCGGGATGATCGCGCGGCCGCGCGCGACCTCGTCGCGGACGAATTCGGGGGTGACGAAATCGGGGATGGACGCGCCGAAATCCTCGCCGTCGCGGATCAGCTTCTCCCTGGCGGCGGCGCGGCCCATATTCTCGCGGATCGCGACATATTCCATCTCGGGCGTGATGATGCCGCGCCGGGCATAGTGCATCTGGCTGACATTATGCCCGGCCTTCGCGCGCAACGGGCGCTTCACGACATTCGGGAATTGCGGGACCCCGGCGGAACGATCGGGGCCGGACAGGCCATTATCCTCGGGGCGGGTCTCGCGCGCGTCATAGGCCTCGACATCGCCGCGGCCGACGATCCAGTCGCGGCGCAGCGCGGGGAGGCCGGCCATGATATCGATGCTGGCCTTGGGATCGGTATAAGGCCCGGACGTGTCGTAGACGCGCAGCGGCTGCTCGCCGCAGGACGGCTCGAGCATGATCTCGCGCATCGCGACGCGATATTCGCCGACATGGATCTTGCGCGAACCGCGGATCGGGCCGGTGGTGACGCCAATTTCGGTGCGGGCGGGGATATCGGCCATGTCTGTCACTCCAACAATACGGAGTGAGGACGGCCTTCGGATGAAAACCTCCCTCCCTCCGCCGGTCTCAACCGGATCAGGTTCGGCGGGTCGCGGCTTCAGCCGCCTCTCAGCCGCTCGTGGCGCCCATCATGGCAACAGCCTGATGGAAACCCGCTGCGCGGCCCCCCGGGGAAAGCAGGGTTGTAGCAGAACGCGCGCCGGGCGCTATTCGAAAACGTCCGCGCCGCGGCCCGTCCATGTCGCGGCACACCCGGACCGCCGTGCGGAGACCGTCACCCGCGCAAAGCACGGGCCGCGCGACCCGAGGATCGCGCGGCCCGGAGGATCGGTACCGTCACCCGAGCCGAAGCCTCGGGGTCCGGACCCTAGTTCGCGTCGCTCGAGGCGAAATAGGTGCTGATGATGCCGTTCGGGAAGAAGCCCCCGCCGACGACCGCAGCGTGATTGGTGTAGAGCACGTTCAGCGCCTGGCCGGTGGTGCGCCCGAACACGATGCCGTTCGAATCGGTCGGGGTGACGTTCGACACGGTCGAATCCGCGCCGCTGACGCCCTGATCGATATCGGTGACGCCATCGAAGCTGTCACGCCCGTTGCTGAGCTGGTCAGTCGCGGTGCGCGCCGCCGTGCCCAGCGCATAGAGCTGCGAGCGGATCATCGCGGCATGATAGGATTTGGTGGCGAGCATATCGGCCGCCGCGTTGACATAGAGCAGGTTGGTGATCGCGGGGATGGCGCCGCGATAGGCGCTGACCACGACATCCTGGATCATGAAGGCACCGAGCAGGAAATTGAGCTCGCTGGCATAGGGATCGAAGGTATCGGACGCGCCGATCAGGCCGCCGGCGCGCGCGATGCGGGTGAAGCCGCCGGTCGCGCTGCTCGAAATGTCGAGCGCGGGCTGGGCCGCGGCGGCCGCGCCGGTGGCCGAGCGCAGGAAGCCGAGATGGGCGAGCTCGCCCGCCGCGATCTCCCGGGCATATTGGCCGAGCAGCGCCGTGCTGAAGGTGACCTGCGCGCCGCCGGTGACCGTCCCCTGCGTGCCGGTGCCGGTGAGCAGCGACGCGGCGACGCCGGCGCCGGTGGTCGCCCAGGCGAAATATTGCGCCTCGAGATACTGGAGCTGCAGCGCGAAGTTCAGATAATCGACATCAAGCGCGACGGTGGAACTGGCCGTCGGGGTCGGCGTGGCGGTGCCGGTCGAGGTAGGGGTAGGCGTCGGGCTGCTCGAGCTGCTGCCGCCACAGGCGGCCAGGCCCATGGCGAGCGTGGCACCGCCGGCGAGCTGCATGAAGCGGCGGCGTTCGTCGCGGCGGCGTTCGCCCGCGTCGAGGACCTGGATCGGGGTATCGGTATCGGTCATCGTGAAATCTTCCCTTGGGCGGGCCGTGAGCGCGATCAGTTCGCGGTGCTGGTTTTGACCGCGCCGTTGAGGCCGGCCGTGAAGAAGCCGCCGGCGCTGACCGCGGCGCTGTTCAGGTACAGGACGTTGAGCACCTGGCCGCTGCTGCGGCCATAAGCGAGACCATCCGCACCGGCCGGCACGATGTTCGACACCAGATTGCCGCTGACCGTGGTCGGCGAAATGCCCTGGTCGACATCGGTGCCGGTGCCGTCCAGCACATCGCGGACATCGGAGATCTTGTCCGCATTGGTGCGCAACGCCGGCGTCGCGACGCCCTTGGCATAGAGCAGCGAGCGGATCACCGCGGCGTGATGCGCGTGCGAGGAAAGGATGCCGAGCAGCGCGCTGAGCAGCGTCTTGTCCGTGATGGTGGTCGAGGCGCCGTTATAGGCGGTGACGAGCACGTCCTCGATCATGAAGGCGCCGAGCAGGAAATTCTCGTCGCTGGCATAGACATCGAAGGTGCCCCCGGTCGCGACGATCGTGGCCCCGGCGGCGAGCTTGCTGAACGCGCCGGTCGCGGTGACGCCGAGATCGATCGCCGGCTGGGCGGTCGCGCCGTCAGTGCCGAGCGTGGTGCGCAGATAGGCGACATGGCCCGCCAGATCCTGCGCGATCTCCTTGGCATATTGCGCGACGAGCGGATCAGTGAAGGTCACCTGCCGCGCGCCGGTGGCCGCACCGGCCGTGCCGACACCGGTCAGCTGCGCGGCGGGAAGGCCGGCGCCGGTGACGGCATAGCTGTAATATTGCGCGCCGAGATATTCGAGCTGGAGCAGGAAATTGCCCATGTCGTTGTCGGCGATCGTCGCGGCCGACGCCGAGGTGGCGATCGCCAGCGCGCCGGCCCCGGCCGCGGTGACCGCCACGGCGCCGAAGGCCGCGCGGAAGAACTCGCGGCGCTCGCTGCGCAGCGTGCTATCGGCCTCGGGGCGCGATGCGGTGCCCTCGATCAGCTGCTGGTCGTCGGTCGACATGACCTCTCCTTGAAGTGAATCCCGGCGTGAACGGGAGTAATTTGGCCGCCGGTCCCAATCAGTTGCAAGGGAAAGCTGGTCGATTCCGGCGGGTTTCCGTACCCGGGTAGCCGATCTACGGGTGCCACATCAACAACCGTTAACGGCCGATCCGGCCCGAGCCCGGCACCACCCGCCGGAAATCGTCCTTCAGAAGGTGTAGCCCAGGCCGATCGCGCCGAACCACTGGTTGGGGCTGCCGGCGATCCGCGTGACCGGACTTGCGGCGAAATCATCCTCCATCCGCGTGTAGGACCCGGTCGCGTAGATGCCGAGGCCGTGGAGCAGGTCCCCGGTCAGCGAATGGCTGGCGACCGCGCCGAAGGTGATGTCCTTCCAGCCCTTGCGCCCGCTGAACACCGGCAGCCCGCTGCGCAGCGAACCGGCCGAATCGACGTCGAAATAGGCGCGGGAATAGCCCGCCCCGGCATAATCGGCCGAGGCCGAGATGGCGACGAACGCCTTGCGGCTGAGCGGCGTGCTGTATTCGATCATCGGGGTGATCACATAGCTGCGATAGATGCCGCTGATATCGTGGACATAGGCCACGCGCACCGTGAGATTGTCGTAATCGCTGGTGATCAGGCCGGTCTTGCCGAGGCCGACAAAGCCGCCCGCCTCCACCGCGAGCTTGCGCTTGCCGAGCGCCCTGACCTGCGGATCGACCAGCCGGCCGGTGCGGTTGAGGTTGATGCCGCCGATCGGCCCGAACTGGACATCGACCGAAGGCCCCGGCGGATTCGGAATCAGATCGACATAGAGCTGCGTGTTGCGGGTCCAGAAGGCGAAGCCGTCCAGCTTGCCGCGCGCGGCGAGCGCGGGCGTGACGACATAATCGTTCGAGCCCTCATAGCTGGGCATGTAGACGCCGCCCGCGCCGATGGTGAGGCTGTTGCGCCCCGTATCGACCGAGTCGGCTGGCGGCGATGCGGCGGGGCTGCTGTCCTGGGCCAGGGCGGGCGCCGCCACGGCGCAGGCAAGCGTGGCAGCGAACAGCGCGAGGCGGGATTTGGTTTTCACGATGGGGGAAACTCCAGGGAACGAGATACCACGCCAAACGCCGGTGCCGCGGCTTGGGTCCGCCCGGCCGGGCTAGAGGAGATAAAGCATCCTGACCTGTTGCGCATCGGCATCACCCGAAACGGTGAAGCGCGCCGCCTTGAACGGGGGCGGGCCGAAGGCGATGGCGGGATTACGCGAGAAGCCGAAGCCCTCGCGCGGGATGCCGGCAAAGGTATCGAGCTTGCCGTTGCCATTCTCGTCATGGATCACGGCGATCGCATAATCGCCGCGGGGCAGCCCATCGAAACTGATCGCATGGCCGCTCGCGGGGCCGGTCGCGGGGATCGAGCGCGTCACCGACTGGGCATCATTGGCGCATTTCGGGAAATTGGCGGGCGTGGCGGTAAGGCAGATGCGGATCATCCCGCGGGTGGAGCGCAGCCGGGCCACGTCGAGCGAGAGATCACAGACCGGCATCGCTCCCGGCAGCAGCAGCATCGCCGCCGCCGCGAACGCGGCCCTGCCCGCGCCCCGCGCGCCGGGCGTGGTCCCGCGCGAAATCGCCGATTCCCCGATCGGTGCCGCAGAGCCGGTCCCAGAACCGGAAATATAAGCCATAATTTCCCCTGTACTGCTCATGATGCCGCTGGTGATGGCTGGCCGTGATCAGCCATGCCCCCAATCGCCCCCGCCACATGAATGCAGGGAAAACCTCCCAGCCCATGTGATTGGTGACACCCATAACCGTCATGACGGTGAGCACCACCGCCAGCGCGGCCGGATGGATCGGAATCACGAAGACCAGTAGCGGAATTGCCACAGCCCCGGTGAGCGCCTCGACCGGGTGGAACGCCATCGCCGCCCAGGCCGTGGGCGGGCGGCTGGCATGGTGCACGGCATGGGCAATGCGGAACGGCGCCGGCAGGTGCATCCAGCGATGCGTCCAGTAGAACCAGCTGTCGTGCGCGACGAGGAACAGCAGCACCGAGACGGGCAGATACCAGAGCGGAAAGGCGTGGACATCGGCATAGATCCGCGTCCAGCCGCGATTCTGCCAGCCCCAGGCAACGATGCCGGCCGGAATCCCGTAGATCGCCGCCGAGGCGAGGCTCCACAGGATCTCCCGCCGGATCTGCGGATCGAGCCCGGCATAGAGGCCGGGGTGCTTCGCCCGGGTGGCGGCGGCGAAGGCGCCGCTGACGATCAGGTAGCGCACGCCGACGATGACCGTCATCGCGACCGCGGACAGGAGGATGGCGAGGGCGACGTGCATCGGCACGGCCATACACGGCAAAGCACCCCGCCGTCATGCGGGACGTGCGCTGATCGCTATACCACCATGGCGGCGCAATCGCGGGCGATCTGCTCGAGCGCGGCACGCGATTCGCCGGCACGGGCGCGGACGCTGAGCGAGTGCAGTACCGAGGCGACGATCCGGGCGCAGGCGGCGGGCCGGGTGCTGCCGGCATCGGCGAGCAGCCCTTCGATGCGGCGATCCTCCATTTCGAGAAAGGCGCTCAGCGCGGCGCGGACCTGCGGATCGGTGGCTGCCTCGGCCGTCGCCGTGCCGATCAGCAGGCAGCCCGCCGGCCCCTGCTCGCCCGAGAGATAGCCCTGGATCGCGCCCACCAGCATGCGCTCGACCATCGGCCGGAGCGGCAGGCCGAGCGCGCCGAGGCCGTCGAACGCCTTTTCGACCCGCGCGGAGAGGCGGCCGAGCGCAGCGAGGTACAGCGCGCGCTTGTCGCCGAACGCGGCATAGAGGCTGGGCCGGGCCAGCCCGGTGGCATCGACCAGATCGTCGAGCGAGGTCGCGGCATAGCCCTGGGTGCGGAAGCGCTCAGCCGCCGCCTTCAGCGCCAGATCGGGATCGAAGCCACGCGGGCGGCCCCGGGATCGGCCCCGTGGGACGGGCTCAGTCAATTATGTACCATTTCGCAAAGAATCCTTGACGCCACGCAATATCATGCGAAACAGTACAAAAATCAACCAAGCCCGAGGGAGGTCCCCATGAAGCTCTATTTCATTCCCTTCGCCTGCTCGCTCGCCACGCGGATCGCGATCGAGGAGGCCGAGCTCGACGCCGAGTTCGTGCAGGTTTCCCCCGGCGGCCAGCTCCCCGACGGCCGCCCGTTCACCGCAGTGAGCCCGATGGGCTATGTGCCGGCGATGGAGACGCGCGGCGGGCTCGCGCTGACCGAAGGCCCGGCGGTGCTGACCTATATCGCCGACCTCGCCGCCGAGGGCGTGCTGGCGCCGGCGCCCTATACCGAGGAGCGCTACCAGATGATCCGCTGGCTCAACTTCCTCTCGACCGAACTGCACAAGGCGGTATTCGCCCCGCTGATGAGCCGCACCGCCACCGACGGCGCGAAGGCATGGGCCCGCGAGCTCGCGGCCAAGCGCCTCGACCTGCTCTCGGCGCATCTCGACGGCGCCGACTATCTGCTCGGCAGCTTCAGCGTCGCGGACGCCTATCTGCTCAGCATCCTCAACTGGTGCGAGCATGCGGGCGTCGCGATCGCCGAGTGGCCGGTGCTGCTCGGCTGGCGCACCAGGATGCGCCGCCGGCCCTCGGTTGCGCAGGCGATGGCGACCGAAATGCCGCTCCGCCAGGCGGCGTGAGCAGGGCGCGACGCTCGATTGCTAGCCCTGCGCGGTCGGCCGGATGACGATGCTGCCGACATCGACCTCAGGTGGCTGTTCAAGCGCGAACAGGATGCCCCGGGCAATCGCATCGGGCGGGATCGCGATCTCGCCCAGCTGCTTCCCTATCGCGTCCTTTACCGCCTGATCGGTGATCGATTCGCTGAAGTTGGTGGCAATCATCCCCGGAGACACCTCCGTCACGCGAAGCGTCGCTCCCGCCTCCTGCCTCAGCGCTTCGGTAATGGTGCGGACTGCGTTCTTCGTGGCCGCGTAGACGCCCATCGTCGGGACTATCTTGATGCCCGCCGTCGAAACGACGTTGATCACATGGCCGCTTTCCTGCCGCGCAAACACGGGCAGGGCGGCGGCGATGCCGTAAAGCGTCCCGCGCAGATTGACGTCGATCATGGCGTCCCAATCCTCGACGCGCAGCGCATCGAAGCGCGAGATCGGCCCGATTCCGGCATTGTTGACGATGGCGTCGAGCTTGCCGCCCAGCGCAACCGCCACCGCGACAAGCGCTTCAAGATCGCTCCGGTTGCGGACGTCCGTCACCTTCACCGCAGCCCTGCCCCCGGCGGCGGCGATCTCGTCGGCGATCGCGCCCAGCGCTGCTTCGTTGCGCGCGCCCAGCACCACGAAAGCGCCGCGTTCCGCCAACAGCTTCGCCGTTGCCCGCCCGATCCCGCTGCTGGCGCCCGTGATCGCGACAACCTTGCCTTCGATGCCCAATGCCAAATCTCCTTCACCCGAAGATATGCGCTGGGCTCGAGATGATCTATGCGATGTAATCCATGGTTTTATCGCATACGTCCAAAGTCGGCACCGACCCGCTGTCGGATGTCCTCAACATTCTCGGCGCAAGGGTGACGCGGCGCACTCGCCTGGAAGCTGCAGGGCAATGGGCGCTCGCATTTCCGGCGATCGATCGGCTCAAGTTCGTGGCCATCCTGCGCGGGACCGGCTGGATGCTGCTGCCGGGGCGCCCGCCCCAGCTGCTGTCCGCGGGCGATGTCTGCGTGCTCGGACGGTCGGCCTATGTGGTGGCCAGCGACCCGCAGCTACCGCCGAGCGATGGCCAAGCCCTTTATGACGCGACCGGCGGCGACGTCGCGCATCTCGGGGGCGACGAAACGGTCGCGCTCGGTGGCTCCGTCACCTTCGCCGCCGAGAACGCGGACTTTCTGCTTAACATGCTGCCGGAATTCCTGCTCGTTCCCGGATCGTCGGCTGGATCCAGTGCGGTGGCAACGATCCTTTCGCTGATGAGCGGCGAGGCCGAACGCGACGGCATCGGCAGCGACATCGTGAGCGCGCGTCTCGCTGACGTGTTGCTGGTGGAGGCGATCCGCGCCTATTCGGCCAGCGTCGGGCAGGTTGAAATCGGATGGCTTGGCGCTCTTTCGGATCCCCGGCTCGGCCGGGTTCTTCGCGCCATCCACGCGAATGTCGCGCAGCCATGGACGGTGGCGCAGCTTGCGGGCGTGGCGGGCATGTCGCGGGCTGCCTTCTCCGCCACCTTCACGCACCGCGTGGGGCAGCCTCCGCTCAGCTATGTGCGGGCGTGGCGACTCACCATCGCGCGCGCGGCGCTGGCGCAGGGGGATACAACTGTCGCCAGCATAGCGAACAAGGTCGGCTACACCTCTCAAAGTGCTTTCGGCTTCGCCTTCCGGGCCGCCTTCGGCTCACCTCCAAAGGCTCATCGTCGATCCTGAGGGGCACCCCTTGCGATCCGGCGGCAGCGGAACCGGCCGTCGCTTGTCCACGATGTCTGCGCGGTGGCAGGGGTGCGCATCGGTGCCTGCCGTGCCGGACCGATCGCGAGCCGTACCCGCCGCGGCGCAAGCGAGCGATTTGCACGACGAAGCGATTCGGCTAGGCACGCTCCATGCCCGCCGTCATTCCCTGCGACATCGCGATCGTCGGCGCCGGGCTTGCCGGCGGCCTGCTCGCGCTGGCGCTCCGGAAGAAGCGGCCGGACCTCGACATCCGGCTGATCGAGTCATCGGGCCGGATCGGCGGGAATCACCTCTGGTCCTTCTTCGCGAGCGACGTCGCGGATGCCGACCGGTGGATCGTCGCCCCGCTGATCAGCTATGGCTGGAAGGGCTATGACATCGCCTTTCCGGCGCACCGGCGAACGCTGGGCGCTGCCTATTATTCGATCGAATCGGAGCGGCTCGACGCCGTGGTGCGCGCCGCCCTGCCCGAAGGCGCGGTGATGACGCAGCGCAAGGTGCTCGGCGCGAGCCCGACCGCGGTGGTGCTGGCGGATGGCGACCGGGTGCAGGCCGGGGGGGTGATCGATGCGCGCGGCCCCGGCGACCTGGGGCTGCTCGAGCTCGGCTGGCAGAAGTTCCTCGGCCGCGAGCTGCGGCTGGACGAACCGCACGACCTGGCGCGTCCGCTGGTGATGGACGCGACCGTGGAGCAGCTGGACGGCTATCGCTTCGTCTATTGCCTGCCCTTCGCCGCGACGCGGCTGTTCGTCGAGGACACCTATTACAGCGACACGCCGGCGCTCGATCGCGACCTGCTGGCCGGGCGGATCGACGCCTATGTCGGCGAGCATGGCTGGCGCGTCGATCATGTGGTGCGCGAGGAGACGGGCGTGCTGCCCGTCGCGATGGGCGGCGATTTCGAGGAATATTGGCGTTCGGGCGGCAACAAGGTCGCCAAGGCCGGGATGCGCGCCGGGCTGTTCCACCCGACCACGGGCTATTCGCTGCCCGATGCGGTGCGGACCGCAGCGCTCGTCGCGCAGGCCAGCGATCTTTCCGGCGCGGCGCTGCACGATCTGACGCATGGCCTGGCACGCTCGACATGGCGCAGGCGCGGTTTCTATCGCATGCTCGACAAGATGCTGTTCAAGGCGGCCGAGCCGGCCGAGCGCTATCGCATCCTCGAGCGCTTCTATCGGCTCGATCCCCGGCTTATAGGCCGATTCTATGCAGGACATTCGACCATGACCGACAAGGCGCGCGTCCTGATGGGCAAGCCTCCCGTTCCGATCGGGCGGGCACTCGACGCGATTCGCCCAAGCCTGCACCGGCGCCCCGCATGAGCCGCAGCGCGATCATCATCGGCGCCGGGTTCGGCGGGCTCGCCCTCGGCATCAGGCTGCAGTCGGCCGGCGTCGACACGACCATCGTGGAAGCGCGGGACAAGCCGGGCGGGCGGGCCTATGTGTGGGAGAAGGACGGCTTCACCTTCGATGCCGGACCGACCGTGATCACCGATCCGCCCTGCCTGCAGGAGCTCTGGGCGCTGACCGGGCGCGACATGGCCGAGGACGTGACGCTGAAGCCGGTGCTGCCCTTCTACCGGCTCACCTGGCCGGACGGGACCAGCTTCGACTATACCAATGACGATTCGGTGCTGATGGCGGAGATCGCCCGGCTCAACCCCGAGGACGTCGCAGGCTATCGCAAGTTCCTCGACTATGCCGCCGGGGTGTTCCACGAGGGCTATGAGAAGCTCGGCCATGTCGCGTTCCTCGACTTCGCCTCGATGATCAAAGCGGCGCCGGCGCTGGCGAAATACCAGGCGTGGCGCTCGGTCTATTCGATCGTGTCGAGCTTCGTGAAGGACGAGCATCTGCGCCAGGCGCTGTCGTTCCACACGCTGCTCGTCGGCGGTAACCCGATGACGACCAGCGCGATCTATGCGCTGATCCACAAGCTCGAGCGCGATGGCGGGGTGTGGTTCGCGATGGGCGGCACCAACCAGCTGATCGCCGGCATGGTCCGGCATTTCGAGCGGCTCGGCGGCGTGCTGCGGCTGAACGACCCGGTGACGAGCATCGAGACGCTGGGCGAAAAGGCGACCGGGGTGATCACCGCCTCGGGCTGGGAGGCCAGCGCCGACATGGTCGCGTGCAACGGCGATGTGATGCATATCTATCGCGACCTGCTGAAGGCCTCGCGCAGCGCGCAGCGCGCCAGGGCGAAGCTCGAGCGCAAGCGCTACTCGCCCTCGCTGTTCGTCGTGCATTTCGGAATCAAGGGCACCTGGCCGGGCATCCCCCACCACATGATCCTGTTCGGGCCGCGCTACAAAGGCCTGCTGACCGACCTCTACGATACCGGCGTGCTGCCCGAGGATTTCTCGATCTATCTCCACCACCCGACCGTGACCGATCCGTCGCTGGCGCCGGAGGGGCATTCGACCTTCTACGCGCTCGCCCCCGTGCCGCACCTCGGCAAATTCCCGGTCGACTGGGCGGAAATCGGGCCGATCCTGGAGAAACGCATCCTCGACGAGGTCGGGCGGCGGCTGATCCCCGATATCCATGAGCGGATCGTGACCAAGTTCCATTATGCGCCGAGCGACTTCGCGCACGACCTGAACGCGCATCTCGGCAGCGCCTTCAGCCTGGAGCCGATCCTGACGCAGAGTGCCTGGTTCCGCGTGCACAATCGCGACGACGAGATTTCGAACCTGTATTTCGTGGGTGCGGGCACGCATCCTGGCGCCGGGATCCCGGGCGTCGTCGGCAGCGCCAAGGCAACCGCCGCGCTGATGCTGGAAGGACCGCGTTGAAACGTCTTGCCGTCTATTGTGGCTCCGCCACGCCATCCGATCCCATCTATATGGAGACAGCGCGCGCCGTGGGGCGGACGCTGGCCGAGCGCGGGATCGGCGTCGTCTATGGCGGCGGCCGGCTCGGGCTGATGGGTGCGGTAGCCGACGGCGCGCTGGAGGCCGGCGGCGAGGTGATCGGGATCATCCCGACCGCGCTGGTCGATGCCGAGGTGGCGCATCGCGGGCTGACCGAGCTGCAGGTGGTCGAGACGATGCACCAGCGCAAACAGGCCTTTACCGACCTGTCCGACGGCTTCGTCAACCTGCCCGGCGGCACCGGCACGATGGACGAACTGTGGGAAGCCCTGAGCTGGGCGCAGATCGGCTATCACGCCAAGCCGGTCGGCCTCCTCAACACCGCCGGCTATTATAACGACCTGATCGCCTTCTACGCGAAGATGGGCGAGGTCGGCTTCCTGCGGCCGCAGCACCAGGGAATCCTGATCGTGGACAGCGGCCTGGAGGGGCTGCTCGCCAAGATGGCGGCGCACACGCCGATCGAGACGATCACCAAGATGAGCAAATCGGACCTGTGAGCGCGGCCCTGCCGAGCCGCGACGCGATCGTCGCGACCGCGCAGGAATCGATCGCGCGCGGCTCCAAGAGCTTCGCCGCCGCCAGCCGCCTGTTCGACCGCACGACGCGCGAGCGCGCCTGGCTGCTCTATGCCTGGTGCCGGGCGTGCGACGATATCGCCGACGGGCAGGACCATGGCCATGGGATGACGCGGGTCGAGGACGCGCCCGCGCGGCTCGCCCGGATTTCGGCCATGACCGAGGCGGCGCTGGCGGGCGACTGGATCGGCGACCCGGCGTTCGACGCGCTGCGAATCGTGGCGGCGGAGACGCGGATGCCGCCGCGATTCCCGCGCGACCTGATCGCCGGCTTCGCGCTCGACGCCGCTGACTGGCGGCCACGCAGCGAGGACGATCTCTATCGCTATTGCTATCACGTCGCCGGCGCGGTCGGCTGCATGATGGCGGTGGCGATGGGGGTTTCGCCCGACGACGCGGCGACGCTCGACCGCGCCTGCGACCTAGGCATGGCCTTCCAGCTCGCCAATATCGCGCGCGACATCGAGGAGGATGGCCGGGTCGGGCGCTGCTACCTTCCGGTCGAGTGGCTGGTCGAGATGGATATCCCGCCGGGAGAGCATATGAAGCCACCCTTCCGGCCGCGCCTCGCAGTGCTGGCCGGGCGGCTCGCGACGCGCGCGGCAGCATTCGAGGCTAGCGCGCGGCGCGGCACCCCGGCGCTGCCGCTGCGATCGGCCTGGGCGGTACTCGCCGCCGCGGGGATCTATGGCGCGATCGGCCGCGAAGTCGCCGCACGCGGCGAGCACGCCTGGGACACGCGGGTTTCGACCTCCGGCGCAGCGAAGATCGCCATGATCGCCCAGGCGTTCCGGGAGGCGCTCCGACGCCGGACGCTCTATCCGCCGGCGCCGCGCGATCCGGCCTTATGGACAAGGCCGCGCTAACCTTTTCCGGTCACCAACACGCTACCAGGCCAGGGTAGCAATAAGGGGTGACCATGCTCTCGCATCGATTTTCCCGCGCGCTGGCGCAGGGGCGGGCCAAGCCGGCGATCGCGCCGAGCCGCGCGTCGCTGCTCGCGACCCTGCTGCGCAAGCGCGCAACCGCCCATAATATGGGCGCGAACGACCTGGAAGCCTTGCTGCGCGACCAGATCCGCTGGTCACTGCCGATCATCCGCGACGTTTCAGCCGAGTAGCGGCTCCCCCGGATAGGGCTTGTGGTGCAGCCGCACTGCGAACCACCCGCCGAGCAGCGGCAGGAGCAAGGCGCATGCCTGCATCCAGAGCGGATGCGGCAGGTTGAGGATCGCGAGCAGCGCCTGCGCGACCACCACCGCAGCGACGATCCACCCGGCCCAGCGCCAGTCGCAGATCCGCAACGCCAGCCAGGCCCCGCCAAAGGCGCCGCAGAACCATGCGGCGACGGCAATCAGCTTGGCCGGGACCGGCATGCCGCCGATCACGGCCGCCAGCGTTTCCGGATCGGCGGCGTCGATATCGAGCGAGACGGGATAAAGGGCGCCGTTGAGCCAGCCGATCGCGGCCGAGATGGCGATGGCCGAGAAGGCGCCGATGAGAATCCCGAGAATCTTGCGCACTATGCCCCCGCCATTTCCTGCGAGCGCGACCTTACGCGGCGCAGCGAAAATCGCCAGCGGCTTCAGCTGCGCCGGTGCGCCGTATCGAACTGCACCAGCTGTGGCCGGTTCGACCGGCAGGCCGCGCTGATCACGGGATAATCGATATCGGTGTTGCGCTGGAGCGCGGCCGGCATCGCCGCCTGGCATTGCTGGATCGTTGCATAGCGGACCGGCTCGACCCGCGCCTCGGCGCAATTCGCGCTGCCGTCCCCACAACCCATGATCGCCATGACGAAAAAGAGCGGTTCCATGTTTCGCCTCCAGTCAAGCCATCAATCGACGAAGCGAGACTCTTGTTCCGTGAAATGCTTCCGGTTGTGCCTCCGCATGCCTACATGGGGAGGCAATGCCTCCCACGACTGAAACAGGCCGCCTCGAGCGCCCGCTGATCCCGACGCTCCGGCGTTTCCTGCCCTATCTGTGGCCGGCCGACGCCCCGCTGCTGCGGCTGCGGATCGTGCTCGCCATGTCGCTGGTGGTCGGATCGAAGGTGCTGCAGGTTTACGGCGTCGCCTATTCGATGCGCTATGCCGTCGACCGGATGGCGCGCGGCGACCGCAGCGGCGTGTGGATCGTTGTCGCGCTGGTGCTCGGCTACGCCGCATCGCGCTTCGGCACGACGCTGTTCGACAATCTGCGCAATACCGTGTTCGAGCGGGTGGGGCAGGAAGCCACCCGCCGGCTGGCGGCCAGCGTGTTCCGGCACCTCCACCGGCTGTCGCTGCGATTCCACCTCGAACGGCGGACCGGCGCCGTGACCAAGGTGGTGGAGCGCGGCACCAAGAGCATCGATACGATGCTGTATTTCATGCTGTTCAACATCGCGCCGACCGTGCTCGAGCTGGTGCTGGTGCTGAACATCTTCTGGAGCAATTTCGGCTTCTGGCTCGTCGCCTCCACGATCGTGATGGTCGCCATCTATATCTATTTCACGCGGATGGTGACTGACTGGCGGGCGGCGCTGCGCTCGCAGATGAACGACCTCGATACCGGGGCGGTCTCGCATGCCGTCGATTCGCTGCTCAATTTCGAGACGGTGAAATATTTCAACGCCGAGGAGCGCGAGGCGCGGCGCTACGACAAGGCGATGCAGGCCTATGCCAATGCCGCAGTACGCAGCGAGAATTCGCTGGCCTGGCTCAATATCGGCCAGGCCTTCGTCACCAATGCGATGATGGGCATCGGCATGGGAGTGATCGCCTGGGGCTGGGGCAAGGGGCAGTTCTCCGCGGGCGACGTCGTGTTCGTCTCGACCCTGCTCTCGCAGCTGTTCCGGCCGCTCGACCTGCTCGGCATGGTCTATCGCACGATTCGCCAGGGCGTGATCGACATGGGCGCGATGTTCGACCTGATCGACACGCCGTCCGAGGTGGTCGATGTGGCGGGTGCGCAGCCGCTGATCGTCGGCGCGGGGCATGTGCGCTTCGAGGATGTCCGCTTCGGCTATGATGCGGGCCAGCCGATCCTGAAGGGGATCGACCTCGACATTCCCGCCGGGCACACGCTGGCCGTGGTCGGCCCGTCGGGTGCGGGCAAATCGACGCTCGCGCGGCTGATGTACCGCTTCTACGACCTGACCGGGGGCCGGATCACGATCGACGGGCAGGATATTGCGCGGGTGACGCAGGATTCGCTGCGTGCCGCGGTCGGCATCGTGCCGCAGGATACGGTGCTGTTCAACGACACGATCGGCTATAATATCGCCTATGGCCGCGAAGGCGCGAGCCAGGAGGAGATCGAGCGCGCGGCGCGCGGCGCCGCCATCGCCGAGTTCATCGAGCGCCAGCCGCTCGGCTATGAGACCAGGGTCGGCGAGCGCGGGCTGAAGCTGTCCGGCGGCGAAAAGCAGCGCGTGGCGATCGCGCGCACGCTGCTCAAGAATCCGCCGATCCTGATCCTGGACGAGGCGACCAGCGCGCTCGACAGCCGCACCGAGGCCGAGATCCAGGCGACGCTGGACGATATCGGCCGCGGACGCACCACCATCGTGATCGCGCACCGGCTCTCGACCGTCGTCTCGGCGGACGAGATCGTCGTGCTCGAATCGGGCCGGGTCGTCGAGCGCGGCAGCCACGCGTCGCTGCTCCGCCGGAACGGACTCTATGCGGAGATGTGGAACCGCCAGGCGCAGGAGCGCGAGGCCGAACCGGCCGGGGTGATGGCGGCGGAGTGATCAGGCCCGGTCGGCCAGCAGATCCTGCCATTCCGGATGGCGCTCGATATAGCCGCGGACGAAGCTGCAGACCGGGATCACCTTCAGGCCGCGCGCGCGGACCTGGCCGAGCGCGCCCGAGACCAGCCGGCTGCCGACTCCCTTCCCCTCCAGCGCAGGCGGGACGATGGTGTGGGTGAAGGTAATGACCGGGCCGTCCAGCGTATATTCGCTGAAGGCGAGGTGGCGATCGACCACCAGCTCGAAGCGGTGGCGGGCGGGATTGTCATGGACGTCTTCGCTCATGACCCCGGACTAGCAGGAACATCGCGCCCGGGACCAGCCGTCAGGCGCAGGTCAGCCTGATCTGCCGGGCGGGCTTGTCGAATATGATCGACGAGCAGCGATCGAGCTGGTCGAGCCCCAGGTTCAGCCGGTCCCGACCGGTCTTGCGCTTCTTGCCGACGGTCACCACGACCTCGTCGGGATCGTCATGCTCGTCGGCGATGGCCGAGGCATCGCCGAAATCGGCGACGCGGACGAACAGCCGGTCGACCGCCAGCGGCCCGACCATCAGCGGCCGGGCAAGGCGGAGCCGACGGACCGGCCGCTCCACCCCGAAGGCGATCTCGGCGCTTTCCGGCGCTCCTTCCGTCCGGCCGCCGAGCGCCGTCGCGATCGCGATGCCGGCCCCCGCCGTGGCCAGGCTCCGCTGGTGGCGGAGATCGAAGCGCACCTTGAGCGGCTGCCCGCCAACATCGACCTGGGCGAGCAGGCCGCCCCAGCCGCCCAGCAGCCCGCCCGACTCAACCATCGGCAGCGAGACGGTCCGCTCGCCGGCGCGCGCGGGCCGCAGGACGAAGCGGACGACATCCTCGACCAGGAACCCCGGGCCGACCACGCCATCCGCGCCGGCCGCATAGGCCTTGACCGACCAGGCGACGCGCCGCTTGCGCGCGCCGCCGCCGGTATCGATGCGCGTCACGGCGCTGCTGCCGTCGATCGTCACCGGCCCGATCAGATACCGCATGGCGAACATGCCCGGGCGCAGGCCCGCGCGCGCGGCGAAATCGGGCGCGAGCATCGGCATCGACGGCGCCCCCGGATCGATGATGAACCGGCCCGGGACATTGGCGACCGTCGCCGGGGCGAAGCCTTCTCCCGTCACCACGCGTTCGCGCGGTGCATCCGCCGCGGCGACGAGCAGGGCTGCACCAAGCAGCAAGATACCGGAAATCCTGATCATGACCTGCCCCGCATTTCGAAGCGGCGAGCGTGGCGGACGAGCGCGGCGAATTGATGGCGGCTTTGCGACACCCGGCCCCGGCGGCCGGGCGACGGCGAATTCGTGCCCCGCGCCGACGCCCGCATGGCTTTTTGGTGCAGCGGGGCTATTTGCCCTGCTGTGATCGATCCGCTGCCCATCCTGCAATCCACCTTCGGCTTTCCCGAGTTCCGCGGCGTCCAGCGACAGGTGGTGACGCGCGTGCTCGCCGGCGAGAACACGCTGGCGGTGATGCCGACCGGCGCGGGCAAGTCGCTCTGCTACCAGCTGCCAGCAGTGGCGCTGAACGGGACGTGCGTGGTCGTCTCCCCGCTGATCGCGCTGATGCACGACCAGCTGCGTGCGGCGGAGGCAGTCGGCATCCGCGCGGCGACGCTCACCTCGGTCGATACCAACCAGATGGAGACGATCGCCCGGTTCCGCGCCGGCGAGCTCGACCTGCTCTATATCGCGCCCGAGCGCGCATCGCAGGACTCCTTCCGCAACCTGATCGCGCAGGCGCCGCTGGCGCTGTTCGCGATCGACGAGGCGCATTGCGTTTCCGAATGGGGGCATGATTTCCGCCCCGATTATCGGCTGCTCAGGCCGCTGCTCGACAGTTTTCCCGAGATCCCCCGGCTCGCGCTGACCGCGACCGCCGACGCGCATACCCGCGCCGACATCCTCGACCAGCTCGGCATCCCGCGCACCGGCATGATCGTGGCGGGCTTCGACCGGCCCAATATCCGCTACCTGATCTCCCCCCGCGACAACACCACCCGGCAGATCGCCGACCTGATCGCCGAGCAGCCGGGGCCCGGCATCGTCTATGCCCAGACGCGCAAGGCCGTGGAGCAGCTCGCCGAGAAGCTGGCGGCGACCGGGCGTTCGACGCGGCCCTATCATGCCGGGCTCGAGCCGCACGTCCGGGCGCGCAACCAGGCCGATTTCGTCGCCTCGGAGGACATGGTGATGGTGGCGACGGTCGCCTTCGGCATGGGGATCGACAAGCCCGATGTCCGCTTCGTCGCCCATGCCGGCATGCCGAAATCGATCGAGGCCTATTATCAGGAGACCGGCCGCGCCGGGCGCGACGGCGATCCGGCGATCGCCCACCTGTTCTGGGGGGCGGAGGATTTCGCCAAGGCAAGGCAGCGCATCGCCGAAGTCGAGCCGCATCGCCAGGCGGGCGAGCGCACCCGGCTGACCGCGCTCGGCGCGCTGGTCGAGACGGCGGGATGCCGGCGGCGGATCCTGCTCAAGCATTTCGGCGACGAATCGCCCGAGACCTGCGGCAATTGCGACAATTGCCTCAATCCGCCCAAGGCAGTGGACGCGACCGAGGTGGCGCGGAAATTCCTGTCCGCCGTGTTCCGCACCGGGCAGAGCTTCGGCGTCGGCTATATCGAGAGCATCCTGACCGGCCAGTCGAGCGAGCGCAGCCTGATGAACGGGCATGAGGCGCTGGGGGTGTTCGGCATCGCCGCCAGCCCCGAGGAGGTCGCGCTGATCAAACCGGTGGCGCGCGCGCTGCTGCTGCGCGACGCCCTGCGCGCCAATGATTTCGGCGGGCTGGAATTCGGCCCGGAGGCGCGCGCGATCCTGAAGGGCGAGGCGGAAGTGGCGCTGATCCTGCCGCCGAAGCGCGAGCGGCGGCGGCGCGGGAGCGGCGGCGGCGACACAGCCAATCCGGTCGGCGACGCCCTGTTCGAGGCGCTGCGCGCGAAACGGCGCGAGCTGGCGCAGGCGGCCGGCGTGCCGCCCTATGTGATCTTCCACGATTCGGTGCTGCGCGAAATGGCGGCGACCAAGCCTGCCAATGCCGGGGCGCTGGGGCGGATCTCCGGGGTCGGGGCGCGGAAGCTCGACGCCTATGGCGACGCGTTCCTCGCCGTGATCCGGGACGGGGCGTGACGCAAAGTCCCGCTCCTTCTAGAAGAGGGGCGGGGTGAGGTTGACCAGGCCCGCGACGTCTGGTCGATAGCGGGTCACCCTCGCTCTCCCGGTGAGAGAGGGATTTGGAGCGAAGTTCGTTATGCAGATACGCCCCGTCGATGATTCCATCTCGGTCGACCCGCAGATCTCCCCCGCGGACATGACCGAGATCGCGGCCGCAGGGTTTACCGCGATCATCAACAACCGGCCCGACGACGAGGAGGGCGGGCAGCCCGAGGGCGCGGCGATTCGCGCTGCCGCTGAAGCCGCCGGCCTTTCCTATACCGCGATCCCGATCACCCATGCCGGCTTCTCGGGCAACCAGGTCGACGCGATGGTGGCGGCGCTCGAGGCAGCGGGCGGGCCGGTGCTGGCGTTCTGCCGGTCGGGCACGCGCTCGTGCAATCTCTGGGCGCTGGCACGGGCGAAGATGGGCGACCATCCGGACCGGCTGATGGCAAAGGCCGCGGCGACCGGATACGATTTGACCGGCATCCGGCCGCTGCTCGATACGCTGGCAGGCGACAGATGAACTGGACCCAGCTCGGCGGTTCGATCGTGGCGATCCTGGCCCTGGCCGGCATCGCGCGGTGGCTGCGGCTGGGCGAAAGCCGCATCGGGAGCACGGCGGAAGCGCGCGAGATGGCGGAGCAGATGCTGGCGGGCTTCACGGCGCATGCCGCGCTGGTGAGCGAGGATGGCGGCGCCGCGATCGTCGCGGGCAATGGCGCCATCGCGGTGCTGAAACGGCACGGCGCGCAGGTGGCGGCGCGCCGGCTGCTCGCCCCGCTCTCGCTCGGGCCGGCGGTGGAAGGCGTCACCGTCCGCACCGGCGAGCGACTGTTCGGCGACGTGACGCTGCTCGGCGTGATCGAAGCCGATGTACGCGGGCTGGAAGCGTCGCTGACAAGAGTGTAAGCAGGCAGCATGACGCTGCCCAATCCGGTCGATTATGCGGTTCCCGCCTTCGTGCTGCTGGTGCTGGCCGAGATGATCGTCGCCTGGGCGCGGGACCGGCGGCGCTACGAGCCGAAGGACACGCTGACCTCGCTTGCGCTCGGCACGGGGAGCACGGTCGCGGGCGTGCTGACCGGCGGCTTCGTCTATTCGCTCGCGGTGTGGCTGTCGCACTATCGGCTCTTCGACATCGGCTATGCCTGGTACTGGTTCGTGCTGTGCTTCGTGATCGACGATTTCGCCTATTATCTGTTCCATCGCTCGGCGCACCGGGTGCGGTGGTTCTGGGCGAGCCATGTCATCCATCATTCGAGCCAGCACTATAACCTGTCGACAGCGCTCCGGCAGACCTGGACCGGCTTCATCAGCCTTGCCTTCCTGTTCCGGCTGCCGCTGTTCCTGATCGGCTTTCCGCCCGAGATGGTGCTGTTCGTGGGCGGGCTGAACCTGATCTACCAGTTCTGGATCCATACCGAGGTGATCGGACGGATGCCGCGCTGGTTCGAGGCGGTGATGAACACGCCCTCGCACCACCGCGTCCATCATGCGACCAACGCGCGCTATCTCGATCGCAACTATGCCGGCGTGTTCATCGTCTGGGACCGGTGGCTCGGCACCTTCGAGCCGGAGCGCGACGACGACGCGCCGCGCTATGGGATCGTCAAGAATCTCGGCAGCTTCAACCTGTTCTGGGCGGCGTTCCACGAATGGGCCGGTATCGCGAAGGATGTCTGGGCGGCGCCGGGATGGCGTGCCAAACTGGGCTATATCGCCATGCCGCCGGGCTGGAGCCACGATGGCAGCCGGGATACGTCCGAGACGATCAAGGAATTATGGCTCGCACAGGAGCGGGCCCGGGAGGGGGCGCAGTGGAAGAAGCCGATATCGTCGTCGTCGGGGGTGGATCAGGCGGAGCGGCAGCAGCCGGCCGGCTGAGCGAGGACGGCCGCTACACGGTCGCACTGCTCGAGGCGGGCGGCCGCAACACGGGCCTGCGCACGCGCATTCCAGGCTTCCTCGCCTTCCAGACCGAAAAGACCAACTGGCAGTTCGAGACGGTGCCGCAGGCCGGGCTGGGCGGGCGCCGCGGCTATCAGCCGCGCGGGCGCGGGCTGGGCGGATCGAGCGCGATCAACGCGATGCTCTATCTGCGCGGCAACAAATGGGATTACGACAATTGGGCGGCGATGGGCTGCCCGGGCTGGTCCTATGACGAGGTGCTCCCGGTCTTCCGGCGCGCCGAGACCAACGCGCGCGGCGCGGACGAGTGGCATGGCGGGGACGGCCCGCTGTTCGTCAGCGACCAGTGCGACCCGCATCCCGGATCGATCGAGTTCGTCGAGGCGGCGCGGCAGCTGCAGATTCCGGTCAACGAGGATTTCAACGGTGCGCGGCAGGAGGGCGTCGGCATCTATCAGGTGACGCAGAAGGGCGGCGAGCGCTGGAGCTCGTCGCGCGCCTATCTCGAGGGCGCGACGCGGCGGGCCAATCTCGAGGTCCTGACCGAGGTGATCGCCGAGCGCGTGATGTTCGACGAGGGGCGCGCCTGGGGCGTGGCCTATCTCCAGGACGGCCAGGCCAGGGTGATCCGGGCGCGGCGGGCGGTGGTGCTGGCGGGTGGGGTGTTCGGTACGCCGCAACTGCTGATGCTCTCCGGCATCGGCCCGGGCGGGCACCTGCGCGAGCATGGCGTCGGGGTGCGGATCGACCGGCCGGCGGTGGGAGCGAACCTGCAGGACCATGTCGATTATGTCGCCGGATTCGAGACGAAGGGCAGCTACTTCATCGGCCAGACGCTCGCCGGTACGCTCAAATCGGCTGGCGCGATCGTGCAATGGCTGCGGCACCGGCGGGGCGCGATGACCACGCCCTATGCCGAGGCCGGTGGCTTCCTGACCGTCGACCCGAGCTCTCCAGCGCCCGATATCCAGCTGCACTTCGTGCCGGTGGTGCTCGAGGATCATGGGCGGACCAAGGTGAAGAGCCACGGCTTCTCCTGCCACACCTGCGTGCTGCGGCCGGAGAGCCATGGGACGGTGCGGCTGCAATCGATCGACGCGCGCGCCGCGCCGCTGATCGACCCAGCCTTCCTGACCGACCAGCGCGACATGGAGTTGATGAAGAAGGGGGTGCGGGCGATGTACCGCATCCTCGAGACGCCACCGCTCGCCGACCACAAGGGCCGCGACCGCTATCCGATCGACCTGAAGGACGACGACGCACTGGAGCGGCTGATCCGCGCGCGGGCCGACACGATCTACCACCCGGTCGGCACCGCGCGGATGGGATCGGACGACATGGCGGTGTGCGATCCGAAGCTGCGGGTGCGCGGGGTGGAAGGGCTCTACGTCGCTGATGCCGCGATCATGCCCAAGCTGGTCTCGGGCAACACCAACGCACCCTCGATCATGATCGGCGAGCGCTGCGCCGATTTCGTCAAGGCCGATCTCGCGGGATAATCGCCCGCGAGATCGCGGATCCGGCCGAGTCTTCGCCGAAAAAGGCGATCGCGCAGGCGCAGGTTCAGCTTTTTGCGTGTAGCGCCGCAGGATGGACAGAAAAACCTTGAACCGGGTCGGCCTCGCCGCCGCGATCCTGCTCGTGCCGGGCGGCTTCATCCTCGGCGCGACGCTCGCTGCGCGGCGCTATCGCCAGCGGCAGGCTTCCGCGGCGGCAAGCGATGCGGAAGCCACGCATCCCGGCGCGGCGGAAGATACGCCCGCCTGAATGAAAAATGGGCCGGTGCGTCGCCGCACCGGCCTTAGGTCGTCCGCAGGAGGAACGAGTGGGGGGGCCGGCCCGCTGGCCGGCCCCGAACTTGTCAGTAGTTGTAGGCGCGCTCGCCGTGCTCGTTGATGTCCAGGCCTTCGACCTCGACTTCTTCGCTCGGGCGGATGCCGATCGTGTATTTCAGGATCAGGAAGAGGACGAGCGAGACGCCGCCCGACCAGAAGAGCGTGATGCCGACGGCCTGGGCCTGGACCCAGAGCTGCGACACGATGTGGTAGTCGGCCGGTGCGACCGCGACGGCGGGGAACTTCGTATAGTCGAAATAGCCCTGGCCGCCGAGCTTCGGATCAGCGACGATCGCCGTGCCGAGTGCGCCGACGATTCCGCCGATGCAGTGCACGCCGAACACGTCGAGCGAGTCGTCATATTTCAGCGCGTTCTTCACGGTCGTGACGAAGAAGAAGCAGATCGGCGAGACGACGAGGCCGAGGACGACCGAGGTCATCGGTGCCGCATAGCCCGAGGCCGGGGTGATCGCGACCAGGCCGGCGACGGCGCCCGTTGCCGCACCCAGCAGCGACGGCTTCTTGTGGACGATCTGCTCGATCACCGCCCAGGAGATGGCGGCGGCGGCAGTGGCGACATAGGTGTTGATGAAGGCGACGCCGGTGACGCCATTTGCTTCGAGGTTGGAGCCGGCGTTGAAGCCGAACCAGCCGACCCACAGCAGCGAGGCGCCGATCATGGTCATGGTCAGCGAGTGCGGCGGCATCGGCTCGGTCTTGTAGCCCTTGCGCTTGCCGATCACGAGGCAGCCCATCAGGCCGGCGATGCCCGCATTGATGTGCACCACGGTGCCGCCGGCGAAATCGAGCGCGCCCTTGCCGAAGAGGAAACCGCCATCAGTCGGGGCGTCCGGCAGGAAGTCCGGGCCAGCCCAGTACCAGACCATGTGCGCGATCGGGAAGTAGACGAGCGTCAGCCACGCAACCACGAAGATGATCAGCGGGGTGAACTTCACCCGCTCGGCGAATGCGCCGACGATCAGCGCCGGCGTGATGCAGGCGAAGGTCATCTGGAAGCAGACATAGGCGAATTCGGGGATGTAGACGTTGTTCGAGAAGGTCGCGGCGAGCGTGGTGCCATCGACGCCCTTCAGGAACGCCTTGGAAAGGCCACCGAAGAAGTGGTTCTCGCCGCCCGAGGTGAAGGCCATCGAATAGCCCCAGGATACCCAGACGAGCGACGCGACGCAGACGATCATCAGGACCTGCATCAGCACCGACAGCATGTTCTTGGTGCGGACGAGGCCGCCATAGAACAGCGCGAGGCCGGGGACCGACATCATCAGCACCAGCGCCGACGAGATCAGCATCCAGCTCGTATCACCCTTGTTGACCATGCCGGCCATCTGCGCCGCAGTGGGTGCCTTGATCGGCCCGGCCGCGGCCTGGGCCCAGGCCGGGAGGGCGGCGAACAGCGCCACCCCGAGACCGGCGATGCCGGCGTATTTCAATGCATGCTTCATCACTGCCCCCTTACTCACAGCGCGGTTTCATCGGTTTCGCCGGTACGAATGCGCACCGCCTGCCCGACATCGAGAACGAAGATCTTGCCGTCGCCGATCGCGCCGGTGTTGGCCGAAGCCTGGATCGATTCGACGACCTTGGCGGCGAGATCAGCCGCGCACACGATCTCGATCTTGATCTTGGGCACCATGTTGGTGCTGTATTCGGCACCGCGATAGATTTCGGTCTGGCCCTTCTGGCGGCCAAAGCCCTTCACTTCCGTCACGGTCATGCCCGCAACGCCGATCTCGGTGAGAGCCTCGCGGACCTCGTCGAGCTTGAATGGCTTGATGATGGCAATGATGAGTTTCACCGGCGCCCCCTTTTCGAGATTTGTCCCGGGGGTTGATCAGCAATGGTCGTGCCAGAGTCGAAATGACGCGATTCTGCGCGGTTTTCCGCAAGGTAAGATTACGAACAGGTAAATTTTTGTGCAGCTGCGAAAGGCTGCCCGAATCTTAGGCAGCCCCGGCGACGATTCTGCGGGCAGCCGCGAGATCCTCTTCGTCGACCATCACGCGGACCGGAATGAAGAAGTAGCTGCCATCGGCGATGCTCGAATTCCCGTCGAGCGCCACCGCATCGATTCCCTCCGAATCGAGCCGCCCGATCACGATATGCGCCTCGTTGCGATCGAAGCGGCCGAGCTCGACCAGGCTCATGTCCCTTGTTCCATCATTGCGGCGCCCGGGTCGGGTTCCGGACGGGCAGGCCGTCAATGCTCTTCGTGCGCGCGGCATATTTGGCGAAGCGCACTTCCTCGCCATGAGTCGCATGATATTTGCTCAGCGTCTGGCGCTCACGCTCGAAACGCATATGCGGCACGCCCCAGCCGCAGCTGGTCTGCACCTGATCGACCGCGACCTCGAAGATCTGCCGCGTGCCCGGAAGCAGCGTGAAATGGCCGGCGAGTTCCGCCCAGCGGTCATCCTGCGGCAGGACCGGCGTGCCGCGCCCGTAGATGCGGAAGATCAGCGCCGGATTGTCGAAGGCGCAGAACATGATGGTGATGCGCCCGTCGGCGAGCAGATGCGCGTTGGTTTCGTTGCCCGAGCCCGCCACATCGAGATAGGCGACGCGACGCTCGTCGAGCACGCGGAAACTGTCCATGCCCTTCGGGCTGAGATTGAGGCGCGCACCGGGCGCCGCGGTGGCGACGAAGAAGACCGGCTGCCGCGCGATGAAGGCGCAGTGGTCGTCAGTCAGCGCATCGAAGAAGTCGGCCATGATCCTGCCTGCGATGGTGGAACCGCACTCTCCCATATTCCACGCAAATGGCAACGCGGCGGGCGAACGAGCCGCCCGGAGAGACTGGCCTCAAACGATACGCGGCACGCGGGGGCGCCCGAGCGGGCATTCCAGCACAGCGCGATCCCAGGCCGCGAGATCGGCTGCCGCCTCATAGGTCGACTGGCAGAAGGCGAGCAGGGCGGCGTCCGGATCGGGGGCGGCGCGGACGGCATCATAGGAGAGCAGGAACTCGCCCATGTCAGCGTTGAACCCTGCCTCGGCCGGCGCGACGGCGGCCGCGGCATAGCCGGCGGGCGCCGGGTAGGCGTAAGCGTAGAAGGCAGGGTGCGGATAGGCGTCGCTGCCGGGCCAGAAGCCGACGCTCGCCTCTTCATGGCTATAGGCCTCGCACGTCACATCGTCGGGCAGGCCGGGCATCCCGCCCGGATGGCGCGGCGCGACCCGGCCCGAAAACCGCGTCGAGGCGAGATCGAAGCTGCCCCAGAAGAAATGGATCGGGCTCGCCTTGCCGAGAAACCCCGTGCGGAATTCGCCGAACACGCGCTGCACCCGGATCAGCGCGCGCCAGAAGCGGCGGGCGGCATCCGCATCATAAGGACGCTCGGCATGATCCTCGGCGAAGGGCAGTGCGCCGGGCATCTCGCTCGGCACGCCGTCGAATGACGTCGTGACGCCAAGATCGCGCAGCGCCGCGACGACCGCGGTGTGGAAGGCGGAGATACTGCCCGGCGCCAGCGGGATCGTGCGGGTCTCGCCGTCGCTGGTGGCGACGACGAGCATGTCGGCGACGAGATCGAAATCGATCTGCAGGACGCGGGCGCCGCACGGAATCGCCGAGGTGCCGAGGCCCCGTGCCGTGACATAGAGCGGGACATGCCAGCTATGGTTGAGCCAGGGCGACAAAGCGAGGCGGATCTTGCCCACGATCTGCGTGCGAAGCTGGAGGCCGATCGCTGTCTCGCGCCACGCGGGCCAGTCCAGGACGGGCCATTTCTCGGGTTGAGGCACTGATTCGCTCCTGCTGATTCCACGCCCTGCCGAACCGGCGCCCGGATCATCCATCCTCGCGATCAGGCAACGCCTCAGACCGCCGTGCCGCCCACCGTCAGCCCGCTCACCAGCAGGGTCGGCTGGCCGACGCCCGCCGGCACGCTCTGACCGCCCTTGCCGCACATGCCGACGCCCTCGTCGAGCGCGAAATCATTGCCGATGCCGGTCACCTTGGTCAGCACGCTCGGCCCGTCGCCGATGAGCGTCGCGCCCTTGATCGGTGCGCCCAGCTTGCCGTTCTCGATCTTGTACGCCTCGGTACAGGAGAAGACGAACTTGCCCGAGACGATATCGACCTGGCCGCCGCCGAAGCTCTTGGCGAAGATTCCGTTCTTCACCCGGCTCAGCAGCTCGGCGGGATCGTCCCTGCCCCCGCGCATGAAGGTGTTGGTCATGCGCGGCATCGGCGCATGGGCGAAGCTTTCGCGACGACCGTTGCCGGTCGGCGCGACACCCATCAGCCGGGCGTTGAGGCGATCCTGGATATAGCCCTTCAGGATACCGTCCTCGATCAGCACATTTTCCTGGGTCGGCGTGCCTTCGTCGTCGATCGACAGCGAGCCGCGCTTGTCGGCGATCGAGCCGTCATCGACCACGGTGACGCCCGGCGCGGCGACGCGTTCGCCGACACGGCCGGAAAAGGCCGAGGTGCCCTTGCGGTTGAAATCGCCTTCCAGCCCGTGGCCGATCGCCTCGTGCAGCAGGATGCCGGGCCAGCCCGGGCCAAGCAGCACCGTCATCTCGCCGGCCGGGGCCGCGACCGAGTCGAGGTTGACCAGCGCCTGGGCCAGGGCCTCGTCGATCGCGCGGTTCCACGTCTCGGGCTGCATCAGCGTCTCGTAGAGATAGCGGCCGCCGAGCCCGAAATTCCCGGTCTCGCGCCGGCCGTTCTGCTCGACGACGATCGAGACGTTGAGGCGGACGAGCGGACGGATATCGGTCGCGACGAAACCGTCGGGCCGGACGATCTCGACCACGCTCCAGCTGCCCGACAGCGACACCGAAACCTGGGCGACGCGCGGATCGCGCGCGCGGGCGACGGCATCGATCGTCTGGCAGAGATTCACCTTGTCGGCGAAGGGTACCAGATCGAGCGGATCGGCCCCGGTATAGAGGTGGCGATTGGTCGCGCGCGGTGGCGGCGCCTTGGCCGCGGCGGACGGATCGATCAGCGCCATGGTTTCGGCGGCGCGCCCGATCGCGGCGGCGCTCAGTTCATTGGCATGGGCGAAGGCAGTGGTTTCGCCCGAGACGGCGCGCAGCCCGAAGCCCGAATGCGTATCGTAGGAGGCGGTCTTCAGCCGGCCGTCGTCGAAGCCGAACGCCTCCGACTTGCGATATTGCAGGTAGAGTTCGCCGTCATCGGCCCGGGCCAGCGCCGACGCAGTGAGGCGCTGCGCCTCCGCGGGATCGAGCTGGCCTTCGTGGTAGAGGAACGAGCGGGGGTCTGAGGCGTGCGTCATGCCCGCCAATATAAGAGCGTTAGACGCTCGCGCCAGCCGGATGATCAGGCAGCGTCGATTGATCGACCCCGTCGGCCGGGCCGCCGATCAGCACGAAGCGCCGATCGCAATAGCCGCAATCGACATAACCATGCTCGTCGATCTCGAGAAAGACGCGCGGATGGCCGAGCGCGGCGCCGCCGGGAATGTCGGTCGCGCCGTCACAGGCGACGCGGCGATGGCTGACTCGGAGGGTTTCGGGCGGTGCGATCATGAACGGGGCGGATAGCAAGCGCGGGCGCGAGGGGCAATTCTTCCTTTCTGGCTTCCGGGAGAGAAGCGGCGACCGGGGGGCGGGCGCGACCGTCCCGCGGGGAGAGGGGTTGGCGCGCGCTTGCTGCAGGCTTAAGGGCCGGGCATGACCGAAGCAGCCATCGTCATCGATCAGCTCTGCAAGACCTACAAGGGCGGCAAGCGCGCCCTCGACAATGTCTCGTTCGAGGTGCCGCGTGGGCAGATCTTCGGACTGCTCGGGCCGAATGGCGCGGGCAAGTCGACGCTGATCAACATCCTGGCCGGCCTCGTCAACAAGACGAGCGGGACCGCCTCGATCTGGGGCTTCGACATCGACCAGCATCCGCGCAACGCCAAGGCATCGATCGGGATCGTCAACCAGGAGATCCTGTTCGATCCCTTCTTCACGCCGTTCGAGACGCTGGAGATCCAGGCCGGGCTGTACGGCGTGCCCAAGGCGAAGCGGCGATCGATGGAGTTGCTGCGGGCCGTACATCTCGAGGACAAGGCCCGCGCCTATGCCCGCACGCTCTCGGGCGGGATGAAGCGCCGGCTGATGGTGGCCAAGGCGATGGTGCATACGCCGCCCGTCCTGGTGCTCGATGAGCCAACCGCGGGTGTCGACATCGAACTCCGCCAGCAGCTCTGGGCCTATGTCCGGGGCCTCAACGAGCAGGGCGTGACGGTGGTGCTGACCACCCATTATCTGGAGGAAGCGGAGCAGCTCTGCGACCGGATCGCGATCATCAACCACGGCAAGGTGATCGCGAACGAGCCGACCCGCGCGCTGCTCGGCAAGGCGACCGAAAAGCTGGTGGAGGTGACGGTCGACCGCGACGTCGTGACGCCTCCCCAGGCGAGTTTCTTCCAGAAGATCGAGCTGAAGGGTGCGCGGACGCTCGCCATCACCTATGCCAAGGACAAGGTGAATGCGGGCCAGGTGCTCGCCGCGGTGCAGGCGGACGGGTACGGAATCGTGGATGTCTCGACGCGCGAAGCCGACCTGGAAGACGTGTTCCTGAACTTGACGCGGGCGGCGAACGCGTAGCAGCAGCTTGTTTTCCTGCCGGTTTCCGGCCTAGTCGGCACAAGCGCATCGAACCTGCCCTGTCTCGACGTCGCTCGACACGAACGGAGTGGAAGTGGCGGACTATCATCAAAGCGATGTGCTGATCATCGGCTCCGGCGCGGCCGGGCTGACGGCAGCGCTCAATCTCGCCGACCGGTGCAAGGTGACGGTGCTCGCCAAGGGCCGGCTGGACGAGGGATCGACCGCCTGGGCGCAGGGCGGGATCGCGGCGGTGCTCGAGCCGGGCGACACCTTCGAAAGCCATATCGAGGATACGATGATCGCCGGCGCGGGGCTGAACGACCGCGCGACGGTGGAGTTCGTGATCGAGAGCGCACCCGCCGCGATCGAACGGCTGGCGAAGCTGGGCGTGCCGTTCAACATGGACGGCAACATGCCGCACCTGACCCGCGAGGGCGGACATAGCCACAGGCGGATCGTCCATGTCGACGACGCGACCGGCCTGGCGGTGCAGGTGGCATTGCAGCGTGCCGCCGAGGCGCATCCCAACATCACCCTGGTGCCCGACATGGCCGCGATCGACCTGGCCACCAGCCGGCACGAGGAGCGCTATTCGGGCGCCGGCAATGTGTGGGGCGTCTATGCCGTCAACCGCACCACCGGCCATGTCGAGCTGTTCACTGCCCGAGCGACGATCCTGGCGACCGGGGGTGCGGGGCGGACCTATCTCTTCTCGACCGCACCGCGCGGCGCGACCGGCGATGGCATCGCCATGGCATGGCGTGCCGGCTGCCGCGTGTCGAACATGGAATTCATGCAGTTCCATCCCACCTGCCTCTACAATCTCGAGGTCAAGAACTTCCTGATCACCGAGGCGGTGCGCGGTGAAGGCGGGCGCCTGCTGATCCCGGAGACGGGATACCGCTTCATGCCCGATTTCGACGAGCGTGCCGAACTGGCGCCGCGCGACATCGTGGCGCGCGCGATCGACCATGAGATCAAGCGGCTGGGCCTGGACTATGTCCATCTCGACATCAGCCACCGCGGCCCGGAATTCGTGAAGGAGCATTTCCCGAACATCCACGAGAAGCTGCTCGGGCTCGGCATCGACATGACGAAGGAGCCG
The DNA here is from genome assembly GCA_903884945.1 of uncultured bacterium. Lineage (GTDB taxonomy): Bacteria > Pseudomonadota > Alphaproteobacteria > Sphingomonadales > Sphingomonadaceae > Sphingomonas. Next base: position 30,972 of record CAISGR010000050.1, read on the forward strand.
ATCCCGGTCGTGCCGGCACAGCATTATACCTGTGGCGGGATCGTGATCGACCTGCACGGCAAGACCGACCTGCCCGGCCTCTACGCCGCCGGGGAATGCAGCGAATCCGGGCTGCACGGCGCCAATCGCCTCGCCTCCAATTCGCTCCTCGAATGCTTCGTGTTCGGCGAAGCCGCGGCACGGCACATCCTGGAGCATTGGGCCGACCTGCCCGCCCCGCCCGTGATCCGGCCCTGGGACGAAAGCCGGGTCGAGGATTCGGACGAGGAAGTCGTCATCAAGCAGAACTGGACCGAGATCCGGCGCTTCATGTGGAATTATGTCGGCATCGTGCGCACCACCAAGCGGCTCGAGCGGGCGCAGCATCGCATCCGGCTGCTCACCGACGAGGTCAACGACTATTATGGCCATTTCCGCGTCACGCCCGACCTGATCGAGTTGCGCAACCTGCTGCAGACAGCCGAACTGATCGTGCGATCGGCATTGCACCGGCATGAATCGCGCGGGCTGCACTATACGCTCGATTATCCCGAGATGCTGCCCGAGGCGGTCGACACGATCCTCGTTCCGTGACCGCGCCGCGGCGTGACCGCGTCCTGTGGTCGATCCTGGCGCTGGCCGTGCTGCTCCGCACCGCCGTTGCCTGCTGGCCGGTGCTCGATCATGCCGACGAGCTCTGGCAATATCTCGAACCGGCCCATCATCTGAGCGCCGGCCCCTGGGTACAGACCTGGGAGGCCCGCGCGGGCGCGCGATCCTGGCTGCTGCCGATGCTGTTCGCCGGGCCGATGGCGATCGGCCATGCCGCCGCGCCAGCCACCCTTCTCGACCTCATCCTGCCGCGGCTGGTTTGCGTCCTGATCGCGCTCGGGGCAGTGCTGGGCGCGACGCGGCTCGGCTGGCGCCTGTCCCGGCTGCACGGGCTGGTCGCCGCGTTCGTTGCGGCGATCTGGTACGAACTGGTCTATTTCGGCCCGCGGACGATGTCGGAGCCGATCGCGACCGCCTGCTTCCTCGCCGCGGCCGGCCTCTTGCTGACCGAACGCGATGCGCGGCGGACGATCGCAGGCGGCGTGCTGCTTGGCCTGTGTTGCGTTGTGCGCTTTCACTATGGCCCGGCGGCGCTGGTGCTGGCGATCGCCGCAGCGCGGCTCGACTGGCGGGCCTGGCGACTTCTCGCAGCGGGCGGTGGCGTGGCACTGGGGGAGAGCGCGCTGGCCGATCTCGCCGCCGGTGCCACGCCCTTCCTGTGGATTGTCCGCAATGTAACGCTCAACCTCGTGGCAGACCGGAGCGCCGATTACGGGGTGAGCCCGGCCTGGTGGTATCTGAAGGCGCTGTTCGACCTGTGGGGATGGGCCGGCATCCCGATCGTGGCGGCGGCACTGGTCGGCGCGCGGCGCTACCCGGCCCTGCTGATCGCCGCGCTGGTCAATCTCGCGGTACACTCGCTGGTGCCGCACAAGGAATATCGCTTCATCCTGCTCACCACCACGCTGTTCGTGACGCTCGGCGCGATCGGCAGCGTCGACCTGCTGCTGCGCTTCGCGGGTCGCGGGCGCGCCCGCGTGGCGCTGCTCGGGGCCGCCTGGCTGCTGCTGTCCGCCGGCTGCGGGGCGCTCGGTTCATCGGCGCATACATGGGGCAATAATGGGCGGCTGATCGCTGCGTGGCGGCTGGCCGGGCGCATTCAGGCGGCGTGCGGCGTCGGCATCTACCGCCCGGCCCGTCCGCTGGTCGCGAGCTACACGCTGCTCGCGCGGAATATCCCGATCTATCAATATGACGAACCGGACGCGGCGGCGGCACGGCAGTCGCGCGCGTTCAACCTGGTTTTCTCCCCCTGGGAGCATCGGGGCGCGTTCAGCGGCTATCGCCTTGTCGGCTGCGGCGACAGGCGCAAGCGCGACGCCTGCGTGTTCGAGCGTTCCGGCCCCTGTATCGAATCCGCGCTCGATGCGCCGTTCGAGGTGAATACCGTGCTCAAGCGCAAGGCGCTCTGACCGCGCCGCAAAAAATGCGCTGTAAAAGTCCTTAGTTGATTCAATTCGCTGGGATGCGAAGCTGCGAAGACCGTTTCACCTTGTGCCAGCCGCGCTTCGTCGCAAGGCTTGCCAGCTAGGGATTTCTCAAGGAGATTCCATGTTTAAGGTCACGAACGGGGACGGGGCTTTAATCGGTGACGCAGATTCTACCTTTCAATCTACCGAAACCGGCCGCGGCGATCGTGCTTGCAGCGGCGCTTTGCGCCTGCGGGCACGACACCAGCAATCATCTCGCGGCACTCCCCCCGCCTCCCGTACCAGCGCCCTATCGCGTCGTGGTCCCGGTGCCGCCGCCTACCCCCCGGCCGGCCAAGGCGCCCGATGCACTGGTCACCAATATCAACATGATCGGCCGCAACTTCGACGGTCGTGTCGGCATCGCGGTGCGCAGCGTCGACCAGGGCTGGACGGTTTCGAGCAACGGCGAAACCCGCATGCCGCAGCAGAGCGTCAGCAAGCTGTGGGTGGCGATGACCGTGCTCGACTATCTCGACTCCGGCCGGCTGAAGCTCGATGATCCGATCGTCCTGACCAAGGATGATTTCACCCTGTTCCACCAGCCGGTCGCGGCACTGGTGACGGGTGACGGCTATCACACGACGATCCGCGAACTGCTGCGCCGGGCGCTGACGATGAGCGACAACACCTGCAACGACCGGCTGCTGCGCTATGTCGGCGGCCCGGCGGCGGTGCGCGACTTCATCCGGCGCAAGGGCCTTGGCGACATCCGCTTCGGCCCGGGCGAAAAGCTGCTGCAAAGCGCCACCGCCGGGCTCGAGTGGAAGCCAGAATTCGCGTTCGGCAACGCTTTCACCCGCGCCCGCGCCCGCCTGCCCCAGACCGCGCGGATCGCGGCGTTCGAGCGCTATGTCGCCGATCCGCCGGACGGCGCGGCGCCGTCGGCGATCGCCAATGCGCTGGCGAAGCTCAAGCTCGGCCAACTGCTCTCGAAGAGTTCGACCGACTATCTGATCAGCACGATGGAAGCCTCCAAGACCGGCAAGCAGCGCATGCACGGTGCGGTGCCGGGCGACTGGAGCTTCGGCCACAAGACCGGCACCGGCCAGGACCTCGGGTCACGCACTGCCGGCTATAATGACGTCGGCCTGCTGATGGCGCCCGACGGGCGCAGCTATGCAGTGGCGATCATGATCGGCGACACCCCCAAGGCGATTCCGCAGCGCCAGGCGCTGATGCATGCGGTGGTGGAGGCGGTGATCGCCAGCCATCGCGGCCAGGACGGCCGAAGCGGGAGCGATTCGTCGGGGCGCTGAGCCTGCGCGATCGCGCTGAAGCGCTTCCCTCTAAGGTTCAACCACCGCTGGCGCGCGGCTATCGGCTGCCCGGCGCCTTTCCGCTCACAGGCTCTCGACCAGCCGCTGCGCGCGGACCGACAGGCCGCGCAGTGGGTCGCGTTCCGCTCGGCTCCCTGCTATCTGCCGCCCGATGCCACATCTCTATCTCGTCGACGGCTCCGGCTATATCTTCCGCGCCTATCATCGGCTCCCGCCCCTGACCAATGTGCACGGCGAGCCGGTCGGCGCGGTCTATGGTTATACGACCATGTTGTGGAAGCTCGCCGACGAGCTGCACAAGGCGGACGGGCCGACCCACATGGCGGTGATCCTCGACAAATCGAGCCACACCTTCCGCAACGACCTGTACGACAAGTACAAGGCGCAGCGCCCGCCGCCACCCGAGGATCTGGTACCGCAGTTCCCGATGATTCGCGACGCGACGCGCGCCTTCTCGCTGCCGTGCATCGAGGAAGCGGGCCTCGAGGCCGACGACATCATCGCGAGCTACGCCAAGGCAGCGCTGCGCGAGGGCTGGTCAGTGACGATCGTCAGCGCCGACAAGGACCTGATGCAGCTGATCGAGCCGGGACTCGACCTGTACGACACGATGAACAACCGCCGGCTCGGTCCCGAGCATGTGATGGAGAAGTTCGGCGTGATGCCGGACCGGCTCGGTGACGTGCTCGGCCTGATGGGCGACAGCGTCGACAATATACCCGGCGTGCCCGGTGTGGGCCCGAAGACCGCGGCCAAGCTGATCCAGGAATATGGCGATATCGAAGGCGTGCTCGCCGCTGCCCCGACGATGAAGGCGGGCAAGCTGCGCGACAACCTGATCGAGCATGCCGACAATGCGCGGCTGTCGCGCGTGCTGGTGACGCTGAAGGACGACGCCCCGCTTGCCGACCCGCTCGAGTCGCTCGAACTGCAGGGCATTCCCGAGGCGCCGCTGCGCGCGTTCCTCGAGCATCACGGCTTCAAGTCGCTGCTCGCCAAACTCTCCGCAGTGGCGGATGCTCCGGTCGAAGCGCAGAAGAGCGTGCCGCAGGAGGAAGACCCGCCCTGCAACCATGACGGCTATGAGACCGTGGTCGACGAAGCAGCGCTCGACGACTGGATCGCCCGGGCGCGGCACCAGGGCTGGATCGCGATCGACACCGAGACCACCGGCGTCGATGCGACGCGCGCCGAGCTGGTCGGCATCAGCATGGCGCTGCAGCCGAACACGGCTTGCTATGTTCCGCTCGCGCATGGCGGATCCGGGCTGTTCGCGGAAAAGCCCGAACAGCTCGCGCCGGCAGTGGCACTGGCGAAGCTGAAGCCATTGTTCGAGGACCCGTCGGTGCTCAAGATCGGGCACAACATGAAGTACGACATGATCGTGCTCGGCCGGCTCGGAATCGACGTCGCGCCGTATGACGACACGATCCTGATGAGCTTCGATCTCGATGCGGGGCTGCACGGGCACGGCATGGACGAGCTGGCGGCGACTCACCTGTCGCACAGCTGCATTGCTTTCAAGGACGTGGTCGGCACCGGCAAGAGCCAGCGGACCTTCAACGAGATCGACCTGAAGGCAGCGACGCATTATGCCGCTGAAGATGCCGATGTGACGCTTCGGCTGTGGCGGCGGTTCAAGCCGCGACTCGTCGCGGAGGGGGCCACCCGAGTCTACGAGATGGTCGATCGTCCGCTCGCGCCCGTCATCGCGCAGATGGAGCGGCACGGCATCAAGGTCGACCGCGAGCGGCTGGCGCAGCTCTCGACTGAATTCGCCCACTCGATCGCGACGCTGGAGACCGAGATCCACGGCCTGGCCGGCGGCCCCTTCACGATCGGCAGCCCGAAGCAGCTCGGCGACGTGCTGTTCGAGCGGATGGGGATCAAGGGCGGCCGCAAGGGCAAGTCCGGCGTCTACTCGACCGACGTGAACGAGCTCGAGCGGATCGCGGCCGACAAGGACTCGCCCGGGCGCGTGATCGCGGCGCGGGTGCTCGAGTGGCGTCAGCTGTCCAAGCTGAAATCCACCTATACCGATGCGCTGCAGGCGCAGATCAACCCCGAGACGGGCCGTGTCCATACCAGCTATTCGCTGACCGGCGCCCAGACCGGCCGGCTCTCCTCGACCGATCCGAACCTGCAGAACATCCCTATCCGCACCGAGATCGGCCGGCAGATCCGCGACGCCTTCGTCGCCGAGCCGGGCAATGTGCTGCTCGCGGCCGACTATTCGCAGATCGAGCTCAGGCTCGCGGCGCATATGGCGGACGTGCCGGCGCTGAAACAGGCATTCGCCGACGGCGCCGACATCCACAGCATGACCGCGCAGGAGCTGTTCGGCGAAGTCAATCGCGACACCCGCGGCCGCGCCAAGACAATCAACTTCGCGATTCTTTACGGCATTTCGCGCTGGGGCCTGGCCGGCCGCCTCGATGTCACGGCGGACGAGGCGCAGGCGATGATCGATCGCTATTTCGAGCGCTTCCCGGGCATCAACCACTATATCGTCGAGACGACCGAAAAGGCGCGCGACAAGGGCTATACCGAGACGCTGTTCGGCCGAAAGACGCATTTCCCGCGGCTCAAGTCGAAGATCCAGCATGAGCGACAGGGCGCCGAGCGCGCCGCGATCAACGCGCCGATCCAGGGCACCAGCGCCGACATCATCAAGCGCGCGATGGTGCGGATGGGTCCGGCCCTGCTCGAAGCCGGCCTGCCGAACGTCCGCATGCTGCTGCAGGTGCATGACGAACTCGTGTTCGAACTGCCCGAAGCCGATGTCGATGCGGCGCGCCCGGTGATCGAACGCGTGATGGCAACCGCCGCCGAGCCGGCCGTGACGCTCAGCGTGCCGCTCGGCATCGAGATCGGCGTCGGGCCGAGCTGGGGAGCCGCGCATTGAGCGCTGGCGACGCCGCCGCGCCGGGCGGCACCGAAGACATCAACGCCCTCGCCAAGGGCGGGCGGACCAATATCATCGGCTTCCTCCTCCGCCTCGCGGCGCGGCTGCCCTTCCTGTTCATCGCCGGGCGCGTCTATGGCCCGGATATCGTCGGCCGGTTCGCGCTGGCGGTGGTGGTGGTCGAACTGGCCGCCCTGCTCGCGACGCTGGGCCTGAAGCGCGGGCTGGCCCAGGCGCTGTCATCCTCCGATCGGCCGCATGTCCATGTCGTATGGGATGCGCTGGCAGTGGCGTTCATCGCGTCGCTGGTGGCCAGCGGCATCCTGATCGCGATTCCGGAGATCATGTATCCCAACAGCGCGATCGCGGGGATGGATCGCTGGCTGCCATGCATCGTGGTGGCGGTCGCCTGGTCGGACGTCAGCCTTGCCGCGCTGGCCTATCGCCGCAACGTCAAGGCGACGGTGACCGCACGGGCGATCGTCGAGCCATGGACGATCAGCGCCGGCGCCTATATTTTCTCGTTCGTCTCGCTGCGCGACGGGCTGATCCTGTCCTACATGCTGTCGATGGCGGCGGCGCTGGTCGCCTCGTTGATTCCGTTCATGCGCAGCTATGGCCTGCCCCGCGGCTGGCGGCCGCACCTCCCGCATCTCTTCGCGCTCGCGAGCCGCAACGTGCCGCTGGCCGGCGCCGATGCGATCGAATGGGGCACCCGCAACGTCGATCGCTTCATCCTGGGCGTGATGTTCGAGCCGAAGATCGTCGGCATCTATTATATGGCGCAGCAGGTCGCCTCGATCCCCGCCAAGCTCAAGACCAGCTTCGATCCGATCCTGGGCCCGGTGATCACCGCGAGCCTTGCCCGGAAGGACTTCGCCGCCGTCGCCGCCCAGGTTCGACAGGTCGGTTTCTGGATTCTCGCGGCACAGGTGGGGCTGGCCTTCATCGGATCGATCCCGGGCGAAGCCGTGATGGGCGTGGTCGGGCCGCAATTCGTGGCCGGCACCGCCGCCCTGGCCTTCCTGCTCACCGCCGAGGCGGCCGCCTCGACGGGCGCAGTCTGCGAATCCGCGCTGGTCTATATCGCGCGCGTACGCAACCTGATGATCTCGCTCGGCATGCTGAGCTTCCAGGTGGCGCTGAGCTTCGGCCTGATCTTCGCGATGCGCGCCATCGGCTGGCCGGTGAACTACCAGGCGGCGGGCCCGGCCCTCGCCCTGCTGGTTTCGCTCGGGCTGGGCTCGATCGTCAAATCGACGCTGTTGTCGCACCTGCTCAAGGCGCGCGTTTCGGGATTCCGCCTTCCCCTGCTCTGGGCGGCGCTCGCCGGGATCATCGTCGGCACCGTCTTCACCTGGCTGCCCAAGCGGCTCGAATGGGCCGAGGTATTGTTCGGCATCCCGGCCATGGCGGCGACCTATCTCTTCGTCCTGTCCCGCTGGGCGTTCCGCCCCGCCGACAGGGCGCTCTTCGGCAAGATCCCCTCGGTGGAAGAGGCAACCCTGCCGACCTGAGCACCGTCCCGCTCAGTGGCGGAAGTGGCGCATCCCGGTGAAGACCATGGCCAGACCCGCCGCATCGGCCGCAGCGATGACTTCATCGTCGCGAATCGAGCCACCGGGCTGGATCACGGCGGTGGCACCGGCCTCGACCGCCGCCAGCAGGCCGTCCGCAAAGGGGAAGAAGGCATCCGACGCGACCGCGGAGCCGATCGTCCGCGGCGTTGCCCAGCCTGCCTTGTCGGCCGCGTCCTTCGCCTTCCAGGCGGCGATCCGGGCGGATTCAAGCCGGTTCATCTGGCCGGCGCCGATGCCGGCGGTGGCACCGTCCCGCGCATAGACGATCGCGTTCGACTTGACGTGCTTGGCGACCGTCCAGGCGAAGCGGCAATCGGCCAGCTCCGCCTCGGTCGGCTGGCGCTTGGTCACGACCTTCAGATCGTGCGCCGCGCCATTGTCGCGGGTCTGGACCAGCCAGCCGCCGGTGATCGACTTGGCCATGATGCCGGCGCGCGCCGGATCGGGCAGTTCGCCCGTGAGCAGCAGCCGCAGATTCTTCTTCGCGGCGAAGATGGCGAGCGCTGCCTCGTCGGCATCCGGAGCAATCACGACTTCGGTGAAGATGCCAGAGATCGCCCGCGCTGTGGCTTCATCGAGTGCGCGGTTAAGCGCGATGATGCCGCCGAACGCCGAGACGGTGTCGCAGGCGAACGCCTCGGCATAGGCCTGCTCGATCGTCGCCGCGGTCGCGACGCCGCACGGATTCGCGTGCTTGACGATAACGACCGTCGGCGCGGCGTTGCGGAATTCGCTGACCAGTTCGAGCGCGGCATCGGCATCGTTATAATTATTGTAGCTGAGTTCCTTGCCCTGCACCTGACGCGCCTGGCCGACTCCGCGCGCCTGAGGGCCGGTGGCCGTGTAGAAGGCTGCCTTCTGGTGCGGATTCTCGCCATAGCGCAGCGCGGCACCGCGCTTGAGCGTGATCGGCAGCGTTTCCGGGAAGGCCTCGCCCTGATCGGCAAAGCCGAACCAGCTGGCGATCATGCCGTCATAGGCAGCGGTCGCGGCAAAGGCGCGCGCGGCGAGGCGCTTGCGCAGATCGAGCGTGGTGGCGCCGCCCGACGCATCCATCTCGGCAACCAGCACGGGATAATCAGCCGGATCCGTGACGATCGCGACGAAGGCGTGGTTCTTCGCGGCCGAGCGGACCATCGATGGGCCCCCGATATCGATATTCTCGATGATCTCGGGGCGGTCGGCGCCCTTCATCACGGTCTGGAGGAAGGGATAGAGGTTCACGACCACGAGGTCGATCGCACCGATATCGTGCTCGACCATCGCCGCGACATGCGCCGGATCGTCGCGTACCGCGAGCAGGCCGCCATGGACCTTGGGGTGCAGCGTCTTCACCCGCCCGTCCATCATCTCGGGAAAGCCGGTGAGATCGGAAATGTCGCGAACCTCGAGCCCGGCCTCGCGCAGCGCCTTGGCGGTGCCGCCGGTGGAAACCAGCTCCACTCCGTGCCGGGCCAGCGCCTGGCCGAGTTCGACGATGCCGGTCTTGTCGGAGACCGACAGGAGGGCGCGGGTAATCTTGATGGCGGCCATGGAAATCTTCCGGCTGATCGTTCGCCATGAGCGAACGCGGTGAGGAGTCGCGCGCCCCTCTGCAACCTCAGGTCGCGCGCTTCAAGGCCCAGCTGACGCTTGCACCGCCCGCAGGCGCTTCGCCCGAGACGACGAGTTGGTGAGTCGATTGCGGCCGGCCATCCGCATCGATCCACAGGCTGTCCTCGATCGCAAGCGTGCCGCCGCGACAGCGGAACTGCCACAGCACGCCGCCCGGGAGGCGCAGCAACGCCGCCATTCCGTCGGCGGTCGGCGAGACGGCGACGCCCTGACCGAGATGGAACCGGATCGCAAAGGCAGTGGCAGCCAGCTTGCGCTTCTTGCTGGCGGGCAGGAGCATATCCTCGCCACGCACCTCGCGTCCGTCGCTGGAGAGCACGATCTGGCGACGGTGAAGGAAGCCATAGCGCCGTGCATAGCCATCATGGCTCGCCTCGATCCGGCTCGATGTCTCGCTCTCCTGCCGCGTCAGCTCGACTTCTGCGACACCGCGGCCGAGCGTGCCATCGGCGTGGATCGCAGTCGAGTTGCTGTCGCCGACGATCAGCGTCGAATGCGCCGCCGTGGTGCGCAGACCATCGGCGAGTGCCGCCGGAATCTGCGCGACCGCGGCACGCGCGCCACCACAATTGACGATCAGCCGGTTCGGCCCGTCGGAGAATTCGAAGGCGAGCGTCGAGGCGCAGCCGCCCTCGACCAGCCGGGCGACCGGCGGCGGCGCCGCATCCATGATCAGCACGGCCGGCCCGGCCGCCAAACGCTGATAGCCCCAGTCCCGCGCCTGGCGGAGCGGCCGCGCGCGGATTCCCGTCGCCTCGATCACCTGGGCGATCGTCTCGCCGGAAACAGGGCCACCGCCCTGCCAGCTGGAAAGCCCCCGATCGCCATGGCACACGCCGAGCAGCGCCGGGACCATGCGCGCCAGCACCGCGGCGATGGCGGGCGGCTCGGGCAGGCGGCGGGCGGCATAGACCTCGCGCAGATTGGTCAGCAGCATGATGATGTCGAGCTGGGCGACGGGCGAGCGCGCGACGCTGCCGCCATCCTCGAACACCGATACCGACAGGGCCTTGGACAGCGCGGCTTCCATCCCCGCGCGCCGCCCGTCGCTGCCCGGGATCAGCAGCCCGGCCGCGACCACGCCGCACAGCGCTGCAACGCGCGGCGCGCCGGGCGGCAGCTTGTCCGCGCCGCGATCGATATGCCGCGCGCCCCGCGCCAGCGTATTGAGCACGAGGCTGCGATAGACCAGGTCGGTGCTGGACAGGATCAGCGGGGCGTGCGCCGTCCAGAACAGGATGCGCCGGCCCCAGAGGTCGGCGCGCCAGGCGGGTTCGCTGACGGTATCGGCATGCTGGGCGAGCCAGCGGCGCATCAGATCCTCGGCGATCGGCGTCGCCTGTGCTCGCGTCGCTACGGTCGAGAGATCGCGCAGCCAGAGGAAACTGTGGAAATAATCGCTGAAGGGGCGTGGGAAATCGGGCTTGGCCAGATTGAGACCCGCGATCGTCCTCGTCTCGCCACGAAAGGTCAGCCTCCCGTCGAGCAGGGCATGACCGCGACGCGGATCCCCGAGAAGGGGATCGTCAGGAACCGCGATCAGCTTGAGCGGATGACGGCCCTTCAGGCGCATGCCGTGAATCGGCGTGCGCCAGGTGAGACGATGGAAGCGTTCGGTGATGCGTTCGGCAAGCGAAAGTCCCTTGTCACCGCCCAGTCGGATCAGCCGCTTGCCTTCGTCGATGCCGTCGGCGCCGGTATCGCGGTCGTCGTCGCTCACCCGCCCCTCAGCGCGGCAATGTTGGCGGCATAGGCGGCGGGGCCGCCACGGAAGGTGGCAGTGCCGGCAACCAGCGCGTCCGCACCCGCGGCGATCGCCGCGCGCGCGGTGACCGCGTCGATCCCGCCATCGACCTCGAGGTCGACCGCCAGCCCGGCCTTGTCGATCATCTTGCGGATGCTTTCGATCTTGCGCAGCGCGCTCGGGATGAAACCTTGCCCGCCGAAGCCGGGATTGACGCTCATCACCAGCACGAGATCGACTTCCTCGATCAGATAATCGAGCGCCTTGGCCGGGGTCTGCGGCGTGAGCACAACGCCGGCGCGCTTGCCAAGCTTGCGGATGTGCTGGAGGCTGCGATGCGTGTGTGGTCCCGCCTCGACATGAATGCTGATGATATCGGCGCCCGCCTCCGCGAACTGATCGAGGAACGCATCGACCGGCGCGATCATCAGATGCACGTCGAGCGGCTTGGTCGTGTGCGGGCGGATCGCCTTCACCACGGCGGGGCCGATCGTGATGTTCGGGACGAAATGCCCGTCCATCACGTCGACATGGACCCAGTCGGCCCCCGCCGTATCGATCGCACGCACCTCCTCGCCCAGGCGCGCGAAGTCGGCGGAGAGGATCGAAGGGGCGATACGAACGGGCTGCTGCATGACAGAATCCTTAGGGTCCGTCCTCACCAGCCGCAATGCTCGTGATTGCCCGGAGGAAGGAAGATCAGGTCGTGCGGCGCATCCGGGCAATGAAGAAGCCGTCACATCCACCCTGATCGGCGAGCATGCCGGGCACGGTACGGACGCAACCACTCAGGTTCGGCGCGATTCCGGCCGGAAGTTCTTCCTCGCGGACGCGCTCGACCGTGAAATCGGGGCGACTGCCAAGAAAGGCGATGATCTGGTCTTCGCCCTCGGCGCGCTCGAGCGAGCAGGTCGCGTAGACCAGCATCCCGCCCGGCCGCACCCAATTGGCGACACGCGCGAGCAGCTGCGCCTGGACCCGGGCCATTTCAGCGATCACCTTCGGATTCACGCGGTGAAGTACATCGGGATGCCGGCGGAAGATGCCGGTCGCGCTGCACGGCGCATCGAGCAGCACGGCGTCCGCCGGTTCGCGCGGCGACCATTTGAGCAGATCGGCTGCGACGACGTCCGCCGCCAGATGCGTGCGTACGAGATTGTCGCGAAGTCGCGCCAGACGACTTTCCGAGGAATCGACTGCGGTGACACGCCATCCGGCGCTGGCGAGCTGCATCGTCTTGCCACCGGGTGCGGCACACAGATCGAGCGCAGTGCCGGTGCCCCGGCCGATCAGTCGGGCCGGCAGCGAGGCAGCGATATCCTGCACCCACCAGCTGCCTTCCTCGAACCCGGGCAGTTCGGGAACATGCGCGCTGGCAAGCCGGATGTGCCCGGGCAGCAGCGAGATGCCGCCAACCGCGTCGGCCATGGCCGCCGTTGCCGATGGATCGGCAAGGGTGAGATCGAGCGGCGGTGGGGCCGCAATCGCGTGCTCGGCCGCCTCGACCTTCGCTTCCCCCCAGGCCGATTGCCAGCGCGCCTCCACATCGGCGGGGAGCGTCGGAAATTCGGGCAGGGTCGCCTGGCCGCGCATCAGCGTGCCGAACACGCCATGGACGAGCTTGCGTGGGCCGCCATCCACCAGCGGCAGCACGGTCGAGATCGCGGCGTGCGGCGGCGTGCCGAGCGCCAGCGCCTGGACCAGCGCGATGCGCAGCGCGAAGCGCGCCTTGGCGTCATCCGGCAGCGGGCGCTGCGTGGCGGAATCGATCAACGCATCGAGATCGGGCAGGCGGCGCAGCGTTTCCGCGGCGATGGCATGGGCGAGCGCGCGATCGTCGCCGCGATCGATTCCCTGAGTCGCCCGGTCGAGCGCTGCCTCCAGCGGCAGGCCCTGGCGCAGCACGGCATCCAGCAGCTTCAGGGCGGCGCGACGGGCGGGAACGCCGGGCGGATCGGACGGCGTTTGCCGGGGCTGGGAGGGATTCTTGGTCAAATCGCTTGAACTCGCGCGCTTACGGGATGATGTGACGAGTCACGCCGCATCCAGGAAGACCGCCATGGGCCGCCGCCCGCCACATGTGAAGCCGCCAGCCTATCTTTCCAAGAGCCCGCCGGTGCCACAGCCCGATCCGAAGCCGGCCGAATCCGCTGAAAGCGATCCGCTCGGCCTGAATCCGACGCGCTATGGCGATTGGGAATTGAAGGGCATCGCGGTCGATTTCTAACCGCCCGCCGTCAACCGAGCAGCCCGGCCAGCTTTCCCACGGTATTCCAGTTGCGCATCGTCGCCAGGCTGGGAAATTTGAGCTTGGCCATGGCCGGACCGAGCCTTGAATGGCCGACATCATCGGGAAAATCGATATAGAGTTCGCGGCCGACCGCCTTCAGCCGTTCGGGCCCGTCATAGATTTCCGTAAGCTTCGCGATCAGCCCCTCGGGCACGGGATCCCGGTGGAAGGATACCAGCAGGTGGTTGGGATGGTCCGTCGCAGCGTCGGGAAAGGGATTGCCGGCAATCACCGCCGCCAGTTCGACTCCGTTGCGAAGGACGACGTCAGTCTTCAGGCCATATTTCCCGAGCGCCGCCTCGAGCTGCTTCTCCAGCGCCGCGCCCTCCGTCTCCGCGCAGGTGAAGACGACATTGCCGGAAGCGAGCAAAGTCTTGACGTCACCATGGCCAAGCCCTTCGACCACCGCCTTCAGATCAGCCATCGGGATCTTCTTGCCCCCGATATTGATCCCCTTGAGCAGCGCTGCCCACCGCATCAGTGATGTTCCCGGGTAAGCGGCCGGGCAAGGAGCGCACCGACCACCTCGCGCACATCGGCACCGTCGAGCAGGGCACAGACCGCCTCGGTGACCGGCATGTCGACGCCTGCCTCGGCCGCCGCCTCGCGCAACACCGGCGCCGTGAAGGCGCCTTCAGCGACGGTACGGCGATCCGACAGCAAGGCCCGCGCATCCTTGCCCTGCCCCAGTCCGACCCCGAGCGAGAAGTTACGCGAACTGGTCGAGGAGCAGGTCAGCACGAGATCGCCCAGCCCCGACAGGCCGGACAGGGTTTCAGCCCGCGCCCCGCGCGCCATGCCGAAACGCGTCATCTCGGCAAAGCCGCGCGCTATCAGCGCCGCACGGGCATTCTGGCCGAGCCCGGCGCCCTGGACGACACCGCAGGCAATCGCGAGCACGTTCTTGACTGCCCCGCCGATCTCGGCACCGACGACGTCCGAAGAGGCATAGGGCCGAAAAGCCGGGCCCGCGAGGCGGTCCGCAAGCCGGGCGCCGAGCGCTTCATCGGCACAGGCGAGGGTGACCGCGGTCGGCATGCCCTGCGCAACCTCGATCGCGAAGGTCGGGCCGGAAATCACCGCGATCGGCGCGCCGGGGTGTACCGCGCGCGCAACCTCTCCGACCAGCAACCGTGAGCCGGCCTCGATCCCCTTGGCGCAGAGCACCAGGGGCGTGTCGCCAACCGGCGTTTCGGCAAGGACGGCGCGGATATGCTGGGCCGGCACGACGACCAGCAGCGCCTCGCATGCTGCCAGCGCGGCGAGCGACCCCGTCGCCTCGATCGAGGCGGGCAGCGCCACCCCGGCAAGGAACAGCGGGTTCTCGTGCGTCGCGTTGATCGCCTCCACCACCTCCGGCTCGCGCGCCCAGAGCAACACCGATTCACCGCCCCGGGCCGCAACGCTGGCCAAGGCGGTTCCCCAGGCGCCACCGCCCATTACGCCGATCTTCATGCCTTCACTCCAGCGCCGCGCACCGCTTCCGCGCCCGGATCAAGCGGCCAGCGCGGCCGGGCGGGCATGTCGAGCGGATCGGTCAGGCCGGCAGCGAAGCGCTCCGCCCCGGCCCAGGCGATCATCGCGCCATTGTCGGTGCAGAGCCAGAGCGGCGGCGCTACGAAGCGCAGGCCGTGCGTTTCGGCGAGTTGCCGCAGCGCGGCGCGGACTGCGCCATTGGCGGCGACGCCGCCCGCCACGACCAGCGCGGTCGCGCCATCGGCGCGCTCGAGCGCCCGGCTGGTGCGGTCGATCAGGCAATCGACCACCGCCGCCTGAAAGGAGGCGGCAATGTCCTCCGCACTCCAGCTGCCGGCATCGCGGGCGCGGGCGACCGCGCTCTTCAGCCCGGCAAAGGAGAAATGCGGCTCAGCCGAGCCCTTGAGCGGGCGCGGCAGCGGGACGGCGGCGGGATCGCCGAGCGCAGCGGCGCGCTCAACGGCCGGTCCGCCGGGAAAGCCGAGACCGAGCAGCTTGGCGGTCTTGTCGAACGCCTCGCCGGCCGCATCATCGATCGTGGTGGCAAGCCGGCGATAGCGCCCGACGCCCTCGACCAGCAGCAACTGGCAATGCCCCCCCGACACGAGCAGCAGCAGATAGGGAAATTCCAGATCGGGATCGGACAGGCGCGGCGAGAGCGCATGCCCCTCCAGATGATTGACTGCAACCAGCGGCTTGCCGACGGCATGGGCGAGCGCCTTGCCGGTGACGAGCCCGACCATGACGCCACCGATCAGCCCGGGGCCCGCTGTCGCCGCGATCGCGTCGACCTCGGCCAGGGTCAACCCGGCATCGGCGAGCGTCTCCTCGACCAGCGGGATCAGCGCCTCGACATGCGCCCGTGCGGCGATCTCCGGGACGACGCCACCATAAGGGCGATGCGCTGCCTCCTGGCCGAGCAACCGGTGGGCAAGGATGGTGCGCTCGCTCGTGACAAGGGCTGCCGCGGTTTCGTCGCAGCTCGATTCGAGGCCAAGGATGATCGCCATCGCGCTTCCCTAACGATTCGCCCCAAGCTTGTCGAAGGGCGGTGCTTTCTTCTAACCCGGGCGGAGAAGAGCCGCGCCTGAGCAGACGCTGCCCGAACGGAGCCTGTCTTGACCAATCCCCTTCTTCGCCTCGGCACCCGCGGCTCCCCCCTGGCCCTTGTCCAGGCGCGCCTGGTGCGCAGCGCCCTTTGTGCAGCGCATGGCTGGCAGGAGGAAGCGGTGGAGATCGTGCCGATTCGGACCACCGGCGACCGGGTGCAGGATCGTGCGCTGGCCGAGATTGGCGGCAAGGCGCTGTGGACCAAGGAACTCGACCGCGCGCTGCTCGACGGCGAGATCGATTGCGCGGTCCATTCGATGAAGGATGTCGAGACGATCCGCCCCGAAGCGATCCGCATCGTGGCGATGCTGGCGCGCGCCGATGTCCGTGACCGGCTGATCGGCGCCGACAGCATCGATGCGTTGCGCCGGGGCGCAGTGGTGGGGACCAGTTCGCCGCGGCGCAGCGCCCAACTCAAGCGGCTGCGGCCCGACCTGGAAACCGTGTTGTTCCGGGGCAATGTCGACACGCGGCTGGCCAAGGTGGCGGCCGGCGACGTCGATGCCACGCTGCTGGCCGCCGCCGGGCTCGACCGGCTGGGGCGTGGCGATATCGGCGTCGCGATACCGGATGACGTCATGCTGCCGGCACCGGCGCAGGGCGCGGTCGGGATCGAGGCACGCGCCGGTGATGCGCGCGCGCTCGCCTGGATCACTGCGATCGATCACCCGGCAACGCATCGCTGCGTGCTGATCGAGCGCGCGTTGCTTGCCGCGCTGCAGGCGGATTGCCACTCGCCGGTGGCAGCACTGGCGACCCTCGACGGAGCACAGGTGACGATCCGCGCCGAGCTGCTCGCCGAAGACGGCAGCGCGCATGTCGTCGGCGAGGCATGTGGCGGGGCCGGGGATGGCGGCTTTGCCGCCGCGCTGGCGCAGGACCTGCTCGGCCGCGCGCCACCGTCTGTACGGCAGCTGTTCGCGGCATGACGCCACTGGCGGTGCTGCGCCCCGAGCCGGGCAACGCGGCGACCGCGGCGCTGGTCGAGGCGGCGGGCCTCCCCGCGATCCGGCTGCCGCTTTTCGTCGTGCGCGCGCTCGACTGGACGGCGCCCGACCCCGCGGGTTTCGATGCCCTGCTGCTGACGAGCGCCAATGCCGTTCGCTTCGGCGGGTCCGGACTCGACACATTGCGTCACTTGCCCGTGCTCGCGGTGGGAGCGAAAACGGCGGAAGCCGCACGTCTCGCTGGCTTTGACGTCATGGCGTCCGGCACCTCGGATGCGGCAGCATTGCTGGCGCTGACGGAGGCCAGCGGCGTATCGCGCGCGCTTCATCTGGCCGGGCGCGACCGAACCGTCGAGGCCGGAGGCACGGTCGCACAGGTCATCCCGGTCTATGCCAGCGAGGTGCAGTCGATCGGCAGGGCAGCGCTCGGCCGCCTTGCGGGCTCGATCGCGCTGCTTCACTCCGCCCGCGCCGCCCGCCGCCTGGGGGCGCTGCTGGCCGAGCATGATCTGCCGCGATCCGCCATCGGCATTGCCGCGATCAGCGCCGCGGTCGCGGCTGCCGCCGGGACGGGATGGACCATGACGACCGTCGCCACCGAACCCAGTGACCCGGCCCTGATCGCGGCCGCGATCGAGGCGATGCGCGCGCGCGATTGACCGGGCAGGCATGCCCGGGGATAAGGCGGCATGAGCGACGACCAGCCGACCTTGACGGCGCCCCCTCGCAAGCTGGGCTGGCGGACCGTGGCGATCCTTGGCGGGACCGCCTTTCTAGCCGGCCTCGCCGCGATGGCGCTGGTCCTGCATTATTTCCCGCAATGGTTCGGCGCCAAGCCGGTTGCCACCGTCACGTTGCCGATCGCGGCGGGCAGTGACGGGAAGCAGACTCCGGTGGTGATCGTCCCCGGGACGGGCACAGCCCCACCGCCGGCGATCGACCTCGACGCGCTCTCGACCCGCGAGAACGACCTCGCCGCGCGCCTTGCCGATCTGGAAGCGCGCACCGCGAGCGTCGGAAGCCAGGCGCGCGCCGCCTCGGGCTATGCCACGCGCGCGGAGGGGCTGATGATCGCCTTCGCCGCGCGGCGCCAGATCGATCGCGGCCAACCACTCGGCTATCTCGCGGAGCAGTTGCGGGATCGCTTCGGGCCGGGCCAGCCTCAGGCGGCGGGAACGATCATCCAGGCAGCGCAGGATCCCGTGACAATCGAGGACCTGCGCGTCGGGCTCGACGCGATCGCTGCCGAACTGCGGACGGGCGCGGCAAGCGACGGCTGGTTCACCAGCTTCCGACGCGAACTGGGCAATCTGGTCGTGCTGCATCGGGCGGACACGCCCTCCCCGTTGCCGGCCGACCGCCTGGCGCGGGCGCGACGCATGCTTGAGGCAGGCCAGGTCGAGGCGGCGCTGGCCGAGGTCGCGCGAATGCCGGGGGCTGCCCAGGCCGATCGCTGGACGAAGGCGGCTCGGCGCTATATCGGCGCGCGCCAGGCACTCGACGCAATCGAAACCGCAGCCATTCTCGGCCAGGGCGCGCCGGTGCCGCGCATCGCCCCGACGCGGTGATCAGGCGGCTTTCAGGCGCTCCAGCAATGCGAGCGCGCCGGCCGGGGCGCGGACCTTCGCCCCGTTGATGAAAAAGACGAAGGTATCGCGCGGCACCGCCGCGGCCATATCCCTGCCGACATAGGGCAACCCCTCCGGCTGCCCTCCGGCGGCCCAGGTCCTGGCCGCATCGGCCCAGCGGTCGAGCGCGGCGGGGCTGTAGCCCGCCGGCTCGGCTTCCACCGCATTTTCCAGCCGCACATAGACGAAATCGCCGGTTATGTCGGCGATCGCCGGATATGCCGCCGAATCGGCAAAGACGATCGCGACGCCGGCCTCGCGCGCCATGGCGATGAACTCGGGCACCGCGAAACTTTCGTGCCGCACCTGGATTGCGTGGCGGAGCGCAACGCCGTCCTGCGACGCCGGCAGCAGCTTGAGGAAGGCGCTGAAATCCGCCGCATCGAACTTCTTGGTCGCCATGAACTGCCACAGGATCGGGCCGAGCTTGTCGCCGAGCTCAACGATGCCCTGCCCGACGAATTTCGCGACCGACTCGCCCGCCTCCGCCAGGACCTTGCGGTTGGTGCAGAAGCGCGACGCCTTCACGCTGAACACGAAGCCATCGGGTGCAGTCTTCGCCCAGGCAGCAAAGGTGGCGGGCTTTTGCGAGCTGTAATAGGTGCCGTTCACCTCGATCGCCGTCACCGCGCGCGAAGCGAATTCCAGTTCGCGCTTCTGCACGAGCCCCTCGGGGAAAAAGGTCCCGCGCCAGGGTTCGTAGGTCCAGCCGCCGATACCGGCGCGAATCATGCCGTTGGTCATGGCGTCATCCTAGGCCCGAAGCCGGCCTTCGCGAAGAGCCCCGCCGCTGCTACAATCGCCGCGCGACAAAGGCGGGAGCGACCATGGCAGCGGCACGAACCGGAATCGATCCAAGCGATCCCTATGAGCGGGAGGCGCAGACCTTTCCGGTGCTGGGCGAGCAGCACGTCGCGCGGATGATGCCCTATGGCCGGGAGGAAGCAGTTGCGAAAGGCGACGTCCTGTACGCGCGGGGCCAGCGCAACGTCGATTTCTTCGTCGTGCTCGCCGGATCGATCGACGTGCTCGATACCGACGAGCGCGGCACCCAGGAAGTCTTCACCACGCATCATGCCCGCCAATTCACCGGCGAGCTCGACCTGTTCAACGAGCGCGAGATCCTGGTGACCGGGCGCGTCGGCGAGGACGGCCGGGTGCTGCGGATCAGCCGCACCAATTTCCGCCGCATGGTCTCGACCGAGGCCGATATCGGCGAGATCATCATGCGCGCCTTCATCCTGCGCCGTGTCGGGCTGATCCGGCACAGCCATGGCGGCGTGACGCTGATCGGATCGGGGCATGCGGCCGACACGCTCCGCCTGCAGCGCTTCCTCGAGCGCAACGCCTATCCTCACCGCCTGCTCGACATCGATACCGATCCTGACGCGGGCGGCTTTCTCGATTGCTTCGCGCTCACGCCGGATCAGCTGCCCGTGGTGATCGCGACCGGCGCGCCGCCCCTGCGCAACCCCAGCACCCCCGAGCTGGCCGACGCACTCGGCCTGACCGAGCAACTCAATCCGGACCGCCTTCATGACGTCGTGGTGGTGGGCGCCGGGCCTGCCGGCCTCGCCGCCGCGGTCTATGCCGCGTCCGAGGGGCTCGACACGATCGTGATCGAGGGGATGGCGCCCGGCGGACAGGCCGGCACCAGTTCGAAGATCGAGAATTATCTCGGCTTTCCCACCGGCATTTCAGGCCAGGCGCTGGCGGGCCGTGCGCAGGTGCAGGCGCAAAAGTTCGGCGCACGCCTCGCGATCGCGCGGCCGGCGACGGCGCTCGATTGCAGCACCCGTCCTTATGGGATCGTGCTGGAAGGCGGCCAGCGCATTGCCGCCCGCTCGGTGATCATCGCCAGTGGCGCGCGCTATCGCCGGCTCGACGTACCCCATTATGCGGCGTTCGAGGGTCAGGGCATCCACTATGCCGCCACGGCGATGGAGGCCAATCTGTGCGCCGGCGAGGAGGTGCTGGTGGTGGGCGGAGGGAATTCGGCCGGCCAGGCAGCGGTGTTCCTGTCACGCACCGTGCGCCATCTGCATATTCTCGTCCGTGCGCCGGGCCTTGCGGCGACGATGTCCGACTATCTCGTCCAGCGCATCGCCTCCTCGACTCAGATCACGCTCCACACCGATAGCGAAGTCACCGCGCTGGAGGGCGATTCCTATCTCCGCCACGTGACCTGGACCAACCGCAAGACCGGCGCGGTGCAGCGTCGCGACATTTCCAACATGTTCGTGATGATCGGCGCCGAGCCGAATACCGACTGGCTCGACGGCTGCCTAGCGCTCGACAGCAAGGGGTTCGTGCAGACCGGGCCCGACGCGCCCGGCGCGACTTCAGCCTATGCCACCAGCAAGCCCGGCATCTTCGCGATCGGCGACGTGCGCGCGGGATCGGTCAAGCGCGTCGCTTCCGGCGTCGGCGAGGGATCGGTGGTGGTATCCTCGGTCCACCAGTTCCTCCATCCCATGGGATGATGCCGCTCAGCCATGCTCGACATAGTCGTAGCGGTCGCGGATTCGGCGATTGAAGAATCCGCCCTTCGACGCGGCGCGGCGCAGCGCATCGGCCACGCGTTCGGGCACGGCCAGATAGGAATAGCGCCGGCCACTCACGAACTCGATGTCGAGCCGCTCCTCGGCGGGATCATAGTCGAAGGCGCGAATGACGCTGGACGGCATGGGAGGTGAACGCCGCAAGCGAGGGCCGGTTCATCCCGACCGAGGGGACCAGGCCGGGAAAGCGTTGTGCGGCAGCCATCCCCAGCGCTATCTCCCCCGTGCATGACGACGAACCCGGCCCTGCCATGATCTCCGACATCGAACCGGGCACCGAGCGCCCCGACAGCGCGCGCGCGATCAGCGTGACGGAGCTGTTCACCATCGGCGTGGGGCCCTCGAGTTCGCACACGGTCGGGCCGATGCGCGCCGCGCTCGACTTCGCGCAGCGAATCAGCGGCGATCGCGCCATCGACCGGGTGCAATGCGACCTGTTCGGCTCGCTGGCGCTGACCGGCCTTGGCCACTCGACCGACGTCGCGGTGCTGCTCGGCCTGTCCGGCGAGAGCCCTGAGACGGTCGACCCGGACGCGATCCCTGACCTGGTGGCGGCGATTCGGTCGGAAGGGCGGCTGCTGCTCGCGGGGCGCATGGCGGTTCGCTTCATCGAGGCGACCGACCTGGTGTTCCGCCGCGGCGCATTTCTCGCCGGCCATGCCAATGCACTGCAGTTCACCGCTACCTTCGCGGACGGACAAGCCGAGACAGCGACCTATTTCTCGGTCGGCGGCGGCGCGATCCTGCGCGAGGGGACACCGGAAGCCCGGATCAATTTCACGCTGCCGCACCCCTTTTCCTCCGGCGCCGAACTGCTTGAGCAGGGCGAGGTGACCGGCCTCGGGATCGGCGACGTGGTGCTGGCCAATGAACTGGCCTGGCGCCCGGCGGAGGAGACCACAGCCTTTCTCGACGATGTCCGGGCGGCGATGCATGCATGCATCGCACGCGGATGCCGGACCGGCGGTATCCTGCCCGGCGGGCTCAAGGTTCGCCGCCGGGCGCAGGACCTGCACGAGACGCTGATGCAGCGCGGCCCGCGCAGCGATCCCTCGACCGTGTTCGAATGGGTCAGCCTGTGGGCGCTTGCCGTCAACGAGGAGAATGCCGCCGGCGGCCGGGTCGTCACCGCGCCCACCAACGGAGCGGCCGGGGTGCTCCCGGCGGTGCTCAAATATTATGAGGTGTTCACTGCCGCGCCGACGCGCGAGGGCAGCCGGCTGTTCCTGACGACGGCGGCGGCGATCGGCTTCCTGTACAAGAAGCGCGCCTCGATCTCGGCTGCCGAGATGGGATGCCAGGGCGAAGTGGGCGTTGCCTGCTCGATGGCGGCGGCGGGCCTCGCCGCGGCGCTGGGCGCGAGCAACGGCCAGATCGAGAATGCGGCCGAGATCGGCATGGAGCACAATCTCGGGCTGACCTGCGATCCGATCGGCGGCCTGGTCCAGATTCCGTGCATCGAGCGCAACACGATGGGCGCGATCAAGGCGATCAACGCGGCCTATCTCGCGCTGCGTGGCGACGGCGAGCATATCGTCAGCCTCGACGCGGTGATCGAGACGATGCGGCAGACCGGCAACGACATGCGCTCCAAATACAAGGAGACGAGCCTGGGCGGGCTTGCGGTGAACGTCGTCGAGTGCTGATCTGATCGTGCCGCCTGGCGCAGGAAGTGGAGCCGTGCACCGATATCAGCTGTTCGAAACCGCCCATGGCGTGGCTGCGATCGCCTGGAGCCGGGCCGGCGTCATTGGCTTCCGGCTCCCGGCCAGTTCGGCCGACTCGACCGCGCGCGCGCTGGCTCGTCGCTTCCCGCAGGCGATGCGCACCGATCCGCCGCCCGAAATAGCGGACACCATCGCAGCGGCGCGGCACTATTTCATGGGCCGGAAGACGGATTTTTCCGGCGTGAGGGTCGATCTCGGCGCGCAGGACCCATTTTTCGCCCAGGTCTATGCGGTCGTACGGCGACTCGGCTGGGGGCAGACGACCACCTATGGCGCGGTCGCGAAGGAACTGGGCGCCGGCCCGGAGGCGGCGCGCGATGTCGGCCAGGCCATGGCGGCGAACCCGGTGCCGCTCATCATCCCCTGTCATCGCGTGCTGGCGGCAGGCGGCAAGATCGGCGGATTCTCCGCGCCGGGCGGCGCCGAGTCGAAGCTGAGGATGCTGGCGATCGAGGGCCTCGACCTGTCTCCTTCCCCGCCGGCACAGCAGGGATTCGCCTTTTAGCAGGCCAGCTTTTCCGCAGGGCTGGCGCGCAACGAAACGAAGTCGCTTGCGCGACCCGTCTCGGTGATATCGATCCTGAAGAAAACTGGAGCGGGCGAAGGGATTCGAACCCTCGACCCCAACCTTGGCAAGGTTGTGCTCTACCCCTGAGCTACGCCCGCTCTGGCGCCTGCCCGATCGGCGGACCGGGCGGGTAAGGGGGCGGCCTCTAGCATCGGGTTTTCGGTCCGGCAAGCCCCTGATGCGATACCGACGAAAAGGGTTGGCTTGTAAGGCGGAGCGACCACATAAGGCGCTCAATAGAAGCACGGGAGTGACACTTGGCCAGTTTGGGAATGACCGCGGCGGAACGCGAAGCCGTCGAAAGCTTTCGCCGCGACGTCGTCGAGCCGTCGATGACGAAGCTCGTCGTCATCGATTTCTGGGCGGAATGGTGCGGTCCGTGCAAGGCGCTGACGCCAATCCTGGAAAAGGTCTCGGCCGAATATGCCGACAAGGGCGTCGTGCTCGCGAAGATCGACACCGACAAGAATCAGTTCATCGCGGCGCAATTCCAGATCAAGTCGATCCCGACGGTCTATGCGATGTTCCAGGGCCAGCTCGTCGCCGACCTGACCAGCGCGCGCAGCGAATCGCAACTGAAGGCGATGCTTGACCAGATCCTGAAGCAGCTGCCGATCGAAAGCGAGGCCGCGCAGGCCGAGGCGGAGCTGGAGCCGCTGATCGCGATGGGCGAATCGATGCTGGCCGAGGGCGAGGCCGAACGCGCGCTATCGGTTTTCGACCAGCTGGTTGAAATGGCGCCCGATCATCCCGCAGTCCTCTCCGGTCGGCTGCGGGCGCTGGTTGCCGCGAATCGGATCGATGAGGCGGATGCCGCGATCGCCGCGCTTCCCGAAGACCTGGCGAAGCTGCCCGAGATCGAGCGCGCCAAATCGGCCCTCGCACTGGCGAAGGAAGCCAGGCCGGTGGACGACCTCGCCGGCCTTGCCGCCGAGGTCGCGGCCAATCCGGACAATCTCGAGAAGAAGTTCGAGCTGGCGGGCGGCCAGATGGCGGCAGGCGACCGCGATGCGGCGGCCGATTCGCTGCTCGGCATCATCGCGGCCGACAAGGAATGGAACGGGGGCGCTGCCCGCCAGCAGCTGCTCAAGCTGTTCGAGGTCGTCGGGCTCGAGGATCCGTGGGTCTCGGCGCAGCGCCGGCGCTTGTCTGCGATCCTGTTCGGATGACCGATTCGCCGACCATCACTCGGCTGTCGATCTTTCCGCTGGCGGGCGCGCTGTTGTTCCCGGGCATGCATCTGCCGCTCCATATCTTCGAGCCGCGCTATCGGGCGATGGTATCCGATTCGATGGCGCGCGACCGGCGGATCGGGATGATACAACCCCGCCCCGGCCCGCTCGCCGCCGGCGAGGCCCCGCCCCTGTTCGATATCGGCTGTGTCGGGCGCATCGCCGAGGTCGAGGCAAGCGAGGACGGGCGCTATAATCTCGTGCTCGAAGGGCTGTCGCTGTTCCGGATCCGCCGCGAACTCGACGTCACGACGGCGTTCCGCCAGGTCGAGGCCGAGCTGCTGCCCGTGCCCGACGAGGCGGAGGTCCTGTCGCTGTCGCGGCGCTCCTCGCTTGAAATGGAATCGCGCCGCTTCGCCGATGCCCAGGGCTATGCGGTCGACTGGGAAGCGGTGAACCGGCTCGACGACGAGGCATTGGTCAACGGCATCGCCCAGATCGCGCCGTTCGACGTGGCGGCAAAACAGGCGTTGCTCGAGGCGGTGGGAATCGAGAATCGCGCCGAACTCATTATCCAGCTGATGCAGTTCTTCGGCCGTCATGATGGCGAGGATTCGGTGACGCTCCAGTGAGGATCGGGCGATGAGCCTCGACCCGTGGCTGCTCGAACGGCTGGTGTGCCCGGTGACACGTTCGCCGCTGCGCTACGATGAGGCTGCGCAGGAACTCGTCTCGGAGGCGGCCGGCCTGGCTTATCCGCTTCGTCATGGCGTGCCGGTGATGCTCGCCGAGGAAGCGCGACGGATATCGGCGTGAGCGGCGCCGACGATCTGAGCGGCGGCTGGGACGGCATCTTCAATTATCCGCGCGGTCGACGCCCCAACGCCTTCACCGCGACGCTGCGGGACGATGGCGGCTTCCTGACCGGTGAAACGACCGAGCCGAGCGACGGCGCGAACGACAGCAGCGCTGTCCTCCACGCCTGGCTGGAAGGACGGCGCGAGGGCGGCATCGTCACCTTCGTCAAATCCTATGACGATCCGGCGCGTGCGCATTATACCGTCCATTATGCCGGATCGATCACGCCCGACGGGACGGAGATCAGCGGACACTGGGATATTGCGGGCCGCCTGTCCGGCACTTTCATCATGGTGCGCAGGGCGGGCAGGACCGAGGCGGTCGAGCGCAGGATCGCCGAAACCGTTCGCTAGGGGGCGACGGTGTAGCCGGCATCGGGAGATACCCAGATCACCGTTTGCTCGGTCGTGGTTTGGGTACTGCCCTCGATCACGGCCCTGGCGATGAAGCGTGCTCCATCGGGCACATAGGTCGTGCAGATCCGATGATCGATGACCGGCTTCATGCCGGCCGCGATCCGCGCACGGAGGTTGGTCGCATAGGGTTCGACGAGCTTCTTTCCGTCGACCGACACGATCGCGGCTTCGATATCCTGCTTCCGGATCGCACAGCATACCGCGCCGGCATCGATCTCGACCGGCGTCACCGTCTCCATCACGACATAGGGAGAAGGAGAGAGCATCACGACGGCGCTGTTGTCGATCATGCCATCGGCGCGCTTGCGGTTAGCCCGCCAGCGACTGGCAGCGGTGCCGCACGACATCGGGCGCATAGCATTGAAGCATGCCCGAAGCGGCCGGCGCGAGGGAATCTGCGGGAGGGCTGGCCTGACCCGCAAGACTGGCGAGAACGGCGACTGGCAACAGGATGCTCACTGGATCCCCTTTCGCCGATCGCGCTAGACCGTCATGCCCTGCAACAGCTTCGGCACGTCACCGCTTTCGCCCCGCGCTTCGGCCATGAAACGATCCTTGAGCGGCGGCAGCTTCTGCACTGCCGACAAGCCGAAGCGTCGCACCGCCGAAGCGGTGCGCCCGGGAATGCCGAACAGCCGGGTCAGCCCATCGGTCGCCGCCGCGACCATGAAGGTATCGAGGCTGCGCCAGCGCTCGTACCGCGCGAGGAGCTGCGGATCGCCGAGATCGAGGCCGAGGCGCTTGCCCTCGACCAGCACCTCGACCAGCGTCGCGACGTCCCGGAACCCGACATTGACGCCCTGCCCCGCGATCGGATGGATGCCGTGCGCGGCGTCCCCGACCAGCGCGAGGCGATCCGCGGTGATCGTCGCGGCATGGTGGAAGCCGAGCGGGTAGCTCGAACGCGGTCCGAGCGGTCCGAGCCTGCCGAGAAAACCGCCCATGCGCTTCTCGGCCTCGGCAAGCCACCCACGGTCGGACAATTTCATCATGCCCGGCCCGGCATCGCGCCGGACCGACCACACGATCGCCGAGCGATGGCCGGCCTCGTCGTCATTGAGCGGTAGGATCGCGAACGGGCCTTCGGGATAGAAGATCTCGAAAGCGATATTCTCATGGCTGTGCTCGTGATGGAGCGAGGTGACCATTGCGGTATGGTCATAGGTCCACCGGGCGACGCGCAGGCCCGCCGCGTCCCGCGTGGGCGAATTGCGCCCTTCCGCCGCGATCAGCAGCGGCGCGCGCACCACCGCACCCGAATCAAGCGTCGCGACGACGCCATGCTCGCCACGCTCGACCGCCACGGCACGCGTCTTCATCCGCACATCGACGCCGGGTGCCGCCTCGGCCGCCTCGAGCAGGGCCCGGCGCAGGCGACGATTCTCGAACATATGACCGAGCGCGCCGCTGTCCGCATCGGGCTCGAAATCGAGCGCGCCTGGCTCCAGCCCGTCGCTGACCCGGATTCCCTGGATCGGGCACCCGAACCCGGCCAGTCGCTCGGCGACACCGATCGCCTCGAGCATCCGATGGGGCGCGCTCGCGATGGCCGAGGCCCGGCCATCGAAACCGGCCGCCAGGATTACCGCCGGGTCGGCGATGTCGATCACGATCGAGGTGAGACCGTGCGCGTTGAGCGCGACCGCGAGCGCGCTGCCGACAAGGCCACCGCCGAGGATGATGACGTCCGCTTGATCCATGCCCCCCGCCCTAGACCCTGCCCCCGCCCAAATCAAAACCGTTCGTCCCCATGGCCCGCTTTTTGGCCGCCGGGTACCGCCGCCTTGACGCCGGACTCGGCAAGAGCGATGATTCCGCGCGTACAGACAGCGAACATCGAGGACAGATCATGGCTAGCCGGGCGCAGCCGCCCTTGTGGCGCGAGACGGTAAAAGCGGGTGCGGCGCGCAGCGGCGCGGTGATCGGTGCGATCGCGATCCTGCTTTCCGCGATCGTCGTGCTCGTCGCGCTGCTGACCTATCATTCGGGCGATCCGTCGCTCAACACCGCCTCGGGCGGGCCAGCCGAGAACTGGCTTGGCACACCCGGCTCCTGGATAGCCGACCTCTGCTACGTCGTGTTCGGGCCAGCGATCTTCCTGCTTCTGCCGGTGGTGCTGATGATCGCGGCGCGGCTCTGGAGCGATGTCCCGGTCGGTCGCTGGCGGCTGATGCTGCTGGCTGCGCTGAGTGGGATAGCGCTGATCGGGACCACCGCCTCGCTGATTTACGGTGCGGCGGTTCACGGGCTCCCCGGCGGCTATGGCGGGATCATCGGCCTTGCGCTGGCCGACCTGCTCCGCTGGGCGTTCAGCTTTATCGGCAACCCCGCCGCGATGCTATGGACCGCGCGCGGCGTCGGCCTGCTGATTGGCCTGGCCGGCGTCGCCGCCTGGGCATCGAGCTTCGTGATCGACATGGGCAACCGTCCGCGCCGGTTGCCCAAGCCGAAGCCGGTCAAGGTGGACCGGCGTGTGCCCGAACAGGAGGTGTTCGCCCCCGAGCCGGCGCGCAAGCCGACGCCGCGGGCGGTCGCGCTTCCCGACGACCGCCCGGGCCCTGTCATCGCCGAGCGTACGCTCGCCCCTTCGGTCGCCAGGCCCAAGGCGAAACAGGCCTCGTTCGATCTGGGCGACAATTCGCAACTACCGCCGCTCGACCTGCTCAAACCCGCGCCGCCGGCACCCGGCGGCCCAGTCGACAAGGCCGCGCTGGAGCGCAATGCGCGCCTGCTCGAATCGGTCCTCGACGATTTCCACGTCAAGGGATCGATCATCAACATCCGCCCTGGCCCGGTGGTGACGATGTACGAGCTGGAACCAGCCTCGGGTATCAAGGCAAGCCGGGTCATCCAGCTCGCCGACGATATCGCCCGCAACATGTCCGCGATTTCCGCGCGCGTGGCGACGATTCCGGGCCGCACCGTGATCGGCATCGAACTGCCCAATGTCCGGCGCGAGACCGTCGGGCTGCACGAACTGATCGGATCGCAGACTTTCGACGACCAGTCGGCCTCGCTGCCGCTGGTACTGGGCAAGAACATCGCGGGCGATCCCGTGATCGCCGATCTCGCGCCGATGCCGCATCTGCTCGTCGCCGGTACCACCGGCTCGGGCAAGTCGGTCGGGCTCAATTGCATGATCCTGTCGCTGCTCTATCGGCTACGCCCCGATCAGTGCCGGATGATCATGATCGATCCGAAGATGCTCGAGCTGAGCATGTACGACGACATCCCCCACCTGCTCTCGCCCGTCGTG
The DNA here is from genome assembly GCA_903884945.1 of uncultured bacterium. Taxonomy (GTDB): domain Bacteria; phylum Pseudomonadota; class Alphaproteobacteria; order Sphingomonadales; family Sphingomonadaceae; genus Sphingomonas. The sequence goes on from CAISGR010000050.1 coordinate 60,164, forward strand.
ACCGATCCGGCCAAGGCGGTGCGCGCGCTCAAATGGGCGGTGGAACAGATGGAGGAGCGCTACCGCCAGATGTCGTCGGTCGGCGTGCGCAGCCTCGCCAGCTTCAACGAGAAGGTCCGTGCCGCCCGCGCCAAGGGCCAGCCGCTCGGCCGGCGGGTCCAGACCGGCTATCATCCCGAGACCGGCCAGCCCGTCTATGAGGAGGAAACGCTCGACTTCCAGCCATTGCCGCAGATCGTGGTGATCGTCGACGAGCTCGCCGACCTGATGATGACCGCCGGCAAGGAAGTCGAGTTCCTGATCCAGCGCCTTGCGCAAAAGGCGCGCGCGGCAGGCATCCATCTGATCATGGCCACCCAGCGCCCGTCGGTCGACGTCATCACCGGCGTGATCAAGGCGAACCTGCCGACCCGGATCAGCTTCCACGTCACCTCGAAGATCGATTCACGCACCATCCTCGGCGAACAGGGTGCCGAACAGCTGCTGGGCAAGGGCGACATGCTCTACATGCCAGGCGGCAAGGGCATCGTCCGCGTCCATGGCCCGTTCGTCAGCGACGACGAGGTCCGCGCCGTGGCCGATCACTGGCGTGCGCAGGGCCGGCCCGATTATATCCAGTCGGTCACGGAAGAGCCCGAGGACGGCTTTGCGCTGGACGGCGCGCCCGATGGCGAGGATTCGGCCGAGGACCAGCAATATCGCTCCGCCATCCAGCTCGTCGTGGAAAGCCAGAAGGCCTCGACCTCCTGGCTGCAGCGCCAGCTCCGTATCGGCTACAATTCGGCGGCGCGGCTGATCGAGCGGATGGAGAAGGAGGGCATCGTCAGCCGCCCCGATCATGTCGGCCGGCGCGATGTGATGCGCGATCGCGACGGGAACCCGCTATAGCCCTGCCGGTTCAGAGCGGGTTCAAGCCCGCCGTCACACGGTGCGCGGCTGTCTCGGGAGAATATCGTGATCCTTCGTAACGTCTCGCTGCTGGCGCTTCTCGCCGCGCCTGCCCTCGTCTCCGCGGCGCCTGCCACCGGCGATCTCGGCCTGGTCCAGAACCATCTGCAATCGGTGCAGAGCATGACGGCGGCGTTCAGCCAGACCGATCGCGCCGGCAAGGTGCTGACCGGGACTCTCACCCTCAAAAAGCCCGGCAAGATACGTTTCCAGTATGAAAAGGGCGTGCCGATCCTGATCGTCGGCGACGGGAGTGCGCTGACCTTCATCGATTATTCGGTGAAGCAGGTGCAGCGCTGGCCGATCGGCAACTCGCCGCTGAGCGTGCTGCTCAACCCGTCGCGCGACATGACGCGCTTCGCCAAGGTCATCCCCGGATTCGACCCGCGCATTATCTCCGTCGAGGCGCACGATCCGAAGCATCCCGAATATGGCCGAATCACGCTGGTCTTCGTTCGCGATACCGGCGCGCCGGGCGGGCTGATGCTGCAGGGCTGGGTGGCGCTGGATTCGCAGAATAATCGCACGACGATCCGCCTGTCGAACCAGCATTTCAACGCACCGGTCAGCGACAAGGCGTTCCAATGGAACGATCCGCGGCGCAGTTTGGGGAAAAACTGATCCTCCGTTCATAGTGGCGACAGGTTCAGAGCCCTAGAAGGAGATTGCGGATGTGAGCCGGACCGGGATTTTCCCCCTGTTGCTCGGACGACCCACTTCCCGCCTGCGTGACGAACGCTAGGTCGGCCCTCGCTCCATGCCCCCGGAGCGAGGGCCTTTCCTTGTCGGCGCGGTCCCGCACCGCTACATCGCCGCCCATGACTGGATCTGGCACGCTGAAGATCGTTTCCTGGAACATCAATTCGGTGCGGTTTCGCATCGAGATCGTCGAACGCTTCCTGCGGGAAGTGTCGCCCGATATCCTGTGCCTGCAGGAAACCAAGGTGATCGACGGCGATTTCCCCACCGCCCCCTTCCGGGCGCTTGGCTACCACCATATCGTGCTGCACGGGCAACGCATGCATCACGGCGTGGCGATCATCTCGCGCATGCCGCTGATCGAGGACGATCGGTTCGATTGGCAGGCCAATCGCGAGGCCCGTCACGTCGGCGTCCGACTCGACAACGGCATGCGCCTGGAAAATGTCTATGTGCCGGCGGGTGGCGATGTGCCCGACCGCACGGTGAATCCTAAATTCGGCCAGAAACTGGATTTCGTCGAGCGGATGACGCGCTGGTCGGACGGCCTCACCGTCCCCACGCTGCTGGTCGGCGATTTCAACATCGCGCCGCTCGAATCGGACGTGTGGAGCCACAAGCAGCTGCTCGACGTGGTCAGCCACACGCCGATCGAGGTCGCCGCCCTGGACGGCCTGAAGGCGTCGAACGACTGGGTCGATCTCGGCCGCCACTTCGTACCGGCGCCCGAGCGCCTGTTCACCTGGTGGAGCTATCGCGCCAAGGACTGGCTTGCGTCGGATCGCGGCCGGCGCCTCGATCATATGTGGGCGACTGCGGATGTCGCGAAGACCGCCATCCGCCATCAGGTCTTCGAGGACTGCCGGAGCTGGCTCAAGCCTTCCGACCATATCCCGATCATGACCGAGTTCGCGGTGTGAGCGACGCGCGGCGAACGGCGACGGCGATCGACGCGTTGCGGCGCGGCTGGCCGATCGCGATCCACGGCAGCGACGGCACGCTTGCGTTGTTGCCGATCGAGACCGCGGACCCCGAACGGCTATTGGTCTTCGACCCGGCAGGTACGGCTCCCGTGCTGCTCACCGCCGGCCGGGCCGCGACACTCAAGCTCGCCAACCAGCGCGACGCAGCGGCGCCCGATTCGCCCGTTCTGGTAGAGCGGGCACCCTGGCTCGACTTCGCCACCGCGACTGCCCTTGCCGACCCGCAGCTCGACCTGCAGACGCCCCTGAAGGGTCCGTTCCGCGCGATTCCGCTGCAGGCCGCCGATGCGGCCGGCGCCGCGCTGCGACTCGCCCGGGTCGGCGGCGTGCTCCCGGCCTTCTTCGCCAGCGCCACCGCTACGGCCGATCTGGCGCTGACACCTGCCGATATCGATGCGCATGAGGATGCAGCCCGGCTGACGATCGCGACCCGTGCCCGGCTGCCCGTGGCGGGCGCGGAGGATGCCGAAATCGTTGCATTCCGCACGCCCGAGATGCCGGGCGAACATGTCGCGCTGCTGATCGGTACGCCCAACGGAAAGCCGCCGCTCGTTCGCCTCCATAGCGAATGCCTGACCGGGGACGTCCTCGGCAGCCTGAAATGCGATTGCGGGCCGCAGCTTGACGCGGCGATCCACGCGATCGCGGCAAGCGGATGGGGCATCCTGCTCTATCTGCGCCAGGAAGGACGCGGGATCGGGCTGATCAACAAGCTGCGTGCCTATGCGCTGCAGGATCAGGGATTCGATACGGTCGACGCGAATACCCGGCTCGGCTTCGCGGTCGATTCGCGTAATTTCGCGGTGGCTGGGCGGATGCTCGACCTGCTCGGCCAGCGATCGGTGCGGCTACTGACGAACAACCCGGAAAAGGTGGCGCAACTCGAAGCCGCGGGAATCCGGGTGGTGGAACGCGTGCCGCACATCCTGCCGGCCAACCCGCATAATGAGCGGTATCTCGCGACCAAGCGCGATCGGACCGGTCATCAGTTCTGATGGCGCGCTATTTCCTCGACGTCGAATATAATGGCTTTTGCGGCGACCTGATCTCGCTCGCGCTTGTCCCTGAGGCAGAGGGCGCTGCTCCGTTCTACGCCGCGCTCGCCTGTCCGAACCCCACACCATGGGTTGCGGCGCATGTGCTGCCAGTGTTGCACGTGGAACATAGTGCGCGCGCGGAAATGGCCGCCCGCTTCGCCGATTATCTCGGCGATGATCCGGACCCGGTGCTGGTCGCCGACTGGCCCGAGGATATCGCCCATGCCGCGATGCTGATGGTCGTCGCGCCGGGCCGGCGTACGGCGCTCGACCGGATCACCTTCAAGATGCTCGACCCGATCGGCTTTGATGCCGCCACGCTCAGTGCGCTGCCGCACAATGCCCTGCAGGATGCGGCAGCGCTGCGCGCCTTTGTGCTCGGGCAGGAGAGCCGCTGATCGCTCAGGCGATCAGCGCGGCGATCTCATCGAAGCTGTGCGCAATGTCCTGGACGCCGATTGCGCGAAGCCGATCCGCATGATCAGGCGCACAGTGGCTGCCACCGCAGAATCCGATGACATGCGCACCCGAAGCGACAGCGCCGGTCGCGCCGACCGGCGAATCCTCGATGATCGCGACTCGCGCGATGTCGACGCCGAGCGCGGCCGCGGCATGGAGATAGAGATCGGGCGCCGGCTTGCCGCGCTCGACATGTTCGCGTCCCGAGAAGATCTTGTCGCCAAAGGCATCGCGGATGTCGAGATGCTCGAGATGGCGCTCGATCCAGCGCGTCGAACTCGACGAGGCGATCGCGCGGGGCAGGTCGGGCGGCAGGTTGCGCACGAAGCCGATCGCGCCGAACACGGGATCGAGCCCTTCGCGCATGGCGCGTTCGTCCTCTGCCTTGCGCGCCACGTGAAAATCATCGGGCACCGCACGCCCGATCCAGCGCTCGATCGCGGCGAGGAAATCGCCCCCGGCCAGACCCATGAAATTGGCCATGGATTCCTCGGGCGTGGTCGGATGCCCGGCACCGCTCAGATACTCGGCGATCTGCTTGTTGCCGGCGTGCTCGCTTTCGAGCAGCACGCCGTCGAAATCGAAGATGAGCGCGTCGAATTTCATGCGCGGCCTCCGAACAATGCCGTGCCGACGCGCACATGCGTCGCCCCCAGCGTCACCGCCGTCTCATAATCGCCCGACATGCCCATGCTGAGGCCGGTAAGACCGTGGTCGCGCGCAAGCTTGGCCAGCAGCGCGAAATAGGGTGCCGCTTCGGTGTGCGCCGGCGGAACGGCCATCAGCCCGGCGACGGGTAGATTCGCGACACGGGCCTCCTCGAGCAAGGCCGGCAGGTCGCTGATCGCACACCCGCCCTTCTGCGCCTCATCGCCGATATTCACCTGCACGAAGCAGGCCGGGCGCCTGTCCTGCTTGTCCATTGCCCGGGCCAGCGCCGCCACCAGCGACGATCGGTCGACTGAATGGATCGCATCGAACAATGCAACCGCCTCTTCCGCCTTATTCGACTGGAGCTGGCCCACGAGATGAAGCGCGATATCGGGCCAGGCACTGCGCAATGCCGGCCATTTCGCCGCCGCTTCCTGCACGCGGTTCTCGCCGAAGACACGCTGACCGGCGACGAGCAGCGGCTCGATCTCCTCGATCGGGTGGGTCTTGGAGATCGCGATCAGCGTGATCGCATCGGGCTCGCGCCCCGCGAGGCGCGCCGCATGGGCAATGGCGTCGCGCACGGTCTTGAGGCGGGTCTCGGGGTCGTCTGGCAGCATCGGCAGCGCTATAGGCAGCAGCGTGCCGCACCGCCACCCCAAGCCCCCGCCAACGATCCCGACGCTGTGGCTGATGACCGACGAGAGGATGGGCGAACGGCTCTGGTCAGCGATCGCTGCCTTGCCGCGCGGCGCAGGCATCGTCTTTCGCCACTATGCAACCCCCCCGCGCGACCGTCGCGCATTGTTCGCGCGCGTCGCCGCGCTGGCGCGCCGCAAGCACCTGATCCTGGTCCGCGCCGGCCCGAAGCGGCTGGGCCGGCACGAAGCGGGCGTGCACGGCGCGCTGACGGGCCGCGGCCTCCGCACCTGGGCCGCGCATTCGCGGACCGAGGCAGTGGCCGGCAAGCGCGGCGGCGCCGCCGCCCTCTTCGTGTCGCCGGTCTTCCCGACTCGATCACACCCGGGCGCGCCCGCCAGTGGTCCGCTTCGCGCGGCGGGGATCGCGCGCGGGCTCGGCCTTCCGGTCATCGCGCTGGGTGGACTCGACGCACGCCGCTTCAGGCAGCTGCGCGGGCTTGGATTTCACGGCTGGGCGGCAATCGACGCCTGGCTACCCGATCAGAAGCGGAATGCGGTTCCGACATAGACAGCCTGGCTGTCGCGACGATCATCCGGTGCCTGCTGCAGGCGATAGTCACGCTCCGCCTTGTAGCGCACGCCGGCCGTCACATCGAGGTTGCGCGTCAGGCGATAGGAACCGCCGACATCGATCGAATAGGCAGGCGCTTCCTCGACCAGCTTCGGCGCATTGGCCAGCGGACGATCCGCAGCCGCCTTCACGCGGCCGATAAAGCGACGCCCGGTATAGCTGACCCCGACATCGACCGCTTCGCGGCTGCCCGGGAGCCCGGCGAGATCGATCTTCGCGACATCGCCCGACAGAGCGAACCGCCGCCAGCCGACCGCGACACCAAGATTATAGGCGATCGGGGCAAGCCCGATCGAGGCCGGCGAATCGGAACCCGATGCCGCACGTTCCGCCGCAAGCGCCGTGCGCGTCGAGCGTGCCCGGACCGCGACGGTCACTGCTCGATTGCCGTTGCGGCGCGAATCAGTCGGGGTGAAGCGGAAACCGGTAGTATCGAGGCCACTGCGCGCGAACACCGCGGCGAGCCGCGGATCAGCCGCCGCGGGCGTGAAGGAGCCGATATCGCCGATGTTGAGCGGTGCACGCTTCACCACCTGCGATTCGCCCGACGCGCCAAGTGCCGGCGCCACGGCGAGGCCGGCGGCGATCAACGCCCCCACCCCGATTCCTGACATCCAGCCCCGTAACAGCACGTGCATCCTCATATCGGCGCCGAACCGGCACCCCACTCCAAAACGCGCCTAACATGATTCTATCCGCCGCTGCCACCGTCTTGACTCATTTTCCGTGGAAGTGTTGCACGCGGCACACAGGCCGCCCGCGCCCACCCCGCTTGCGGCGGGCGTGAGACCATCTATAGATGCCCGTGATTTCATGAAACCGTCCAGGAAACCGCCGATGAACCGCCCGTTGCGCACCGCGATTGTGGTTTCGCTCGCCCTTCCGCTCGTCGCCTGCGGCCATGGCGGGCGCGATCGCCCCTCGCCCGATCTTGCCGCCTCCAAGGTGACCACGATCGGCGTGAACAGCTATCTGTGGCGCGCCAGCCTCGACACGCTGAGCTTCATGCCGCTGCTCCAGACCGATTCCAACGGCGGCGTCATCGTCACCGACTGGTATGTGAACCCGTCGGCGCCGAATGAGCGGATGAAGGTCACGGTGACCATCCTCGACCAGGATCTTCGCGCCGACGGCCTGCGCGTCGCTGCGCTGCGCCAGGTCAACCAGGGCGGCCAGTGGGTCGCCTCGCCGGTTGCGGCCGCGACGGTGCAGAAGCTCGAGGATATCATCCTGACGCGGGCGCGCGATCTGCGCCGTGCCGCCATCGCCAACTAGAAGGCGTTTTCCCCTATGGCGTCACGCTTCAACGCGCTGAAAGCGGACGCGGCCTGGCAAACGGTGTGGGACGAGCGCCGTACCTTCGCCGCGCGCGACGATTCGCCCAAGCCGCGTACCTATGTTCTTGAAATGTTTCCGTATCCTTCGGGGCGGATTCATATGGGCCATGTCCGGAACTACACCATGGGGGACGTGCTCGCCCGCTATCGGCGGATGACCGGGCATGAAGTGCTCCACCCGATGGGCTGGGACGCGTTCGGCATGCCCGCCGAGAATGCCGCCATGGAAAAGGGCGTGCATCCGGGCGGCTGGACCCGCGCCAACATCGCCACGATGAAGGCGCAGCTGAAGCGCCTCGGCTTCGCGCTCGACTGGACGCGCGAACTCGCCACCTGCGAGCCCGATTATTACGGGCATGAGCAGGCGCTGTTCCTCGACCTGTTCAAGGCAGGCCTGGTCTATCGCAAGGAATCCTCGGTCAACTGGGATCCCGTCGACATGACCGTGCTCGCCAACGAGCAGGTGATCGACGGCCGCGGCTGGCGCTCGGGCGCGCTGGTCGAGCGTCGCAAGCTCAGCCAATGGTTCCTCAAGATCACCGATTTCGCGGAGGACCTGCTCGAAGGCCTCCACGGCCTCGAGCATTGGCCGGACAAGGTGAAGCTGATGCAGGAGAACTGGATCGGCAAGAGCCAGGGCCTTACCTTCCGCTTCACGCTGTCGGACGGCGCGCAGGTCGAGGTGTTCACTACCCGGCCCGACACGATCTTCGGCTCCAGCTTCGTCGCGGTCGCGGCCGATCATCCGATCGCCCGCGCGGCGGCGGAACGTGACCCCGAGGCGGCCGCGTTCATCGAACGGTGCAAGCGCGGCGGCACCACCGCCGCGGAAATCGAGACACAGGAGAAGCTTGGTTTCGATACCGGGCTGCGCGCCGCGCATCCTTTCGATCCGACGCTGAAGCTGCCGCTGTACATCGCCAATTTCGTGCTGATGGACTATGGGACCGGCGCCGTGTTCGGCGTGCCGGCGCATGACCAGCGCGACATGGATTTCGCGCGAAAATATGATCTCCCGGTGCGCCGCGTCGTCTCCGACGGCGACGTCACCGAGCCGGCATTCAAGGGCGACGAGGCCTATACCGGGCCCGGCACGCTGGTGAATTCCCACTTTCTCGACGGCATGGATGTGGAGGATGCCAAGCGCACCGTGATCCGCCGCGCCGAGGAAGAAGGCTGGGGCAGCGGTTCCACGGTGTTCCGCCTGCGCGACTGGGGCGTATCGCGCCAGCGCTACTGGGGCACGCCGATCCCGATCGTCCATTGCGAGGCCTGCGGCGCGGTGCCGGTGCCGCGAGATCAGCTGCCCGTGATCCTGCCTGAGGACGTCACCTTCGACATTCCCGGCAATCCGCTCGACCGTCATCCGACCTGGAAGCATGTCGCCTGCCCAAGCTGCGGCGGCGCGGCGCGGCGCGAAACCGACACGCTCGACACTTTCGTCGATTCTTCCTGGTATTTCATCCGCTTCGCCAGCCAGCCGGGCAATGCGCCGTTCGACCGGGCCGTCGCCGAGAAATGGCTGCCGGTCGCGCAATATATCGGCGGTGTGGAGCATGCGATCCTGCACCTGCTCTACGCCCGCTTCTGGACGCGCGCGCTCCAGCATATCGGGATGCTCGACATCGCCGAGCCGTTCGCCGGACTGTTCACCCAAGGCATGGTGACTCATGCCAGCTATTACCAGCGCCACGAGGGATCCGAGCGGCCCACCTATTTCGAGCCCTCCGCCATCTCGCGGCGTGCCGACGGGACCGCCTTCGTCACCGAGACGGGCGAGGATGTGATCGTCGGGCGCATCGAGAAGATGTCGAAGTCGAAGAAGAACACCGTCGACCCAACCGAGATCGTCGATCAATATGGCGCGGACGCAGTGCGCTGGTTCGTGCTGTCGGATTCGCCGCCGGAGCGCGATCTCGAGTGGAGCGAAGCCGGCATCGAAGGATCATGGCGCTTCGTTCAGCGGGTGTGGCGGCTGTTCGACGGGCTGGCCGAGGCCGCGCCGGGCGACGCGAAGGACGCGGCGCTCGATCGCAAGACGCACCAGACCATCGCCGGCATTGCCGCCGATATCGAGGCGCTGTCCTTCAACAAGGCGGTCGCCAAGCTCTACGAGCTCGTCAACGCGATCGAGCGCGCCAAGCCCTCCGCCTCGCGCATGGCGGCGATCCGCACCTTGATGCGGCTGGTCTCGCCGATGGCGCCCCACCTCGCGGAGGAAGCCTGGGCGGCCAATGGCGGGGATGGCCTGATCGCCGATGCCGCCTGGCCCGAGGTGGATCCGGCGCTGCTCGTCGAGGACGAGGTGACGATCGCGATCCAGGTCAATGGCAAGCTCCGCGATACGATCACGGTCGCCAAGGGCACGCCGCGCGAGGCGATGGAGACGATCGCCTTGGCCAATGCTCATGTGCAGCGTATCCTGGCCGGCGCCGCCCCGAAAAAGGTGATCGTCGTGCCGGACCGTCTCGTGAACATCGTCGCATGAAGCGCCGGCCCGGCCTTGTCCTCCCCGCGCTTGCGCTGCTGCTCTCGGGCTGCGGGCTGCATCCGCTCTATTCCGGCGGCGGATCGGGCGCGGTGGCCACGACGCTGACGCGGATCGAGGTCGGGCCGATCGAAGGCAAATCGGGCTGGCTGATGACCAACGCGCTGCACGACCGGCTCTCCGCCGGCGGCGCGACCCCGCTCTACCGGCTCGAAGTGAAGCTGGACGACCAGATCATCGGCCTCGGCGTACGCAGCGACGACAGTGTCTCACGCGAGCGGCGGACATTGCGTGCCCGCTATCAGTTGATCGATCTGGCCAATGGCACGGTGTTGCTCGATGCGACCGCGGGGTCCGACGCCGGCATCGACGTGGTCAATTCCGAATATGCGACGATCGCGGCCGAAAATACGGCGCTTGAGCGCCTGTCGGATATCGTCGCCGATCAGATCGTTTCTCGCGTCGCGCTCTACGCGCAGCGGACTGCCGCACCGAAGCAATGATGCCCGATCAAGCGCCGCACGGGCTTGGCGGGAGTAGGCAGGCGTGAAGGCCAACGCCAACCAGATCCGTGCTGCGATCGACGCCGCAAGCCCCGATATTCGTCTCTATCTGCTGCATGGGCCGGATGAATCCGGCGCTCAGGAGATTGCCGCTCGACTGGCGCGGACGATGGGCCCCGATGCCGAGCGCGTCGATCTCGAACCGTCCCTGCTCAAGTCGAGTCCCGGCCGCCTTGCTGACGAAGCAGCCTCCATGTCGCTGTTCGGCAGCGCCCGGCACATCCGCATCAGCGGCGCCGGCGACGAGTGCCTCGAGGCCTTTACGCTGCTGCTCGACGCCGAACGTGCCGGCAATCCCGTCGTGGCGATCGCGCCGTCGCTCAAATCGACTGCAAAGACAGTGAAGCTCGCGCTGGGCGCAGCGCGCGCGATGAGTTTTGCCTGCTATCTCCCCGAAGGCGGCGATGCCGAGAAGCTCGCGACGGCGATCGCACGCGAACAGGGCCTCCGCACCACTGGTGACACGGCCGCGCGGCTCGCCAGCGCAACCGCCGGCGACCGCGCAGTGATGACCCGCGAGCTGGAAAAGCTCGCGCTCTATCTCGACGCTTCGCCGGAGCGGCCGCGCGAGCTCGACGATGCCGCGCTCGATGCGGTGGGGGCGGATCTTGGCGATTCGGAAATGAGCCGCGCCATCGACGCAGCGATCGACGGCCGCCCCGATCTCCTCGGCACCGAGCTGAGCCGGCTCGAAGAGGCCGGTGTGTCGCCGATCCCGGTCCTGCGCCAGCTCGTCCGGCGCCTGATGACGCTTGCCGAGCTTCGCGCCGAGGTCGATGCAGGGGCCAATCCCGGCACCGTGATCGAGCGCGTCTTCTTTCGCGAACGCGCGTCCACGGGTCGCGCGCTGCGCACCTGGTCCTCTCCGAAGATCAACGAGGCGATCCAACGCGTTCGGCTTGCCGAGCGTGCCCTGATGAGCACGGCAACGGCCGGGACGGTTCTCGCCCAGTCGGCGCTGGTGGCGGTGGCCCGGATGGCGGCTCGGCAGCGCTGAGCGCAGCCTCGGGCTGAATCCCGTTCTATATCAGTCGATCACGACCGGTTTCTACCGGAAGGCTGCGGCGGTCGTTCAGATCCGCTCGCCGGTCAGGCGCTGGCAGACCATGTCGAGCTGATCGAGCGTCGAATAGGACAATGTCAGCGATCCGCCCTTCGGCCCGTGCGCGATGCGGACCGCCAGGCCGAGCAGATCGGCAAGGTGATGCTCCAGCGCGGCAAGATCGGCGTCCCGCCCCGAGTCGCCGCTTCGGATTCGCGCCGCTTCGGGCTTCGCCGCCCGCGCGAGGCGTTCGGTATCGCGCACCGACAGCCCCTTCGCGACAACCTGATAGGCAAGCTGCTCGATATCCGGCGCTCCGATCAGCGCCCGGGCATGGCCCATCGTCAGTGCGCCTTCGACGACCTTGTCCTGGACCGGCTTGGGCAGGTCCAGCAGTCGCAACAGGTTCGCGATATGGCTGCGCGATTTGTGGACGAGCTTGCCGAGCGCTTCCTGGGTATGCCCGTAATCGTCGATGAGGCGGTGATAGGCTTCCGCTTCTTCGATCGCGTTGAGATCCTGGCGCTGGATATTCTCGACCAGCGCGACCTCGAGCGTCTCGGCATCGTTGAAATCGCGAACGATGACGGGGACTTCGTGGAGGCGCGCGCGCTGTGCGGCGCGCCAGCGGCGCTCGCCCGCAACGATCTGATAGCCCTTGCCGTGCGGCCGCACGACAATCGGCTGAATCAGCCCCCGCGCTGCGATCGACTCGGCCAGTTCCTCGAGCGCGGCTTCACTGAAGTGCCGGCGGGGCTGCCCGGGATGCGGGGTCAGCGAACCGACCGGCAATGTCCGCACGCCGGTAGAAAGTGCTTCGCCGCCCGTTACCGGTTCCTCGCGGGCGATATCGCCCATCAGCGCGTTGAGGCCGCGACCAAGCCCCGAGCGCGGCTTTGGGCGGGGAAAGGGAGCGGACGGGTCTGCGGCTGGATCGGTCATGCGGCCTTGGCGGGTTTGTTGGGCAGGCGGATGATCAGTTCGCGCGCAAGGCCGATATAGGCTTCCGAACCCGAGCAGCGATAATCGTAAATCAGCGCCGGCAGCCCATGGCTCGGCGCCTCGGACAGGCGGACATTGCGCGGGATGACGGTATCGAACACCACCCGGCCCAATACCGCGCGGACATCCGCGGAGACCTGGTCGGTCAGACGGTTGCGGCGATCATGCATGGTCAGCGCGACGCCGAGGATCGACAGCCCCGGATTGAAGCGTTCGCGGATGCGTTCGACGGTGTTGAGCAACTGGCTAAGGCCCTCCAGCGCGAAAAATTCGCATTGCAGCGGCACCAGCAGCGAGTTCGCCGCAACCATCGCGTTCAGCGTCAACAGGCCGAGCGATGGCGGGCAGTCGATCAGCACGACGTCCCAGCGATGATCGGACCGCTCCAGCGCGCGATTGAGCCGGTGGGTGCGCTCCTCGTAATCGACCAGCTCGATCTCGGCGCCCGACAGGTCGACCGTGGCGGGAACGATATCGAGCTTGGGCACACAGGTCGGCATGGCCGCTTCCGCGATCGGCATTTCGCCCAGCAACACGTCATAGATCGACTTGTCGCGCTCGGCGCGGTTGATGCCGAGGCCGGTCGAGGCATTGCCCTGCGGATCGATATCGATCAGCAGCACCCGCAGGCCCGTCGCGGCCAGGGCAGTCCCCAGATTGATCGCGGTCGTGGTCTTGCCCACCCCACCCTTCTGGTTTGCGACGGCAATGACATTCATCGCATTCATCGGCGTGACACCCCTTTGGCGAGGACGATGAGGGATTCAGGATCGGTGAGGCTCTGTTCCACGTGAAACACACCATGCCATGTCTGCTGCGCGACCGCTACCTCTTCGCGCGCCGTTCGTCCCTTTGGCAGCAACCAAAGCGTCTTTCGACGGCTGCATTGCAGCGCGGAAGCGAAAAGCGCCGGCAGCGGTGCCACTGCCCGCGCGGAAATCACCGCCACGGGTTCGTTCACCGCCTCGACCTTGCCGGCAACCACGACCGTCCGGTCGGCGATACCGAGCGCGTCAGCCGCTGCCTGAAGGAACTCGGCGCGTCGCTTCCGCGGTTCGACCAGGATCGTCCGCCGCGCAGTCAGTGCCGCCACTACCAGACCCGGAAACCCCGCTCCCGTGCCGATATCGAGCCAGTCGCCCTCTGCCTCCCGCGCGAGCCCGATCAATTGGGCTGAATCGACAATATGTCGCGACCAGATCGCAGTGAGGGTCGAAGGCGCGACGAGGTTCTGTCGCGATGCTTCCCCTTCCACCAGCGCTGCAAGCTCGGTCATGCTCGCCATGCCGGCCGGACCGAAGCGCTCGCTGATCCAGTTTCTGGCCTCTTCTTCGGTCATGCGGCGCGTCGACGGGCGTGCAGCAGGATCGCAGTCAGCGCTGCGGGCGTCACGCCACGGATTCGGCTGGCAGCCCCCAAGGTCCCCGGTCGCACCTGGCCCAGCCGCTCGACCATCTCGGTGGAGAGCCCGGGAATGGCGGCATAGTCCAGATCGTCATGCAACCGAACGGCATCGTTGGTCCGCAGCTGCGCGACCTCGTCGTCCTGCCGGCGCAGATAGGGCGCATAGCGCGCGTCTTCCGCGATCTCAGCCACCAGGGCAGGATCATGCCGCGCAGCGGCGAGATCGGGCGCGACATGATCGACCGCAATGCCGGCGAAGCGCAGCCAGTCCATGCCTGATCGACGCTGCCCGTCGACCTGCACGGCTGCCCCATTGGCCAATATGGCAGCGGCGGGAACGGGCCGCGCGAGTATCGCCTCGATCGCCTCCCGCTGCGCCGACCGTTCCGCCAGCCGCACCCGGCGCGCGCTTCCAAGGCATCCAAGCGCCGCCGCAACGGGGCTCAGCCGGGTTTCGGCATTGTCAGCGCGCAAGCGCAGCCGATACTCGGCGCGCGCCGTCAGCATGCGATAGGGCTCGGTGATGCCCTGCAGCACCAGGTCATCGATCATCACCCCCAGATAGCTGCTGGCGCGATCGAGCACGACCGCATCGACCCCCAGTGCCCGGGCCGCCGCGTTCAGGCCCGCGATCAGCCCCTGCCCGGCCGCTTCTTCATAGCCGGTGGTCCCGTTGATCTGCCCGCAGCAGAACAACCCGGGCATGGCGCGCACTTCCAGCGTCGGATCGAGCGCGCGCGGATCGATATGGTCATATTCGACTGCATAGCCCGGGGTGATGATCCGCGTCTGCTCCAGCCCCGGGATCGAGGCGATCATCGCCGTCTGGATATCGACCGGCAGCGACGTCGAGATGCCGTTGGGATAGATGGTCGCATCGTCCAGCCCCTCGGGCTCCAGGAAGATCTGATGGCCGTCCCGATCGCCGAACCGGTGGATCTTGTCCTCGATCGACGGGCAATAGCGCGGCCCCGGGCCAGCGATCGCTCCGCCGAACAGCGGCGACCGATCGAGGCCGCTCCGAATGATGTCATGCGTCCGCTGGGTGGTGCGCGTGATCGCACAGAAAAGCTGGGGCAGCGTCCGCCCCGGCGTCAGCGGCGACATGGTCCAGGGATCGCCATCGCTCGGCTGCTCGTCGAGGCGGCTCCAGTCGATCGTGCGGCCATCGAGCCGTGGCGGCGTACCTGTCTTGAGCCGCGCCATCGGCAGCCGGGCGTCACGCAACTGCACCGCGAGCAGCGATGCCGCCGCTTCGCCGACACGGCCACCCGTCAGCCGTTCCTCGCCGCAGAAAATCCGGCCGCCCAGGAAGGTACCAGTGGCAAGCACGACTGCCCGCGCCCGCAATTGCACGCCATCCGCCAGGGAAACGCCCTGCACGCCCTTGCCCGCCGTATCGAGCAGCAGCGCGGCGACCTCCCCCGCCACCACGGTCAGCCCGGCCTGCGCCGCGAGCATCGCCTGGATGGATGTGGCGTAGCGTTGCCGGTCGGCCTGCACGCGCGGTCCCTGCACTGCCGCGCCCTTGCTGCGGTTGAGCATGCGATAATGGATCCCGGCGGCATCGGCTGCCCGGGCGATCAGCCCGTCAAAGGCATCGACCTCGCGAACGAGATGCCCTTTGCCTAATCCGCCGATCGCCGGATTGCAGGACATCGCACCGATCCTCGCCGGATCGAAGCTGATCAGTGCCGTGCGGGCGCCGCGCCGCGCCGCGGCTGCAGCGGCCTCGGTGCCGGCGTGCCCGCCGCCAACGACAATGACATCGAAATCCATCCCGTTTCGCTAGGTCCGCCTTACCGCCCTGTCAAAGCTGTTCCACGTGGAACATCACTTGCCGAGGCAGAAGCGCGTGAATAGCGCGTCGAGCATCGCCTCAACGTCGCTGCGCCCGACCAGCTGATCGAGCGCGCGCATCGCAAGCCGAAGATCCTCTGCAAACAGGATCAGGTCGCCCTGCTCCGCCGCCGCTCGTACATTTGCAGCACAGTCGGCAAGCAGGTCGCGCTGCCGCCGATTGACGGCCACGGCATCTTCCAGCGGCAGCAGCGCGGCCGCGCGACGATGGAGCAGCGTCCATAAATCGCCAAGGCCCGCCCCAGTCACCGCCGAGATGGCGACCGCAGCCGTCGCCGGCCGCGTCTCCCGCGCCAGGATATCAGCACGGGCGTGAATATGAATCATCGACGAGGATGGCGGCTGCTCGTCGCCGAGCCACAAGATCAGGTCCGCGTCCCGCATGGCTTCCTCCGCGCGCGCGATCCCGATCCGTTCGATCGGATCATCGGTCCGGTCGAGCAGTCCCGCGGTATCTGTCAGGACATAGGCAATGCCGTCGCGGATCACCGGCGCCTCGATCCGGTCGCGCGTCGTTCCCGAAATCGGCGAAACGATCGCCGCGTCGCGCCCGGCCAGCGCGTTGAGCAGAGTCGATTTGCCACTGTTCGGCGGCCCGGCGATCACCACGCGAAGGCCGTCCCGCAACCGCTCGACCGGGGGCGTCGCCAGCACCGCTGCGATTTCCTCGCTCACCATCAGCGCTTCGCGGACGAACGCTGCCGGGGCGCTGAACTCGACCTCATCCTCTTCGGCAAAGTCCAGCTGGGCCTCCACCTGGGCTGCGAGCGCGACGAGGCGATCGGTCCATCCTTCGGCAAGTCGCCGCACCGCCCCTTCCGCGATCGCCAGCGCAGCCCGGCGCTGGCCTTCCGTCTCCGCCGCCAGCAGATCACCGAGCCCTTCGGCCTCCGTCAGGTCGATCCGCCCATTGGCGAGGGCGCGTCGGGTGAATTCCCCGGGCTCGGCCCGTCGCAGCCCCGGGGTCGCCGCTAGCGCCGCCTCCACCGCGCGCACGACTGCGCGACCACCATGAACATGCAATTCGACCAGGTCCTCGCCCGTCGCACTGTCCGGTCCGGGAAAGACGAGGATAAGGGCACGGTCGATCAAATGGCCACCGTCATCGCGCAGCGCCCGGAGTTTTGCCTGCCGCGCGGCCGGCAGCGTGCCCGCCAGGCGGCGCACGGCATCGCGGGCGGCCGGCCCGCTCACCCGCAGGATCGCGATCGCCGCCGGCGGTGCGCCACTGGAAACGGCGAAGATCGTGTCCATGAGCGTCGGCTTATTTCCCCGAGGTCTCGAACATCTTCCGCCAGAAACTCATGCCTGCGTCGCCCATCGGGGCCCAGCTCTTCATCATGTTCTCGATCAGCTCGGGCGCGACAGCGCCGTCCATCGCCCCCATTACGCTCTGCACATATTTCTCATGGACCGGCGTGAAGTCGGGCAAGCCCATCACCCGGCGTGCTTCTTCAGGGGTGCATTCGACTTCGACATTGATCTTCATCGGCTCATCTCCGCTTGAGCGGGCGACGGCCGCGCTGCATAAGCTTGGCCATGTATGCGCGCGACACAGCCCTGATCGCAACGCCCATCGGCAATGTCAGGATTTCGGGCAACGAGACGCGGATCGAGTCGATCTCGATCGAGCCCGGCGATGCCGCATCGATCAAGCCCGCAACCGCTGCGGTGCGACGCGCAGCCGAGCAGCTCAACGCCTGGTTCGCGGGAACGCTTACCGATTTCGATCTTCCGCTGGCCCCCGCGGCAACATCGCGCGGTGCGGTTCTGCGCGCGGGGATGCTCGCCATCCGCTATGCCGAAACCATGAGCTACGCAGCGCTCGCACGCGCAGTCGCCTCGAGCCCGCGTGCCGTCGGCCAGGCCTGCGCGCGCAATCCTTTTCCGATCGTCGTGCCCTGCCACCGCGTGCTCAACGCGGATGGTGGGCTCGGCGCCTATTCGGCGGGCAATGGGCCCGCCACAAAGATCTGGCTGCTCGATCACGAGCAACGCCACAATGGAGGTTTCAGGCTGACATGACGGGCACCATCACCATCGAGACGCTGGACGGCACCGGCAGCTTTTCCGCCTATTATGCGGAGCCGGCCGGCACGCCGCACGCGGCGATCATCGTCATCCAGGAGATTTTCGGGGTAAATGCCGGGATCCGGCGCAAATGCGATCGGCTGGCCGAAGACGGCTATCTCGCCATCGCGCCCGACCTGTTCTGGCGGCTCGAACCCGGCGTCGAACTCGATCCGGACATTCCGGAGGAATTCCAGCAGGCGCTCGCGCTGATGGGCAAGTTCAACCAGGACGCCGGCGTGCGCGACATCGAAGCGACGATCCGCGCTGCCCGCGCCAAACTTCCCGAGGGCGGTAAAGTGGGCGCGGTCGGCTACTGCCTCGGCGGCCGCCTCGCCTTCATGGCTGCGGCGCGGACCGATGTGCAGGCCAGCGTATGCTATTACGGGGTCGGGATTGACGGCCTGCTCGGCGAGAAGCACGCGATCGCCCATCCAGTCATGCTGCACATCCCGCAGGAAGATCATTTCGTCGACCGGGCAGCGCAGCAGCGGATGCACGACGGGCTCGACGACCATCCCAAGGCGGTGCTCTGCGATTATCCGGGCGAAGATCATGGCTTTGCCACCGAATTCGGGAAGCGCCGCTCGGATGCATCGGCGACGCTGGCGGACGAACGCACCGCAGCCTTCTTCGCGAAGAATCTCGACCAGGGTTAGAAACGGGGCGGTTGGACCAATCGCACCGCCCAGTGGCCCATGTTCGGGGGACCATGATCCGCCTTCTCGTCAGGACGAGGATGCGGACACGGTCCGGCCGGAACATGGCGATGGCAGTTACACCAGCAGGTGCAGGATGCCCACGTCATTATCGATAATGCCGTGGTAAATCATTGATCCGGATACATAAAGGATCACCAGAAGGCCGAGATAGGCAATCCAGTGATAGCGCTCGATCAGGCGGGCGATATAATTTGCGGCGACCGCCATCAGCGTCACCGACAGAATCAGCCCGAAGAGCAGCACGGTGGGATGTTCGCGGGCGGCACCCGCGACCGCGAGGACATTGTCGAGGCTCATCGACAGATCGGCGATGGCCACCTGGATCGCAGCCTTGAGGAAGGTCTTGGTCGGCTTGACGCCTTCGATCTCCGGGGTCGACGGATCGTCCACCGCCTCGGGCACCGCTGCCGGATGAAGTTCGCGGAACAGCTTCCACGCTACCCATAGCAGCAGCAATCCGCCGCCGAACAACAGGCCGACGACATGCAACAGCTGTGTCGCGACCAGCGCGAAGCCGATCAGGAACACCATGGCGATGACGACGCCGAAGCCGAGCACCTGCTTGCGCTGTTTCGCCGGCAGGCCGGACGCCAGCGTGCCGAGCACCATGACGTTGTCGCCGGCCAGCATCAGGTCGATCATGATCACCTGGCCGAGCGTCGCGAGCCCGGCGGCGGTGAACACATCGGCGAAATTGATCACAGCGAGTCTCCGAAATAACCGACCCTTGGCATCGGGTCATAGAAGCGGTGAAGCAAGGCCCGCCATTGCTCGTAACGCTCGGATGCGCGGAATCCGTCTCGGTGGCTGGCGATATCGTCCCACTCGACCAGCAGGAGATACAGGTCGGGGACCTCGCAGGCTTTGCGCACGGTGATCGAGCGGAAGCCGGGGGAGGCGGCGATTAGCGGGCGCGCCTCGGCCATGGCAGCTTCGAAGGCGGCGGATTCGCCGGGTTTGATCGAGAGGAGGGCGTGTTCGAGGATCATGGGTGGTTCTCATAACACGCGACACGGGCAAGCCCGTGTCGTCGAACGGGGCGCTGCCCCGTCCGCCGCGCTCAGGTGAGTCCTGCAGCAGCGTGCTGCAAGCCGCCCGTTGCTATTGATTCATAGAATCGAAGAAGTCCTCGTTGGTCTTCGAATCCTTCATCTTGTCGAGCAGGAACTCCATCGCGTCGATGGTGCCCATCTGCATGAGGATCCGGCGGAGCACCCACATCTTGGAGAGCTTGCCCTTGTCGACCAGCAGCTCTTCCTTGCGGGTACCGGACTTGCCGACATCGAGCGCCGGGAAGATGCGCTTGTCGGCAACCTTGCGGTCGAGCACGATTTCCGAGTTGCCGGTGCCCTTGAACTCTTCGAAGATGACTTCGTCCATGCGGCTGCCGGTGTCGATCAGCGCGGTGGCGATGATCGAGAGCGAACCGCCCTCCTCGATATTGCGCGCAGCGCCGAAGAACCGCTTCGGGCGCTGCAGGGCGTTAGCGTCGACACCACCGGTCAACACCTTGCCCGATGACGGGACGACGGTGTTGTAGGCGCGGCCGAGGCGGGTGATCGAGTCGAGCAGGATGACGACATCCTTCTTGTGCTCGACCAGGCGCTTGGCTTTTTCGATCACCATCTCGGCGACTTGGACGTGGCGCGTGGCGGGCTCGTCGAAGGTGGAGGAGACGACCTCGCCCTTAACCGAGCGCTGCATGTCGGTCACTTCCTCGGGCCGCTCGTCGATCAGCAGCACGATCAGGAACACTTCGGGGTGATTGTCGGTAATCGCCTTGGCGATGTTTTGCAGCAGCACGGTCTTGCCGACGCGCGGCGGCGCCACGATCAGGGCGCGCTGGCCCTTGCCCTGCGGGCTGATGATGTCGATGACCCGCGCCGACTTGTCCTTGATCGTCGGATCCTGCGGATCGAGCGTCAGCTTCTCGTCGGGATAGAGCGGGGTGAGGTTGTCGAAATTGACGCGGTGGCGGACGGCATCCGGATCGTCGAAATTGACCGAGGTGAGCCGGGTCAGCGCGAAATAGCGCTCGCCATCCTTCGGCCCGCGAATCTCGCCCTCGACCGTATCGCCGGTGCGCAGCCCGAACTTGCGGACCTGGTTGGGCGACATGTAGATATCGTCCGGGCCGGCCAGATAGTTCGCTTCGGGCGAACGCAGGAAGCCGAAGCCGTCGGGCAGCACCTCGATCGTGCCCAGCCCCATGATCTGCTCGCCATTCTCGGCCTTGATCTTCAGGATCGCGAACATGAGATCCTGCTTGCGCAGGGTCGACGCGCCTTCGACACCGAGTTCTTCGGCCATCGCGACCAGTTCGGCCGGCTTGTACTTTTTGAGGTCTTTGAGATGCATGGATGGCGTCCGGACGTATGATGGTCGGGGAAGAGCGTCGGTCGGCGAAGGATACGCGACGATGCTGGAGGAATTTTGCCGCAGGCTGGCGCTCGGGGCACCACGCGCTACGACGCCTTGCGACCTAGGTGCCGGCCCCCGTCAAGTCAAGCCGCAAGGGTCGATTCAGAAGGGCCGGACGATCACCAAGATCACGACGATCGCCGCAATGATCGCCGGAATCTCGTTGATCATGCGCAATTGCCTGCCCGACAACGTCGGCTTGCCCTTCGCCAGTTTCTTCGCATAGCCGACGGCCCAGCCGTGATAGCCGCTCAGGACCAGGACCAGCAGCAGCTTCGCATGGAGCCAGCCAAGGCCCTCGACGCCGGAGAACAGCCCGGCATTCACCGCCAGCATCAGCCCGAGGATCCACACCAGGGTCATCGATGGCGTCAGGATGATATTGCGCAACTTTGTTTCGCGCTCGACCCAGGCCTCTGCCTCAGCCGATCCCGGCGCCGCCTCCTGGTGATAGACCAGGTAGCGCGGCAGCATGAACATGCCCGCCATCCAGAAGATCACGAAGACGACATGCGCCGCCTTCACCCACAGATAGGCATTGCCGAGAAAATTCATCGCGCTCTCCTGACATGCGCCAGCAGGCGCTCGACATGGGCGATCGGCGTATCCTGGAGGATGCCGTGGCCGAGGTTGAAAACATGCGGCCGGCCCGCAAATGCGTCGATGATATGGGTCGCTGCTTTGTCGAGATCCGCGCCGCCCGCGATCAGCGCGAGCGGGTCGAGGTTACCCTGGACCGGAAGCCCTTCGGGCAGGCTCGTATGCGCCCAGACCGGATCGACCGTCTCGTCCACCCCGATCGCATCCGCCCCGGTTTCGCGGGCATAGGCGGGCAGTTTGCCGCCGGCACCTTTCGGAAAGCCGATCACTGGCACACCGGGATGCCGCGCGTGAAGCGCTGTCACGATGCCCGCGGTCGGGGCGATCACCCAGCGCTCGAACTGCGCCGGCGAAAGACTGCCCGACCAGCTGTCGAACAGCTGCACCGCCTCGACCCCCTCTTCGATCTGTCGCGACAGATACTCGATCGTCGATTTCGCGATTGCGTCGATGATCTCGCCGAACGCCCCGGGATCGGCATAGGCGAAGCGCCGCGTCTCACCTTGGTCACGGCTGCCATGGCCCGCAACCATATAGGTGGCGACGGTCCAGGGGCTGCCGGCGAAGCCAAGGAAGGTCGTCTCGGCCGGCAGCATCGGCGCGACCCTGGCGACGGTCGCATAGACGGCATCGAGCCGCTCGGGTGCCGCCTGGAGCCCCGCCAGTGCATGATCGACCAGCGCCGGGGTCAGCGCAGGGCCCTCCCCTGCGCCGAAGCTCAGCGCCTGTCCCAGCGCCCAGGGGACCATTAGAATGTCGGAGAACAGGATTGCGCCATCAAAGCCGAAGCGCCGGATCGGTTGCACCGTCACTTCGGCGGCTGCCTCGGGATCGGTCGCGAGCGCAAGAAAGCCGCCCTTTTCCGCTCGTAGCGCCCGATATTCGGGCAGGTACCGGCCCGCCTGGCGCATCAGCCAGATCGGCGGAATGTCGAGCCGCTTGCCCTTCAGCGTTGCGAGCAGGGGCTTGTTTCTGGGTGCGGAAGTCGGGATCTCGAGAGTCCTTCTTCTAAAAGAATTAGAATCTAGAAAAGGATGTAGCAGTGGTTGGCACGTGGATGGCGGGGCTTATGCGTTCGTCCCCGAAATGCCAACAGCTTGACGTGGGGAGTCCCGCCCGACTCCCCTGAGTCGATGGCTGGCATCCCCGTTATCCACAGCCTGTGCGGCGAATCCCGGGCTGTTTGCGAGATTGTGGGCAACTTGCCGGTTTTCCACCGCTGACGCGCGCTTTTCGTCCGGCCAAAGTTACGCTAGCGATTTTCCGGATGTTTTCCACAGCTCCATCCCCAGGCACGTTCGGCTGATGCGGCTGCACCTCCATCTGCTCTCGGATTCCACCGGGGAGACGCTCGAAAATATCGCCAAGGCGGCGCTTGCCCAGTTCGACGATGTCGAGATGATCCGTCACTTCTGGCCGATGGTCCGCACCGAAGCGCATCTTGAGCGTATCCTCCAGGAAATCGCGCAGAATCCGGGCCTGGTGCTGTTTACCCTCGTCAACAGCGGAACCCGGCGAACCCTGGAGACACGCTGCCGGGCGCTGGGCCTGCCAGCGGTCGCGCCGCTCGATCCGGTGACCGATGCCTTGTCGAGCCTGCTCGGACAACAGGCCAAGGCGCGGCCCGGGCGCCAGCATGTGCTCGATGCCGCCTATTTCGCACGGGTCGATGCGATCCAGTTCACCATGGCGCATGACGACGGGATCAACTGGGAAGACTGGGAGGAGGCGGATATTGTCCTTGCCGGTGTCTCGCGTTCGTCCAAGACGCCGACTTCGATCTACCTCGCCAATCGCGGCTTCAAGACCGCGAATATCCCCATCGTGGTCGAAAGCCCGCCGCCCGCGATCCTCTTTTCGCTTCGTCATCCGCTGGTGGTTGGCCTGACGACCAGTGCCGACCGGCTGATTCAGGTCCGGCGCAACCGCCTGCTCTCGCTGAACCAGGTGACCGAAACCGCTTATGTCGACCAAGAGGCGGTTACGCGCGAAGTTGCTTATGCGCGGCGGATGTTCGCCGACAATGGCTGGCCGGTGATTGACGTTACGCGGCGCTCGATCGAGGAAACTGCGGCGGCGATCGTGGCGCTGGTCAACGAGCGTGACAGCGCAGGGAACGGGGCATGAGGCTGGTCCTTGCGTCGAAAAGCGCTTCGCGTCGCGCGATGTTGACGGCCGCGGGCGTGCCGTTCGAGGCGGTTTCTGCCAGCGTCGACGAGGACGCGGCCAAGGCGGCGCTGCGCGGTGAAGGCGTCGCGCCGCGTGATCTGGCGGACAGGCTGGCTGAACTGAAGGCCCTCCGGGTATCGCATCGCGATCCCGAGGCGCTGGTGCTCGGGAGCGACTCGATCGTCGCGCTCGAGGATGGCTCGATGCTCGACAAGCCGGTTGATCGTGCCGACGCTGCCGATCATCTCCGCCGGCTGTCGGGCAAGCGCCACGAACTGATCAGCGCAGCGGTGATGGCGGTCGACGGTCGCCCGGTCTGGCGCGTCGTCGATCGGGCGAAGATGCACGTCAGGATGCTGTCGGATGCTTTCATCGAATCCTATCTCGATCTCGAATGGCCCGAGATTTCGGGCTGTGTCGGCTGCTATCGGATCGAGGGGCCGGGCGCCCAGCTCTTTTCCCGGATCGAGGGCAGCCAGTTCACCGTGCTCGGCCTGCCGCTGCTGCCGGTGCTCGATTATCTGCGGGTTCGCGGAGTTATGACGTCATGACGAAACCTTATGCCGAGGTGATCGGTGATCCGATCAAGCACAGCAAGTCGCCCCTCATCCACGGCTTCTGGATCGACGCGCTTGGCCTCGAGGCGGAGTATCGCGCGCATCATGTCCGGCCGGAGGAGCTTGCGGTCTATTTCGCGATGCGACGGGAAGATCCGGCCTGGCGCGGGTGCAACATCACCCTGCCGCACAAGGAAGCGGCGCTTGATCTGGTCGAGGATCGTGGCGGGCTACGCGGCACGATTGGGGCGATCAACCTCGCGATGCGCGCCGATGACGGCGCGATCATCGGGACGAACACAGATGCCGGTGGTTTCTATGCCCCGATCGCGGATATGCCCCTGTCCGGCCGCCCGGTCGTGGTGGTCGGCGCCGGCGGTGCTGCGCGGGCGATCCTGTTCGCCCTGTCCCGGATCGGTGTGGGAGACGTGACGATCCTCAATCGCAACGTGCTCAAAGCGGCTGCGCTGCTCTCCGCCTTCGGATTGAAAGGCAAGGCACTGCCGCTCGGCGCGACGCCGCCGGTCGCGGCCCTGCTCGTGAACACCAGTTCGCTAGGCATGACCGGGCAGCCACCGCTCGAGATCGATCTCTCGCCGCTCCCCGCAGACGCGCTCGTCTATGACATTGTCTATGCCCCGCTCGAAACGCCCCTGCTCAGCGCCGCCCGAGATCGCGGGCTCGACACCGTCGACGGTCTCGACATGCTGATCGGCCAGGGCGCGCTGGCCTTCGAACTGCTGTTCGGGGTGGAACCGCCACGCGACCGCGATGACGAACTCCGCGCTCTCTTGACGTCATGATCACGCTCGGGCTCACCGGATCGATCGGCATGGGCAAGTCGACCGTCGCGGGCATGTTCGAGGCGCTGGGCGTTCCCGTGTTCGATTCCGACGCGGCGGTGCATCGGCTGCAAGGTGCGGGCGGACGCCTCGTCGCGACGATTGAGGCGATGTTTCCGGATACGACGGGACCATTGGGGGTCGACCGGACCCAACTCGGCGAGGCGGTGCTCGCCGATCCGCGCGCGCTCGCACGGCTCGAGGCACTGGTCCACCCCGCGGTGGCCGAGGAACGCGCTGCCTTTCTCGCCGACCATGCCGATGCAGCCATGGTCGTGTTCGACGTGCCCTTGCTGTTCGAAACGGGCGGCGAGTCGCATGTCGACAAGGTCGTGGTTGTTTCCGCGCCCGGCGAGGTGCAGCGGGCGCGGGTGCTTGCGCGGCCTGGAATGACCCCGGTGAAATTCGAATCGATCCTGGCAAGGCAGATGCCGGATGCGGAAAAGCGCGCTCGCGCCGATTTTGTCATTCCGACGGGCGGATCGCTTGAGGAAACGCGCGCGGCGGTCGAAGCATTGGTGTCTTGCTTACGCGGCTCGCAATCCCGATAACATAGGTCATGCGGGAAATCGTCTTCGACACCGAAACCACCGGCTTCAGCTTTGCTGATGGTGACCGGATGGTGGAGATCGGCTGCGTAGAACTCGTCAACCGGGTTGAAACCGGCCGTAGCTTTCACGCTTATTTCCATCCCGAACGAACCATGCCGCCCGAGGCGCAGCGTGTGCACGGGCTTAGCGATGCCTTCCTGTCGGACAAGCCGTTGTTCGCACATGGCGTCGACGATCTGCTCGACTTTCTTGGCGATAGCCCGCTGGTTGCGCACAATGCCAATTTCGATTTCGGCTTCCTCAATGGCGAGCTGACGCGTTGCGGGCGCGGCCATATCCCTCTCGATCGGATGGTCGATACGCTGGTGCTGGCGCGCACCCGGCATCCCGGTGCGAAGCACAGTCTGGACGCGCTGTGTTCGCGCTACGGCATCGACCGCAGTCATCGCACGCTTCATGGCGCGCTGCTCGACGCCCAGCTGCTTGCGCAGGTCTATGTCGAGCTCACCGGGGGCCGCCAGATCGGGCTGACGCTCGTCACCGAAACGATCGAGGTGCAGACCAGTTTCGTTCCGGTTGCGGCACCGGCGGTGGTGCGGCCGGCGCGCCTGTTCGAAGCAAGTGAGCTCGAACTGGTGCGACACAGGGAATTCATGAAGAAAATAAAGAATCCGCTTTGGGGGGTCGAGGCGTCCGGTTGACGCCGCCATGGGGGCAGGCCTAGCTGTCTGGTCCCACTGACTGGAGAATGCTCATGGACATCCGGATTTCGGGCCACCAGGTCGCTACCGGAGACGCGCTGAAAAGCCACGTCGAGACTCGGCTCCAGGGTATCGCCGCGAAATATTTCTCCCGCGCCATTTCCGCCCATGTCACCTTCGGCAAGGGGCCGCACGACAATGGCTTTACCTGCGATATCGTCGCGCATGTGATGCAGGGCCTGGTGCTCAAGGGCAGCAATGACGGCATGGATGCGCATGGGGCGTTCGATGGCGTGGCCGACAAGATCGAGAAGCAGCTCCGCCGCTATATGCGCCGGCTCAAGGTCCGGAATTCAGCCCAGGCAAATGGCGCAGCTACAAATGGGGTCGATGGTGCCGCGTACGACAATGCCGGCTATACCGTGTTCCGGGAGACCGAGGACGAGGTGATTGAGGATTTCCCGCCGATCATCGCCGAAACCCGGGTCGACGTGCCCGACGCAACGGTATCGGACGCGGTGATGATGCTCGATCTTCGCAACACTACAGCGCTGTTGTTCCGCAATCTCGGTTCGGGCGCCTATAATATGGTCTATCGTCGCGGTGACGGGACGATCGGCTGGGTGGAGCCCCACCGCGCGGCCTGACACTGATCCATGAACTATCGCGAGGCGCCGATCGGCGCTATGGGCGCGCGCCGGGGTGGCGCCTCCCAAGGAAGACGATGACCGATTTGACTGACCTGCTTCTGCCCGAAACCGTGTTCGAACGCATGGTGGCCGGGAACAAGAAGGCATTGTTCCAGCAACTCGCAACCTCGGCGGCTGCGGCATATGGGCTCGACCCGGCCGTTGTCGCCGAGTCCCTTGCCAGGCGCGAGAAGCTCGGTTCCACCGGCTTCGGCGCCGGCGTCGCGACGCCGCACGCCCGAATTCCCGGGCTCCAGCACGTCGTGGGCGTCTTTGCGCGGCTGGCGCAGCCGATCGACTTTCAGGCTGTGGACGATTTGCCGATCGACATCGTCTTCATGCTGCTCTCCCCCGTCGATGCCGGAGCGATGCACCTCAAGGCGCTGGCGCGTGTTTCGCGGCGGCTGCGCGACCGCGCTTTTGTCGACAAGCTGCGCGGTGCAGGGTCGCGGGATGCGCTTTACGCCCTGCTGACCGCCGACGAGGCCCGTGACGCAGCCTGATCGTCCGGCCCAGGGCGAGGAAGCGCATTTCCGGGCGCTGGAATCGCTCTATGCGGCCGCTCCAATCAATCGGCTGTTCGAATCCACGCTAGAGATTCCAGCGCCGGGGATCGCGAAGATTCGGTTCATGATCGACGAGCGTTATTTTCACGCCGGCGGCGCGGCGCATGGCACGAGCTATTTCAAGATGCTCGATGATGCCGCCTTCTATGCGGCCAACAGTCTCGTCACTGATCGCTTCCTGCTGACGACGGCGTTCAACCTCATCTTCACCAAGCCGCTCAAATCGGGCCCGGTCGTGGCCGAGGGACGCTGGGTGAGTGGACAGCGCCGCGTTTTCGTTGCCGAGGCCCGGCTGATCGATTCCGACGGCGAGGAGGCGGCCCGCGGCACCGGTACTTTCATGCGAAGCCGGATTCCGCTGGCCGGATTGCCGGGCTATCGGACGGAATCATGAGCGATCGCCTGCCGAGCGGCGTGCTGGTCAGCGCGATGCTCAGGCGGGTGAACGATGCCGGAGGGATCGGCACCGTTCTTGCCCGCGGTGACGCGCAGGCCGGTGGTATTCTCGTCATCACCTTGGAAAAAGGGTTGAATCCCGGCGCTTTCGAGCGGGGAATTGACGGAAAAGGTGAGCCCGCCTTGGTTGTTGCCGGCCCACAAATTACTGATAATCCAAGCGAGATAACCGAATATTGGCGGCGTAGGCGCGTCCGGGATCCCGATCTATGGGTGATCGAACTGGATATCGCGTCGGCAGAACGATTCGCCGCAGAAACGATCCTCGCTGGTTGACATTGTTGCGCCGCGTCAAGAAAGCGCCCGGATTGTCACGCGCGTTGCGCCGTGCCGGGTGCGATCCGGCTAGGTTACGCAGTCGGGGGGACGTCCAGCTGATCGATCTTTGATGCGATCAGGTCTGCACGCCAACCGCATATTTCGAAGTCTTAATGACGTTTCTTACCCGCGCTGCAGCCTTAGCGGCGATGACTCTCGGCATCGCTGGCCTGATCGGCGCCAGCACTCCAGGTTTCGCCATGGAACTGGATAAGTCGATTAAACTCTCGCTCGACCTGTCGGTTCCCCGGACCGAACCGGCTCCAGCGGAAACTCCGGCTCCTGTCGAAACCGACGAGCCCGCCATCCAGACCGATGGCACCAGTCCCTCCCCCGCCCCAGAGCCGGAATATGCGAGCCTGTCCGACGCGGTTGCCGCGCAGGATACCGATGCACGTGACCAGGATCTTACCTGCATGGCGGGTGCGATTTATTTCGAAGCCAAGGGTGAGCCGCTGTCGGGCCAGTTGGCCGTCGCTGACGTCATCCTGAATCGTACCAAGTCCGGGCGTTTTCCGAAGTCGATTTGCTCGGTGGTAACCCAGCCCGGCCAATTCTCGTTCGTGCGCGGCGGTCATATTCCGACGATCGCCAACAACCATGCCTATCGCACCGCTGTCGCGATCGCGCGTGTTGCGATGGCTGACGCTTGGGACAGCCCGGCGCCGGACGCCATGTTCTTCCACGCTCGTCGCGTCGCGCCGGGTTGGCGCATGGTCAAGATCGCGGCGATCGGGAACCACGTCTTCTATCGTTGATTTTGCGGCGCGGGTTTGACCTGTTCGCGAAACGTTCTAGATCAGGGAGATGCGACAGCGTCTCCCTGATTCTTGCCTCGATTTGCCGGATTCGGCCTTGTGCGCAGCCGACGTGGCCCGTGGAACCACCCGCATGCTGCTCCGCCACGATCTGATCGCGATGTCGGAGGTGCCGCTCGACGGTGGCCGGCGGGCTGATCTGATGGCGCTCGATTCGCGCGGCAATATCGTCATCGTCGAGATCAAGGTGGCACGCGGCGATCTGCTGGGTGATACCAAATGGACGGATTATCTCGGCTGCTGCGATCGCTTCTACTGGGCCATCCCAACGGGATTCGACGCGTCGCCGCTTCATGGCGACATGTTCCTTCCGGCGCGGACCGGAATCATCGTTGCCGACCGATATGATGCAGCGATCATCCGCGAGGCGCATACCGATCCGCTGTCGGCTGCTACGCGCAAGCGAAATACCCTTGCCTTTGCCAGGCGCGCCGGGCGGCGGATGATCGCGCTGATCGATCCCGACGCGGGTGCGCTGCTCTAGAGCTTCGGTCCCGAAACTGCGCGGCGGACCTTCTTGGGGGTTTCGGCGATCAGCTTGGCCATCGCAGTGGCCCTGCTGTCCTCATTGGCATAATCGCGTGCCGACTTGCCGGCGATCACGTCGGTCTGGTCGGGATCCGACCCCGCGGTAAGCAGCGCGCGTGCCATGGGCAGGTCGCGGCGCTGAACGGCGCGGATCAGCGGTGTTTCGCCGCTCGAATTGGCGAGATTCACGTTGCCGCCCTGCGCGATCAGCAGTTGCAGCAATTCGATCTCGCCGCTCGTCGCGGCAACCATCAGGGGTGTGTTGCCTTTGTCGTCGCGCAGATTCGGATCGGCGCCTTTTGCGAGCAGGAAGCGCGTATAGGTCGAATCACCCCGCCGCACGACAATGTGTAGCGCACCCTCGCCGGTCGCATAGTCGCGGGTATTGATCACCGTCGTTCCGGGCACGGTGAGCATCTTGGTGACATCGTCGCCCTTGGCCTCGCGGACGGCCTGGAGGAACTTGTAGCCTTCCGATTGCTGCTGCGCCTGTACCGGGACGGCCGTGCCAAGCAGCGCTACGGCCACTGCAATGCCCAAAGAACGTGCGATCATCGAATGAAAAGGCCCCTGTAATCCCGGATGCAATCCCGAGCCGAACTTGCGCGCACGGCTTTAACAGATCATGGCTGGCCACGCCATGAACGAGATAGCCCGCGCACCGATCGCCCCACTCCTCGGACGAGCGCTCGCCGCCCTGCTTGCGGTGTCGCTCCCGACAGCCTGTTCAGGCCCCTCCGCCCCGCCCCGACCACCGCTGGAGGGAGCGCGCCTCGGTGGCCCCTTCACCCTGACGAACCAGGATGGGCGTCAGGTCACCGACCAGGCCTTTGCCGGCAAATATCGCATCATGTATTTCGGCTATACCTATTGCCCTGATGTCTGCCCCACTGACGTGCGCAACATCGGCGCCGCCGTGCGGGTGCTCGACAAGAGCGATCCAGCACTCGCGGGGAAGATCGTCCCGGTGTTCGTTTCGGTCGATCCGGTGCGCGATACGCCCCCGGTACTCAAGTCGTTCGTGAGCAATTTCCATCCCAGGATGGTCGGCCTGACCGGCAGCCCGGCGGCGATCGATGCCGTCGCGAAGGAATATGCGATATATTACAAGAAGGGCGATGAAGCGCCCGGCGGCGGCTATACCGTCGATCACAGCCGGGTCGCCTATCTGATGGATCCGGAGGGCAAGCCGCTCGCGCTGCTGCCGCAGGACCAGGCGCCCGAAAAGATCGCGACAGAGATCAGGCGCTGGGCGAAATGAGCGATCGCTTCTGGGAAACGACGCCCATCGAGCAACTCGATCGCGGCCAGTGGGAAGCATTGTGCGACGGTTGCGGCAAATGCTGCGTCCACAAGCTCGAGGATGAGGAAACTGGCGAGCTGATGGCGACCAACGTGTCGTGTCGCCTGCTCGACCGCGCGACGGCGCAATGCTCGGACTACAAGCACCGCCACGCCTATGTCAGCGAATGCGTGCGCCTGACGCGCGACAATGTCCGCGAGATCGACTGGCTGCCCTCGACCTGCGCCTATCGCCTGCGTGCAGCAGGCGAGACGCTCCCGCGCTGGCACTATCTGGTCTGCGGCGACCGCGATGCAGTGCACCGTGCCGGCGAGTCGGTGCGGGGCTGGACGATTTCGGAGGACGATGCCGGCGATCTGGAGCATCATCTGGTCGATCGTCAACTGTGAGCGCGCCGATCGAGGTCGTCCGTAATGCGCGCGCCCGCCGCGCCAAATTGTCGGTCGACCCCGCCAGCGGCCGCGTCAGGCTCACCCTGCCTCTGCGGGCGCCGGTCAAACCGGCCTTGCTGTGGGTCGAGGGGCAGCAGGCGTGGATTGAGGCGCAACGCGCGCGTCTGCCGCGCGCCCGTCCCTTCGCGCCCAACGGCACCATTCCCTTTGGCGATGCGACGCTTGTGATCGACTGGGCTGAAGATCTGCCGCGCCGGGTCGAGCGCTCGGGCGACAGGCTGTGCTGCGGTGGGCCGCGCAACGGATTGGCCCGCAGGATAGAGATATGGTTGAAGCGGGAGGCCCTGCGCGTCCTGAGCGAGGAGACCGCCGAGTTTGCCCTGCGCGCCGGGGTCGCGGTTACCGGCGTGGCCGTGGGTGATCCGCGCGGGCGTTGGGGGAGCTGCGCGTCGAGCGGCGCGATTCGTTACAGCTGGCGGCTCGTCCTGGCGCCGGTTTTTGTCCGCCGCGCGACCGTGGCTCATGAGGTCGCCCACCGCGTCCACATGAACCATGGCCCCGATTTCCATGCGCTGGTCGAACGACTCGACGAGAGCGATCCCGCCCGTTCGCGGGCGTGGTTGCGCGCCCATGGCGCAGCGCTTCACTGGGTCGGGCGCGAATCCTGAGAGCGGTCCGTCGGTCGCTCCGGCGGCGGCGCAGCAGTCGGGCGGTCGCGCACCGGCGCCCGCCCCGGCGGTGTCGGCGCCGATCGTGGGGTGTCCCTTCCGAGGACATGATCCATCCATTCCTGGTCGAGCCGCGCCGGCTTTTCCTCGGCCTGGCCAGGCAGTGGATTCCCGTCGGCATCCACCTGAGAATCGCTGCCCTGGGTGGCCGGCTGCCCCGCACCCGGCGCGACCGGATCGCCATTCTCGTCGACGAAGGTGCCGTTGTCGGGTTCCCCGAAATAGGATTCCTGATCGGGCTCAAGCTGCCATTCCGGTAGCGTGACCTGAGTCTCGAAGGCCTCGGGCGGCCGATTCGCGACGGCGGGCTTCATGAAGGCAGCGAAGGCGCGTGCCGGCGCCGTGCCACCCTGCAGGCCCGGCACGGTATGTGCGTCATCCCGGCCCATCCATACACCCGTGGTCAGCCCGCTGGAGAAGCCCAGGAACCAGCCATCCTTGTTCGAACTGGTCGTGCCGGTCTTGCCGGCGACGGGGCGGCCGATCTGCGCTGCCTTGCCGGTGCCCGTGTTGACCGCGGTCTGGAGCAGGTCGGTCATCTCCGCGGCGACATAGGGTGCGACGAGGACATGGCTGCGATCGACCTCCTGCGTATAGATCGTCTCGCCGTTCGCGGTGACCTTGGTGATGCCATAGGGGGTTACCGCGACGCCCTTGTTGGCGACGCTGGCAAAGGCGCGGGTCATGTCGATCAGCCGCACGTCCGAAGTGCCGAGCACCATTGCCGGATGGGTATCGACCGGCGTGGTGATGCCGAAGCGACGCGCCATGTCCGCGACGGTGCCGAAGCCCACTTCCTGACCGAGCTTGGCCGCGATCGTGTTGACCGAATAGGCAAAGGCAGTGCGCAGCGTCATCTCGCCGCGATTCGCGCCTGAGCTGTTGCGCGGGCTCCAGCCATTGATCGTGACTGGTTCGTCGACGAGCTTGTCGTCAGGCTTGCGTCCCGCTTCGAGCGCGGCGAGATAGACGAACAGCTTGAACGCGGAACCCGGCTGGCGGACCGCCTGGGTCGCGCGGTTGTAGATCGACGCGACATAATCCTTGCCGCCGACCATCGCGCGCACCGCGCCGTCGCGGTCGATCGCGATCAGGGCGCCCTGGGCGTTCTTCGGGGCGTTTGCGCGGATTGCGGCATCAGCGTCGCGCTGCATGTTGAGATCAAGCGTCGTCCACACCTCGAGCGGCCTGGTGGTCTCGTCGATCAGCAACTCCAGCTGCGGCAAGGCCCAGTCGGTGAAATAGCGCACGCTGTTCTGCTTCGGCTCGGGCGCGAGCGCCACGCTCTTCGGATCGGCGCTCGCGGCTTCGGCCGCCGTGATCTTGCCGGTCTCGACCATCAGCTGGATCACCACCCCGGCGCGGCCCACCGCCGCCTCGGCATCGGCGGTTGGCGAATAGCGCGACGGCGCCTTGACCAACCCGGCGATCACCGCCGCCTCGGACAGCGTCAGCTTGTCGGCACCATGGCCGAAGAACTTGCGTGCCGCGGCATCGATGCCATAGGCGCCGCCACCGAAATAGACCTTGTTCAGATAGAGTTCGAGGATCTGGTCCTTGGTGAACTTGCGCTCCATGGCCAAGGCGATGATCGCCTCGCGCATCTTGCGGCCAAGATCATATTTGTTCGACAGGAAGATCGTCCGCGCCACCTGCTGGGTGATGGTCGAGGCGCCCTGGAGACGCTTGCCGCTGCCGCGATTGACGACGGCGAGCTTGGCTGAGCGCATCAGGCCGATCGGATCGACCCCGAGATGCGAACGGAAACGGCGATCCTCCACCGCCACCATCGCGTCGCGCATCACCGGCGGAATCTTGTCGTAGGACAGCCATTCGCCATAGCTCGGCCCGAGCGACACGATCACCGTGCCGTCAGCCGCATGGACCCGGATCATCTGCCCGTTGGGCGAGGATTTCAGTTCGTCGA
The DNA here is from genome assembly GCA_903884945.1 of uncultured bacterium. Taxonomy (GTDB): domain Bacteria; phylum Pseudomonadota; class Alphaproteobacteria; order Sphingomonadales; family Sphingomonadaceae; genus Sphingomonas. Next base: position 94,267 of record CAISGR010000050.1, read on the forward strand.
AACTCGGCAGCTGGGCACGCTGGACATAAACCGCGACGATCAGCGCGATCAGGCCGAGGATGGCGAGCACACCGACGATCTTCAACGCCAGCATCAGCCGGCGGCGCCAGGTCGGGAGCAGGGATGGCGGGGAGCGGCTGGCCATAGGGCTGGGTGGGGATAAGCCCTAATGGTTACGCAAACAAGCCGCCTGCACGTGCTGATATGGTGCAGCCAGGGTGAAGCGCCGGTGAACGGGTCTGATTATGCGGCGGCCTCGCCCGCGCTGTCGGTGCTGCGTGCCCGAAAGTCGAGGCTGAGCGAATTCATGCAATAGCGCAGCCCGGTGGGGGGCGGACCGTCGGGGAAGACATGCCCGAGATGCCCGTCGCAACGTGCGCAGCGCGCCTCGGTGCGCGTCATGCCGTGGCTCACGTCGCTATGCTCGGTCACCCGCTCCGGCGCGATCGGTTGCGTGAAGCTCGGCCAGCCGGATCCCGAATCATATTTGTCGGCGCTGTCGAACAGCGGGGTCGCGCAACCGGCGCAGCGATAGATGCCATCGGCCTTGTTGTTATTGTAGCGCCCGGAAAAGGCCGGCTCGGTCCCTGCCTCGCGGAGCACATGATATTGCTCCGGGCTGAGCTTCTTGCGCCATTCGGCTTCGGAGAGGGTGAGATGATCCATGGCATTCAGCTTTCCTGCGATGCGGTCGGTCGGTCAAGCGGCGAGTGGTTGATCCGGGTCAGACGCGCGACGATGTCGATCAGCTTTGGGGCCCGTTGCGCGATCGGCAGCAGTACATGGGAGATGATGGGCCGCTCGGCACCTGCGCGAATCAGTCCGGCCAGGCCGATCGGCCTGATCAGGTCGTATGCCAGCCGGCGCTGGAAAGCCGGCGCAGCTGCCGGCCCCCCCGCCAGATAGGATCGCGCGGAACGGATTCCGCTCGCGATCGCGATTCCCATGCCCTCGCCTGCCAGGGACGGAATCACGCCGGCCTGGTCGCCGAGTCGGAACAGGCCGGGCACGCCCTCGCGAACGCGCCAGCCATAGGGAATATTGGCCACGGCATCGATGACATCGCCGGTGCGTCGCGCCGCGAGCCGTTCGCTAAGCCGGGGCGACTCCCGTTCGAGCGACTCGAACAGGCCCTCGGGGCTCCCCGCTTCGGCGAGACGGGAGCGGTGCACCGCCATGCAGCAATTCGCGCTGCCGTCTTCCTGAAGCACGATGCCGATATAGCCGCGATCGAACAGGTGCAGTTCAATCGCGCCGCCGACTAGCCGATCCAGCGTCGGCGAAGCGGGCAGCCTGATTCGCAGTCCCAGCGCAGGATCGCTGCCGCGCGCCTTGGCCGGCCGTGCCAGCCCGCGCACGTCGTGCTTGCCGCTGCCGAGGAACAAGGCGTCGGCGGCGATCTCGCTGCCATCCTGCAGCCTGGCCGTGCCATGCTCGATTGCCCTGACCGTCGCGCCGCGCTCGATCGCCGCGCCGGCGGCCGCGGCCTGGGCGAGGAGGAGCGAATCGAGATGGCGGCGCGACACGCCGAGCGCCGGGCGGGGCAGCGCTGCCTCGGCCACCTGGCTGCCGGCGAACAACCGGAAATGCGTAACGCGCGCCGGCCCCAGCCTCTCAGCTTCTATCCCCAGGTTGCGCAGCGATTCGAGCGTGCGCCAGCTCAGGAAGCCGCCGCACATCGCATCGCCGGTCTCGCGACTGCGCTCGAGCAGGAGATGTGGCGCACCGGCCCGCGCGAGCAGAATCGCCGCGCTCGCGCCCGCCGGGCCGCCGCCGACGATCAGCGCAGGTGTTCGACGCATAATCTGAACGGAAAGGCGCGATAGACGCTGGCGGTGACACCGGCTTCCGCCAGGAGTGGCGGCCATTCCCCGGGACGGTAGGAGCGCGCGATCGACAGGGTGCCGTCAAGCCTCACGATGCGGTGCCAGCCGGCGAGCCGTGCGAGGATCGGAAAGCCCCAATGCGCGAAGCCGTGGCGGTGCAGATCGTTGACCAGCCAGCCCCGTCGCGACTCGGAATCCATGAAACGCAGGAAGGCGATCAGCTGCTCATGAGTCATATGATGCGCGACGAGGCTGGAGACGATGAAGTCCCATCCGCCGCCTGCGAATGCCGCATAGTCGCCGGTCGCGTAGCGGATTGCGAGGTCGGCCGGCGTATGCGCGGTGGCGGCCAGTTCGCTGCGCGGGTTGAGGTCGACGCCGACCAACTGGGCCTCGATGCCTCGTCGCTTTGCCCAGCGCGCGATGCGACGCAGCATGTCGCCATCGCCAAAGCCGACATCGAGCAAGCGGAATGACGTCATGGCCGCCGTGCCGCGCGCGAGAAAAGCAAGCGTCGGCCGTGCTGCCATGGTCGCCACGTTCACCCTGGCGAGGTCGCCCACCACTTCGGCATAGGTTGCCGGATCCAGATCCGCGGCATCCATCAGTTCCTCGGCGATGGTGCGCGTGGCGAGGCTCATCCCCTGCTCCTGAAACCAAAGCCTTCGGCGGCAAGGCCAGGTCCGAAGGCCAGCGCAACGCCCTCCGTGACCGGCGGGCCATCGAGCAGCCGCGCCAGCACGAACATGAGGGTTGCCGACGACATGTTGCCGTTATCGGCGAGGACCCCGCGCGAGACGGCGAGCGCCGCTGCGGGAAGGCCGAGACTGTGTTCGACTGCATCCAGGATCGAGCGCCCACCGGCATGCACCGCCCAGCCGTCGATCTCGGCCGGTGCACGTCCCCCCGTTGCCGCCAGGGCAAAATCGGGTTCCGCAAGACCCGCCGCGATTCGCCCGGGCACCTCCCCCGAAAGATGCATCGCAAAGCCGCTGTCGGTGACGTCCCAGCGAATCAGGCGTTCTGAATCGGGCAGCGTGGTCGCGAAGGGCTGGCCGATGGCAAAGCCGTCCGCCTCGGCGCTGACCAGCGCGGCGGCGGCGCCGTCGCCGAACTGGAGCATTGCCAGCAGTGGCTCGATCTCGTTGACTGCCTGCAGATGCAGCGTTGAAAGTTCCACGCACAACACCAGCACGCGCGCGCCAGGATCGGAGCGCACGATGTGGCGCGCGGTGCGCAGCGCAGCGACGGCGGCGTAACACCCCATGAAGCCGATCAGCAGCCGTTCGATCGAAGGCGGCAGGCCGAGTCGCCGCGCAATGATCTGGTCGATCCCGGGCGCGACGAAGCCAGTGCAGCTTGCAACGACGAAGTGCGTGAGGTCGTCGATCGGTCGTTGCGCGGCGAGCGCTTCGATCGCTGCGATCCCGAGCCGCGGCGCGGCGTCGGCATAAAGGGCCATGCGCTCGGCAGTGCCGGGCGGGGCGGCCCTGGCGTAGAAGCCTTCCGCCGCAACGGGCGAACCGCCTCCGGCCGTTCGCTCGAGTACCGACCAGCGATGGTTGATGCCCGATCGGGCGGCCATGCGCGCGAACACCCGGGCCGAGCGGCGATCCTCGATACGCTCCTGTGCCCAGTCGATGAAGGCATGGTGTATGTCATGATCCGGCACGGCGGTGCCGATCGCATTCAGATGGGCGACAATGTCTCGCAAGGGTGGCCTTTGGGGGGACGCGAACGGCTCGCGGCTTTCAGTTGCAGAACGCTACTGTAGCGCGGTCGATCCTTCGGGCCAAAGCTTTGCTTGGGGGACGGGCGCGGCGGACGGACCCATGTCCGTCCGCGCCACCTGGTGGAAAACCCAATCCCGAGAGGAAAGAGTGGTGCGGCCGAGAAGACTCGAACTTCCACGGGCTTTCGCCCACAACGACCTCAACGTTGCGCGTCTACCAGTTCCGCCACGGCCGCACGTGAAACACCGCCGGACAAGCCCCGGCAGCTGGTAGGCGAGCGCCCCTAGCAAGGCGCGGCGGTAATGGCAACCTCCGTGAATCCATCCCATCATCGCTATGCCCGGCACGGTTCGGGCGCTAGCAGGGCGCCATGTCCGGTGCGTCCCCCTCCCATCCGATCGGTGACGAGACAAGGCGGATCCTCGCACTTGCCTGGCCGGTGATGCTCACCAGCCTCAACTGGACGATGCTGCACGTCACCGATGTCGTGGTCGTCGGGTTGGCTGGCACGGGTGAAGTGGCCGCGCTCGGGGCGAGCAGGTCGCTGACTTTCGTCACGATCGTGGCCGGTCTGGCCGGCCTCTCGGGGGTGCTCGTCTACACCGCGCGCGCTGACGGGGCTGGCGATCTCAAGCGGACCGGCCAGGTGCTGCGCGAAGGCCTGGCGCTCGCGCTGCTGCTTGGTCTCGTGGCTGCGCTGCTGCTGTTCCTGTTCGCTGCGCCGCTGCTGGCCGGTATGGGCGTTGCCGCCACGCTGGTGCCGGAGGCGGCGCGCGTCGTGGAGGTGATGGCGCTGTCCTATCCCTTCCAACTCGTGATCGTCGCCGCCAGTTTCTTCCTCGAGGGGGTGAGCCGACCGCGACGGGTTACGGTGGTAAACCTGTCGATCCTGCCGCTTAATGCGGTGCTTGCCTGGGCGCTGTCCGGCGGGCACCTCGGACTGCCGGCGCTCGGCGCAGTCGGGGCCGCGACTGCGACGGCGATCGCCTCGGCGATCGGCGCGGCCGGCATGCTGGGGGCGGCCTGGACGCTGCCCAGAGCGGCAGCACGCGGCGTTCGCGATCTTTCCGCCGCATCGTGGCGAAGTGTGCCCGCCGGCGCTGCCCGTCTTGCGCTGTTCGGCGCGGTGCCTGCAATTGCCTCGGGGCTGGAACTGGCGGGCTTCTCCATCCTCATCGCGCTCTCGACGCGGCTGGGCGACGCGGCGGCGCACGCCTTTCAAATCGTCTTTTCGATTCACAACGTCACGTTCAGCGTCGCGCTCGGCCTTGGATCGGCGGCGGGAGTGCGCGCCGGCAATGCGGTGGGCGAAGGCGTGCCAGGCCAGGCCTTCCAGCGCACGTTGATCGCGGCCGGGGTCGCCGGGCTGCTCATCGGGGTGCTGTCGCTGCTGCTCGTCATCGGGCGTGGTGCGATCGTCGCTGTTTTCCCGGCCACCGGCGAGGTTCATCTGCTGGCCCTGGCGATGTTGCCGCTATGGGCGCCGTTCATCCTGTTCGACGGCGTGCAGGTGGTATTCGTCTATGCCCTGCGGTCGCTCGGGGACCAGGTGGTGGCCGGCTTCAACAGCATCATCGCCTTTTTCATCGTGACGGGCGGGGCCGGCTGGTGGCTGATCCAGATCGGGGCGGGGCCGTCGGGCCTGGTCTATGCCTCCGGCCTCGGGATGGTCGCCGCGACGCTGCTGCACGGCAGCCGTTTCGTGCTGGTTACGGCGCGCCTTCGCCGGAAAAGCTCAGGACCAGCTTCTTCGAATTGACCGGCACGTCGAGCTTCGCGCTGTTGAAGTCGACCGATCCATGCGGCGGCAGGGTCGCTGCTTCCGGGCGGATGATCCAGCTATAGACGGGGCGATCCTGTGAATCGGTCAGGTTGGCGCGGATGTCCGGAACGGGCTGGCTCTGGCCGGTCGGATTCACGATCCTGCCGCTGATCGCGAACATCTCGCTGCCATTGTCGAGGTCCCGGCGTTCCACCGGATTGTTGACGATCTTCAGCGGCGTCCCGGTGGCGCCGATCGGCAGGCCGAACTGCTTCGCGATGCCCGGCGCACCCGAATAGAGTATCGCGGCGGCGCCGACGAGCATGGCGAATCCGGCAGCGAAGGCAGCCATCGTCCAGCGCCGCGCCGGATTGCGGCGCGGGCGGAAGGGTGGCTGGTGTGCAAAGGCGTCATAGTCAGGCGCCGTTCCGGGCGGCGCGATCTCGACATCGGGGGGCTGGACCGGCGGTGGCGGAGTGCGCTGTGCTGCCGGTGCCTCCGCCCGGGCGACCAGATCGAGTACCTGTCCCGGCTGGAACCAGCTATGCTTGCAGCTGGCGCACCGCACGGTTCTGCCTTCGGCCCCGATCGCTGAATCGGGAACGAGGTATCTGGTCCGGCATTGGGTGCATTCGAGGATCATCTTGGGCCGCTTCTGGCGCCGCGGGCCGCACGGCGCCTGTCCGGAATCTAAGCACGCACCGGCGGCGTGTTGCAAGTCTTTCGGCCGTGTCGGGCCGCGGCCCGCTTGTGGCCCGCGCCCGGAACGTGCGATGGCGGAGGGGGATCAGCAGGAAGCGGGCATCGCGCCGAGAATGGCGAATATCGTCCAGTTCGAAAATGTGGGGCTTCGCTACGGCACCGGCCAGGAGACGCTGTCCGATGTCAGCTTCACGCTGTCGACCGGGTCCTTCTATTTCCTGACCGGCGCGAGCGGTGCCGGAAAGACCTCGCTGCTCAAGCTGCTGTACCTTTCCCAACGCCCCACCCGCGGCCTGATCCGGCTGTTCGGCGAGGACGCGGTGACATTGCCGCGCAAGCGTCTCCCCGGCTTTCGCCGGCGCATCGGCGTGGTGTTTCAGGATTTCCGGCTCGTCCCGCACCTCTCGGCCTATGACAATATCGCGCTTCCGCTGCGCGTCTCGGGTGTTCCCGAAAGCGATGTCGAGGCGCCGGTGCGCGAGATGCTCGCCTGGGTCGGCCTGTCCGATCGCGTCCAGGCCAAGCCCCCGACGCTTTCGGGCGGCGAGCAGCAGCGTGTCGCAATCGCCCGCGCCGTCATCGGCCGTCCGGAGATCCTCGTTGCCGACGAGCCCACCGGCAACGTGGATCCAGATATGGCCGAGCGGCTGCTCCACCTGTTCGATTCGCTCAACCGGCTCGGCACCACCGTCGTCGTCGCCACGCACGACTTCCATCTGCTCGGGCGCATTCCCAACGCGCATATGATGCGGCTGGACAAGGGCCGGCTACTCGATCCCACCGGGTCGCTGCGCTTCCCGCCGGTCCAGCCGGCCGAGCCCGGCGCGTGAGTGTCAGGCTGATCACCTCCGCAGCCGACCGCCGCCTGCTCGACGAGAGCCGGGGAACGCGGGCGATGATGTGGATCATGGCGATCATGCTGTTCCTCACGGTCCTCGCCGCTGCGCTCGGGCTCGGCACGCTCAGCGCCGCCACGTTGCTCGATCGCCAGCTCGCTGGTCGCCTGACGGTGCAGATCGTCGAGCCGGGCGATCGGGCGCGCGAGGCGCAGACCGCGCGGGCGCTCGCCGTGCTCCGCGGCCTGCCGGAAGTGCGTCGTGCGAGCGAAGTGAGCCGGACTGAACTCGTCAGGCTGCTCCAGCCGTGGCTCGGGCCCGACGGCGCAGACCCAGATCTGCCCGTGCCCGCGATGATCGACGTCGATCTCGGTATCGCCAGTGATGCGGCGGTCGCGCGGGTGACGCACGCGGTCAGGGCGGTTGCGCCGGCCGCGCGGGTCGATCGTCATGAAAGCTGGATGTCGCCCGTCAGCAATTTCATGAACATGGTCACCTGGCTCGCGCTCGGCCTCGTGCTGCTGATGGCCGGGGCGACCGCCGCGGTGGTGATCCTCGCGGCGCGCGCGGGACTGGAGACGCACCGCGATACGATAGAGGTGCTGCATATGCTCGGCTCCACCGATGTTCAGGTCGCCCGGCTGTTCCAGCGCCGGATCGCGCTCGATACGCTGCTCGGCGGCATGATCGGCACGGCCTTTGCCGGCGGGATGGTGGTGCTTGTCGGCCTGCAACTCGCGACGCTGGGATCCGATCTGCTCGGCGGGCTGGAGCTTTCGACACGGGACTGGCTGTTGCTCTGCCTGTTGCCGATCGCCTTTGCCTTGCTGGCGACTTTCGCCGCCCGGATGGCCGTGCTCGGCGCCCTCAGGCGAATCCTGTGATCCGCGGTGCCTTCCGGATCCTTTCTCTCGGGGCGCTGCTCTGGGCCGCCGGTTTCGGTGTGTTCCTCCTCGCCATTCCTGGCCCGCTCGATCATCGGAAAACCGATGCGATCGTGGTTCCGACCGGCGGGGCCGGCCGGATCGATCGCGGGATCGCCCTGCTCAAGGAGCAGGCGGCGAAGCGGATGCTGGTGACCGGCGTGGCACCGGAGGTGCGTCCGATCGATCTCGCCCGCGAATATCAGGAAAAGCCCGCCCTTTTCGCCTGTTGCATCGATCTCGGTCGCGAGGCGGTCGATACCCGCTCCAATGCGGCCGAGACGGCGGATTGGGTACGGCGTCATCACTACAAGTCGGTGCGGCTCGTCACGTCGGACTGGCATCTCGCCCGTGCGCGGCTGGAGCTGACTCATGCCCTGGGCAGCGATGTCGCGGTGCTGGGCGATGGCGTGAAGAGCAGTCCGCGTTACGGAATTCTCGTCGCGGAATATAACAAATTGCTGCTGCGCCGTGTCGCGCTCTGGCTGGGGATCGGCGAATGAAATGGGTCCGGACGATCCTGTTCATGATCGTGTTCTACGGCGTCTCGGTGCCGATCGTGCTCCTGACGCCGATCACCGCGCTGTTCGGCCGCAAGGCGCTGATCGTCCACACCCATATCTGGACCAAGTTCCACGGCTGGGCGACCGAGCATATCCTGGGCATCCGGCGCCGGGTCGAAGGCGTGCTGTTCGTGGATGGTCCGGTGATCTACGCGGCCAAGCACCAGGCGATGTACGAAACGCTTGAGCTCGGGCGGATGCTGCGCACGCCGGCGATCGTGATGAAGCAGGAACTAGCCTCGATTCCGGTCTGGGGATGGGCGGCACGACGTTATGGCGTCATCGTCGTCGATCGCGAGGCGTCGGCGTCCGCGTTGCGGCGCATGGTGCGCGAGGGCCAGGCGGAGCTGGCGCTTGGCCGCTCGATCCTGATCTTCCCGGAGGGAACGCGCGTACCACCGGGCGAACAGCCGCCGCTACGCGCCGGCTTTGCCGGGCTGTACCAGATGCTGAAGATCCCGGTGATCCCGGTCGCGATCGATTCAGGCCTTGTCTGGCCGAAGCACGGGCCCAAGCATGCCGGTGTCGTGACCTTTCGGTTCGGCGAGCCGATCCCGCCCGGGCTGCCCCGCGCCGAGGCGGAGCGGCGTGTACACGCCGCGATCAACGCGCTTGAGCGATAAGGCGGCCAGCCGCTCCGTTCCGGCGCGGCCCTCTTCAGTCGTGCGTGCGGCCGAAATCGGGCGCCGGATCGTCCTGGCCCTGTTCGATGATGCCGCGCCTGATCGCCCGCGTCTTCGTGAACAGGTCGAACAGTTCGTCGCCCTTGCCCCAGCGGATGGCGCGTTGGAGCGCTGAAAGATCCTCGGAAAAGCGCTGGAGCATGTCGAGCACCGCTTCGCGATTGGCGAGGAACACGTCGCGCCACATCGTCGGGTCCGAGGCGGCGATGCGGGTGAAGTCCCGAAAGCCGCCTGCCGAATATTTGATCACCTCGCTGCGGGTCACCTCTTCCATGTCGGAGGCGGTGCCGACGATGGTGTAGGCGATCAGGTGCGGCAAGTGGCTGGTGATCGCAAGCACGCGGTCGTGATGCGCCGGCTCCATGATCTCGACCTCGGCGCCGAGCCGCCGCCAGAATTCGCTCACCCGCTCGACTGCCAGGGGATCGGTTCCCTCCGGCGGCGTCACGATGCACCAGCGCTTGTGGAACAGCGTGGCGAAGCCCGCCTCGGGGCCGCTCCGCTCGGTTCCGGCAACCGGATGCGCCGGCACGATCACCGCGCCGGGCAGCGCCTCGGCCAGGGCGCGCGCTACCTCTTCCTTGCACGAGCCGACGTCGCTGACGATCGCGTCAGCGGGCAGGTCGGCGGCGATCTCCGCGGCCGCGGCGCCCATGGCGCCCACGGGAACGCAGAAGATCACCAGATCGGCATCGATCACCGCGGCGCCGGCGGAATCGGCGATATCGTCGAACAACTGCAGCCGGTCGACCGTCGAGCGCACCTCGGGGTCCGCATCATAGCCCGTCAGCCGCACTGTCGGCATCTGCGCGCGTACCGCGCGGGCGATCGAGGAGCCGATCAGGCCGATGCCGATGATCGTGATGCGGGCAAAGGGAAGCATGCCGCCCGCATGGCTCATGGCTTTCGCTAAGGCAAGCTGGTGCTCGGCCGTACTCCTGCTAGGACACGCGGAAATTCGGGGAGGCTTGATGCGCGGAAGCTCGACATTCTGGGAGGCGCTTGAATCCGCGCGCCGGCTGAACCTCGCGGCCGCCGGCGAGCGTCCGCCAGTCGCCGGATCTCCAGGGATGAGCCGGCGTGCGCTGCTCCAGGCGCTCGGCGCGGCTGGGCTCGCCGCCGCCCTGCCCAGGCCCCTGCGCGCTGCGCCGCTTCACGGTCCCGTGGCGATCGTCGGCGGCGGGATCGCGGGGTTGTCGGCCTTATGGCACCTTACCGAAGCGGGGATCGACGCGCGCGTCTATGAGGCACGGCCCCGGCTCGGCGGCCGCATGCTTACCCATCGGCCGGCGCGGGGCGCCGCGATGGAGGTCGGCGGGCAGTTGGTGAACACCGATCACGCCGACATGCACATGCTCGCCCGAGTCTTCGGCATCGGCCTGATCGATCGCAAGGGCGAGGCGCATCGTACCATGGTGCTGGCTGACGGCACTGAACTGCCGACCGCTACGCTCGCCGAGGCGCTGCGCCCGATCGCCGCGCAGATATCCGCGGATTCCGATCGCCTCGACAAGGACTACGCGCGGGCGGCGGCCGAGCTGGATCGCCTGTCGATCAGCGGCTATCTCGATCGGCACGCCGCCAAGCTCGTCCAGCCCTGGGTGCGGCACCTGATGGAGGCGACCAGTCGCACCGAATATGGCGTCGAGCCCGGCCAGGCTTCTGCGATCGAACTGATCTTCAACCTGCCGACGGTCGATGGCGATCGGATCGATGTGTTGAGCCGCAGCGACGAACGCTATCTGATCGAGGGCGGCAGCGACACGCTGATCGCGGCGATGGCGGGAAAGCTCCACGATCGGATCGAGACCGGCAGGCGCCTGCTGCGCATCGAGGCGCATGGTTCCGGTGCCCGGTTGCGCTTTCTGGATGGAACGATCGTCAAGGCTGGCGCGGTGATCGTCGCGGTACCCGCGCCGCTGATGCGCCAGATCGATTTCCGCGTGCCGCTGCCGCCCCTGTGGCGGCGGTTCATCGCCGAGATGGAACTGGGGCGTAACGAGAAGATTCAGGCCGTCATGGCGTCAAGGCCATGGGAGGCGCCGATCGGTCGGGGCGGCGATTTGTGGCAGACCGACGCCAGCGCCGGCGCCGCGCTGGGCTGGGACGGCGGGGTCCGCCCCGCCCAAGGGCCGGGCAGCGTCTGGACCTGGTTTCTCGGCGGTGACGAGGTCGCGGCGGCTGCCATGGCCGATCCCGTGCAACTGGCCGGCCGCTTCGCCGAAATGGCCGAGGGCGGGGTGCCCGGTTTCGGGGCGGCGATGGCGGGCACGGTGCGCCGCACCGCATGGCATCGCGATCCGCTGGCGCTCGGCGCCTATGTCAACTTCCGCCCTGGCCAGCTCACTCGTTTCGGCGGGCTGATCTGGGTCGAGGGCGGCAGCGGACCGAAGCATCATGCGCTGCCAGGCCCTGTCCAGTTTGCCGGCGAGCATCTCTCCGATGCCTATCCGGGCTATATGAATGGTGGCGCGCAGACCGGGCGGCTCGCGGCGCAGGCGATCATGGCAGCGCACCATGCTTGAATGGTGGCGCCCGCCCGCCTAACCCCGCCGCCATGTCGGACGACACGCGCTTCGGGCTTGCCCGCCATGTTAAGCTGCCAGGGCCGCTGCTGCTCGATGGCGGCGCACTGCTGTCGCCGATCGAGATTGCCTATGAAACCTACGGCATGCTCGCGCCGGACGGTGGCAACGCGATCCTGATCTGCCACGCTCTGACTGGTGATCAGAATGTCGCGAGTAACCACCCGATCACCGGCAAGCCCGGCTGGTGGACCCGCTTGGTCGGCCCGGGCAAACCGGTCGATCCGGAGCGCCATTTCGTCATCTGCTCCAACGTGCTCGGCGGCTGTACCGGCTCGTCGGGGCCGGCAACGGTCAACCCCGCAACGGGCAAGCCCTGGGGCATGACGTTTCCGGTCATCACCATTCGCGACATGGTGCGCGCCCAGGCGCTGCTGCTCGACCATCTCGGCGTCGGCACGCTGGCGGCAGTGATCGGCGGCTCGATGGGCGGGATGCAGGCACTAAGCTGGTCGGCGACGTTCCCCGACCGGGTGCGGGCGGCGGTCGTGATCGCTTCGGCGGCGCGCCACACGGCCCAGAATATCGCGTTTCACGAAGTCGGTCGCCAGGCCGTGATGGCCGACCCCAACTGGCGCGGCGGGGATTATTATGCGTCGGGCGAGCCGCCGGTAGCCGGGCTGGCGGTTGCCAGGATGGCGGCGCACATTACCTATCTGTCCGAAGCCGGGCTGACCGAGAAGTTCGGTCGCCGGCTCCAGACCCGTTCGGCCAAGAGCTTCGGCTTCGATGCCGATTTCCAGGTCGAAAGCTATCTGCGCCACCAGGGGATCAGCTTCGTCGACCGGTTCGACGCCAATTCCTATCTCTATATCACCCGTGCGACCGACTATTTCGATTTGGCCGAGGAACATGGCGGGCATCTCGCAAACGCCTTCAAGGCAAGCGCGGCGCGCTTCTGCCTGATCAGCTTCGATACCGACTGGCTCTATCCCACGTCCGAATCGCGCGCGATCGTCCATGCGCTCAACGCCGCCGGTGCCCCGGTGAGCTTTGTCGAGCTGAACTCTCCCTTCGGTCATGATGCCTTCTTGCTCGATTCGCCGGGCATGAACCGGGTGATTGACGGCTTCCTGAGGGCGGGAAAATGAGCCTGCGCCCCGATCTCGCGATCATTGCCGACAATGTCGCCCCGGGCAGTCGCGTGCTCGATGTCGGTTGCGGCGATGGCGCGCTGATGGCCGCGCTGCGCGACGCCAAGGGTGTCGACGCACGCGGGCTGGAGCTGGATGCCGGCAATGTCGCCGCCGCCGTCTCGCGCGGGCTCTCGGTGATCCAGGGCGATGCGGATTCGGATCTCGCCGACTATCCGGATGCGAGCTTCGACTATGCGATCCTCAGCCAGACCCTGCAGACCACGCGGCGCCCCGATATGGTGCTCGATCACCTGCTCAGGATCGGGCGGCGTGCCTTTGTTTCCTTCCCGAATTTCGCGCATTGGCGGGGGCGCCTGTCGCTGATGTGGGGCGGGCGCATGCCGGTGACGCGGTTACTGCCCGAGGAATGGTACGACACCCCCAATATCCACCATCTCACGATCGATGATTTTCGGGCCTTCGTAAAAGGCCGCGGAATCACCGTCGAAGGCGCGTGGTTCCTGTCGGGCGGCAAGCGCACGACGTCTGCCGGTGCCAATTTCTTCGCCGAACACGCTGTGTTCCTGCTGAAAAGTTGATCTCGATCAAGGAACCTTCGGGTCCTTCAGACGGTTGGCGCCATGAATCTTTGGAAAAGACCATGTCCAGCACCGTTTTGATTGTTGAAGACGAAATTTTCGTGGCGCTCGATCTCGAGCGAATCCTGACTGACGCCGGCTATCACGTGGCCGCCATTGCCGCGGATCGCAGCGGAGCGATCCAGGCTGCGCAAGACTGTCATTTTGCCTTGGTTGACGTCAATCTGCGCGATGGTGCGACCGGCCCCGGCCTCGCCGCCACCCTGGCGCGCGATTTCGGGATGAAGGTGATCTTCGTTACCGCCAATCCGGCCCAGATCGGCGCGGGCGAGGGGGCCCTCGGTTATATCCGCAAGCCCTTCAACAAGGCCGCGATCCTCGCAGCGGCGGCGCTGGCGAGTTCGGACGCCCAGCCCGCGGCGAACGACGATCTCGTCTTGCTCGACGGTGCCGTCAGCCGCGGCTGAACGCGCTGCGCGGAATAGCGATTTCCACTGCCAGACCTTCCGGCCGCCAGTCCCGCGTCACCTTCCCGCCCAGCTGGCGGACCGCGCTCATCTCCATCAGTTGCGATCCGAACCCAGCGGTGGTCGGGGCGGTGATCGGCGGGCCGCCGATCTCGGTCCACAGCAGGGCGATCGTCTCGTCCTCGCCGGTGATGTCGATCGTGATCCTGCCGTCATCGTTGCGAAGCGCGCCATATTTGGTGGCGTTGGTGGCAAGCTCATGGAACAACAGGGCAAGCGGCGTGGCGGATCGATCGTCGATATCGACGTCGGGGCCGGTGACCGTAATCCGCCCGGCCTCGGATGCCTGATACGGCCGGAACAGTTCGCCCAGCAGCCCGATCAGGCTGTTCTGCGCCGCAAGCGGGCGCGACTGGGCGCTGTGGGGCCTCACGAAATCGTGCGCGCGGCCGAGTGCATTGATCCGTTCGCGCAGATCTTCTGCGACGCCGGCGAGCTCGGGCTTGGCCCGCGCCGCGAAGCCAACCAGCCCGGCGATCACGGCGAAGATGTTCTTGATGCGGTGGCTCAGTTCCTGCGCAACGATCTCGCGCTGTTCACTTGCCAGTTTCTGCTCGTGAATATCGGTGCAGGTGCCGAACCACCGGACGATCGCGCCCGATTCGTCACGCAGCGGCAGCGCCCGGCCGAGCGTCCAACGATAGTCGCCGTCCGCGCGGCGCAGCCGATATTCGATCTGATAGGGATCGCCGGTTTCCAGCGAACGCTGCCAGCTGGCCCAGGCGGGCTCCCGGTCGTCGGGATGGAACATGCCATTCCATTCCTCCCCGTCAGTCGATCCCTCGGGCATGCCGGTGAACTCATACCAGCGCGCGTTGTAGTAATCGTGATAGCCGTCGGGCAGGGTCGACCACACCATCTGTGGCATCGCATCGGCGAGCACGCGAAACCGGTTGTGGCTCTCGCTCAGCGCGCGGTGGCTGGCATTCTGCGTCTCGCGCCAGGCAGCGGCATCGCGGCTGTCGCGCAACCGTGCCATCACCGCCTCCGCCAGCGTGGCGAGCCCCTGGCGCTGCAGCGGCGTGAGTCCCTCGCGCGGGACCGTGTCGATCACGCAGAGCGACCCGAGCGGCACGCCCTCGTCCGACACGAGCGGTGCCCCGGCGTAGAAGCGGATGAAGGGGACATCGATGACCTGCGGATTGTCCGCGAACCGCGGGTCGCGCGTAGCGTCGGGCACGACCATGATGTCGTGCTCGAGCATCGCTACGGCGCAGAAGGACGTCTCGACCGGGCCCTCGGGCGCGTCATAGCCCGTGCGTGCCATGAAGCTCTGGCGATGCTCCTCGACGATATTGACCAGTGCGACCGGCGCCGCGCACAGCGCAGCCGCGAAATCGGTGATCCGGGTCAGACCATCGTCGGCGCGAAGCGACTCGATGTCATGCGCCGCCAGCGCCTCGGCTCGCATCCTTTGGTCGGTCCTCCAGCCGGAGGAGGCGGCCGCGCCGGCCGGTGGAATCTCGCTCATGGGAAGCGAAACGCGCGAAATCGTCAGAAGGGCACGTCGTCGTCGAGATCGTCCGCAAAGCTGCTGCTGCCGCGGCTCGCCGGCGCGCCGCCGCCACGGCTCGCGCCGCCGCCGAAGCCGCCCGAAGAACCGCCGCTGAAATCGTCGCGTCCGCCGAAATCATCGCGCTGGCCCGCCCCGCCGCCGGCACCGCCACCTGCGCCACCGCCCGGGCCGTCGAGCATCGTCAGCACCGAGTTGAAGCCCTGCAGCACGATTTCGGTCGAATATTTGTCCTGGCCCTGCGCATCCTGCCATTTGCGGGTCTGCAATGCGCCTTCGATATAGACCTTGCTGCCTTTGCGCAGGTAGCGTTCGGCGACGTTCGCGAGCCCTTCGTTGAAGATCGCGACCGAATGCCATTCGGTCTTTTCCTTGCGCTCGCCGGTGTTCTTGTCCTTCCAGGTGTCGGACGTGGCGATGCGCAGGTTCACCACCTTGCCGCCATTCTGGAAGGAGCGGCTCTCGGGGTCGCGCCCCAGATTGCCGACGAGAATGACCTTGTTGACGCTGCCCGCCATATGAATTTCCTACAAGCCGATTGCCACGGCGCCCCAATAGGTCGCCCCTGCCGCGATGTAGGCGAGCGCGAACAAATAGCCAACCATGAACGCCGGCCATTTCCACCCGTTGGTTTCGCGCCGGGTGACCGCGATGGTCGAGATGCATTGCGGTGCGAACACGAACCACATCAGGAAGGCAAGCGCGGTCGGCAGGCTCCAGCGACCGCGCAGGTTCTTCACCATCGCCTTGCCGCCCGCATCGCTCTCGGGATTGTCGATCGCATAGACCGTCCCGATCGCGGCCACGGCGACCTCGCGGGCCGCCATCGCTGGGATCAGCGCGAGCGCGATGTCGCGGTTGAAGCCGATCGGCTTCACCACCACCGCCACGCCGTTCGCGATCCGCCCGGCGATCGAATAATTGATCGGCGAGACGGGGCTGCCCTTGGGCGGCTGCGGGAAGCTGAGCAGCGCCCACAGCACCACGGTGGTCGTCGCGATGATCGTGCCGGCGCGCTTGAGGAAGATCACCGCGCGCGCCCACAGTCCGAGCAGCACGTCGCGCATCCGCGGCCATTGATATTTCGGCATCTCCATCATGAAGCCCGAAGAGGCGCCCTTGGTCACCGTCTTGCGCAGCACCAGCGCCGCCACATAGGCACCGGCCACGCCGATCAGCAGCAGCGCGAACATCACGATTCCCTGCAGCCCGACGAACGGCAGCACCTGGCGGTTGGGAATGAAGGCGCCGATGACCAGCGTATAGACCGGCCAGCGCGCGGAGCAGGTCATCAGCGGCGCGATCAGGATCGTGGTCAGCCGGTCCTTCTCGTCCTCGATCGTCCGCGTCGCCATGATGCCGGGCACCGCGCAGGCGAAGGAGGAGAGCAGCGGGATGAAGGCACGGCCCGACAGGCCCACGGTCGACATCAGCCGGTCCATCAGGAACGCCGCGCGAACCATATAGCCGGATGCCTCGAGCAGCAGGATGAACAGGAACAGGATCAGGATCTGCGGCAGGAACACCACCACTGCGCCCACCCCGGCGATCACGCCGTCGGTGATCAGCGAGCGCAGGACGCCCGCCGGCATGTTCGCCTTGATCAGTTCCTGCAACGCCGCGAATCCGGCATCGATCGCATCCGCCGGCGGCTGTGCCCAGCTGAAGACCGCCTGGAACATCACAAACAGAATCACGAGCAGCAGGGCGACACCCGCCACCGGATGCAGCGCGACCGAGTCGAGCATATGGCTCCAGCGCCGGGTCGGCGTTTCAGACACGGTCGCCGCGACCGCGATTGCGCGCGCGCGGCGCTGCAGCGTCACGATATCGTCCTGCACGCTGCCGTCGCTCGCCCGCAACCGCTTGGCCGCACCTTGGCCCAGGCTGTCGCCCAGCCGCGCCTTGAGTTCGTCGAGCCCGCGTCGCCGCACCGCGACGGTCGGCACCACGGGCACGCCGAGTTCGCGCTCGAGGATCGCGGGATCCAGGATCAGCCCGTCGCGTTCCGCGAGGTCGAACATGTTGAGCGCCACGACCACGGGCAGGCCGAGCGCGATCAGCTGGAGCGTGAAGCGCAGGTGATTGTCGAGATTGGCGGCGTCGACCACGATTACCAGCGCATCGGGCAGCCGCTCGCCAGCCTGGGTGCCGGTCACCACGTCGCGGGTGACGCGCTCGTCGGGGCTCGACGGGTCGAGGCTGTATGCGCCTGGCAGGTCGACCAGTTCGATCGGGCGTCCGTCGGGCAGCGCCAGTCGGCCCGAATGCCGCTCCACCGTAACGCCGGGATAATTGCCGACCTTCTGCCGCGCGCCGGTCAGCGCGTTGAACAGGGCGCTCTTGCCGGCATTGGGATTGCCGACCAGCGCCACGAGCGGCGCGGCATTCATCGCGTTTTCAATCTAGCCGGCGAGCGGGGAAACGTGGATCGCGCCGGCAACGGCCCGGCGCAGTGCGACGGTCATGCGCCCGATCCGACAAGCGATCGGCCCCTTGCCCAGCGCTGCGCGGTGCAGCACCTCGACGCCGACGCCTTCGTCGAATCCAAGCTCGCGGAGCCGGCGTGCCTCCGGGAGGCTCAGTTCGGCCCAGACGATCTCGGCAACGGTCGCACGTTGCCGATGTGGAAGCGATTCGAGGCTCAGCATCTTCTTCACAGGCGAGGACATATCCATGCTGCGAGTGATTATCAATAACTGTCGCTGAGCGCCATCGGGAAATATCCCTATTGCGAAGCGAAAGCGCTTCCGGGCCGCTCACACCACCGGATAGCGCAAGCGCCCGATGAAGCGCGACAGGCTCGGCCGATATTCAGTCCGCGAGATCAGGCCCGCCTTGGCCTTTTCGAAGCGCATGATCCCCTCGATCCGCCGGTCGAGAAAGGCGCGCGTGTCTGCATAGCCAGCGCTTTCGTCGTCGAGGAACACGGTGATCGTCGCGCCATACACCCCGGCCAGGATCGTCCGCTTGGTATAATGATTATAGTCGGTCGCGGTGTCGCCGGCGGCGCGCCACATCAGGTCCGCCGCGCGCCAGCCGAGCTTTGCCGCCCGCATCAGGTTCTGCGGCATGGCCAGGATCGCCAGCGCCCGGCGCAGTGCCTCGCGGTGCGGCGCCAGTACGGCCAGGCGCGCCTCGACCAGCCCTGCGATCTTCGCGCGAACCTTCATCGTGCCGAGCCGTTCGGGCGGCAGGGCCTCCGCCATCGCTGCATCGACATGGGCGAACCACGCATCAATCATGTCGATCGCGCCGCCGGGAAAGGCGACCGCGGCCACGTCGCGGTCAAGGCCGGCCGTGTCGGCGGCGGTATCGCGCGCGGTGTCGGTCCAGCCGTCAAAGGCGGCATTGGCGGCGATCAGCGGCGCGAGTCCAACGCGTATTTCGTCGAGCGTCGGATCCTGGGGCAGGGCGGCCATGGAAATCTCCTCCTGAATCTATCTAGGCCCGGTATCGGCCGGCGCAAGCGTCGCTGGCTCAGGCTCCGGTTCGGGCTGGCGCACCAGCACCAGCGCGACCGCGACCAGCGCGGCGCCGATCAGGTCTGCACCGCCGAGGCGCTCGTCATAGACCAGCCACCCGACCGTGGCGGCGACCACCGGCTGCACGAGCAGGGCGATGCCCACCACCAGCGGTGTCATCTGGCCGAGCGCATAGATCAGCATGCTCTGGCCGATCACCTGGCTCACCAGCGCCAGCGCGATCAGCGGCGTCCAGTCATGCGGCCAGATCCGCTCGCCCATCAGCAATGCCAGCGCCAGCAGCGGCAGCACGCTCGCGCCCGTCGCCAGGGCCAGCGCGGGCAGGGGCGCCATGGTCAGGCGGACCCGGGCCATGATGATGAAATAGAAGGTATAGAGCAGCCCGGCGAGCAGGCACAGCAGGTCACCGGCCAGGTGGCGCGAATCGAGCTGATAGGACCGCCCCATCAGCAGCGCTGCGCCGATCGCCGCCAGCGCCAGCGCGATGGCCTGCGCGCGCGACGGCCAGGTGCGCAGCGCGAGAAAGCCGTAGACCGGGAAGAACAGGATCGCCGAATTGCCGAACAGGGTCGCATTGGCCATGGACGTCTTCAGGATGCCGATATGCCAGCTGCCGAGATCGGCGGCGAAGCAGAGGCCGGCCAGCGCGAACAACACCCATAGCCTGCGTCCGATCCGCGCCGGGCGCCAGCCCCCGGCCATGGCGAGTGCGAGCAGCACCGGCGTCGCGATGGCGATGCGCCAGAAGGCCGAGGCGACCGGCCCGGTATCGGCCATCCGCACGAACCACGAACCGAAGGCGAGCATCACGTTCGCCGCAATCAGCGCCGCGAACGCCAGGGGATGCGCGCCCTGCCTTCGCGCGGCGACAGTTTTTCTTGGATGCCGGGGCTGGTGCATGGCGCCCCTTAGCGCTCTATGTCGGGGGCGTCAGGTAGCAAAAGGAAACTTGCTTTCATGCCCAGCCTCTTCGATCCGATCGAGCTCGGCGCGATCCACGCGCCCAATCGCGTACTGATGGCGCCGCTCACTCGCGGCCGCGCGACTCGCGAGCATGTCCCGCAGCCGCTGATGGGGGAATATTATGCGCAGCGCGCCAGCGCCGGGCTGATCATCTCGGAGGCGACTGGCATTTCCCGCCAGGGCCTTGGCTGGCCATTCGCGCCCGGCCTGTGGACCGACGAGCAGACCGAGGCGTGGAAACCAGTGGTCGCCGCGGTCCATGCCGCGGGCGGGCGGATCGTCGCGCAGCTCTGGCACATGGGCCGCATCGTCCATTCCAGCCTCGGCGGCGCGCAGCCGGTCTCCTCCTCCGCGACCACCGCGCCGGGCCAGGCCCATACCTATGCCGGCAAGCAGGATTATGAGGAGGCGCGGCCGTTGCGTCTCGACGAATTCCCCGGGCTGCTCGACGATTATGAGCGCGCGACGCGCAATGCGCTGGCGGCAGGGTTCGACGGCGTCCAGATCCACGCCGCGAACGGCTATCTGATCGACCAGTTCCTGCGCGACAATTCCAACTTCCGCACCGATCGATATGGTGGCAGCCCGGAAAACCGCATCCGCCTGTTGCGCGAGGTGACCGAGCGTGTCGCCGGCGTGGCCGGCGCCGATCGGACGGGCGTGCGCCTTTCGCCCAACGGCAATTCACAGGGCGCGAAGGACAGCAATCCGGTGGCGGTGTTCGTCCCCGCGGCGAAGGCGCTGGCCGAGATCGGCATCGCCTTTCTCGAACTGCGCGAGCCTGGCCCCGACGGCACGTTCGGGCGTTCCGACCAGCCGAAGCTGTCACCCGAAATCCGCCAGGTCTTCCCCGGTCCGCTGGTGCTGAATTCGGATTATCACGGTGCCGATGCACAGGCGGCGCTCGATTCGGGTGTCGCCGATGCGATCAGCTTCGGCCGCACCTTCCTCGCCAACCCGGACCTGCCCGAGCGGCTTCGCCTCGGCGCGCCGCTCAATCCGGACAATATGGCGACCTGGTACAGCCAGGGCGCCGAAGGCTATACTGACTATCCGACGCTCGAGGCCGTCGCGGCGGCGTAAAGACTTTTCCCCGGCCCCGGCCGGGGAACTTTCATCCCAGCGGGATGAAGCGGACCGGCAGCCCGTCCTTCGGCCGGGGGATCGGCCACGCCTGCCACCTTTCGCCCGATCCCTCATCCAGTTCGATGCGGTAGCGGGTCAGCAACTGCGCCATCAGGATGCGGATCTGCATCGTCGCGAAGTGCAGCCCCAGGCACATATGTGCGCCGCCGCCGAACGGCACCCACGCATATTTGTGCCGGCCCTTGCTCGCCTCGGGGGTGAAGCGCATCGGGTCGAAGCGCTCGGGATCGGGCCAATGCTCGGGCATCTTGTGGGTGTAGCCGACGCTGATGCCCACGGTCGTGCCCGCCGGGATGTGATAGCCGCCAAAGTCGAAGTCCCGCACCGCGCGCCGCGGCAGCGAGGGCACCGGCGGGATCAGCCGCAGCGCTTCCTTGAAGGCGTAATCGGTCAGCACCAGCCGGTCGAGCTGGCCATAGGGCAGGCCTTCGTCGTCGTTGAGTCCGAGCCCGGCGATCTCCGCGCGCAGCCGGTCCTGCCATTCGGGGTTGCGCCCGAGTAACATGACGAGGCTGGTCGCCGAGGACGTGATGGTGTCATGCGCTGCCATCATCAGGAAATTCATATGGTCGGCGATCGCCGCGTCGGACAGCGGCTGGCCGGCCTCGTCGGTCGCGCGGCAGAATTGCGAGAAGAAATCCTGGCCGTCCCCGGTCCGCCGCGTCGGAATCTCGCGCGAGAACAGGTCGACCAGATATTTCCGCGCCTTCACCCCCTTGCGCATCGCGGTGCCGGGCAGCGGCACGCGGATCGGCGCCACCGATGCCTGTACCTCGTCGACGAACGCCTGATTGATCCGATCCGCCTCCGGGCCGAGCGGCATGCCGAGGAAGCTGTCGGCGGCCAGGTCGAGCGTCAGCGCCTTGATCGCGTCATAGAAGCGGATCGGGCGGTTGCCCCAGCCGGCCACGGTGCGGGAAATACCGGCGTTCAGCGCTTCGGCATAATGGCGCATCGGCTCCGGCTTGAACGCGACAGACAGGACCTTGCGGTCGGCACGATGCTTCTCGAAATCCATCAGCATCAGCCCGCGCGGGAAGAGCAGGTTGAGCATCGGACCCCAGCCCTGTTCGGACGAGAAGATCTTGTCGCGATCGAACAGGACGAGTTCGTTCGCCTCCGGGCCCATCAGGCTCACGGTCGGGCCGCCGAATGCGTTGTTGCGGAAGATCCGGCCATAGGTGGAGACCATGCGATATCCGAACGCGACCGGGTCGCGCAGCATGCGCAGCGTGTTGCCGATGAAGGGAAGGCCATCCTCGCCGGGGATGTTCGCGATCTCGCGCTGCTTCTGGGGCGGCAGCCAGTGCGGATTCGCCTTGAACGTGTGTGCCAACGCCATCGCCGATCTCCTTACTGACATTGCTATCAGTAAGGATGGCGGGCCTTCAAGCCGTGTTTTCCGCCTCGAGCCGGTCGAGCCAGCGCGTGATGTGGGCGCGCGCGACCGCGTTCGCGCCGCTCAGGCCCAGCCCGAACAGGATAAAGGCAGGGATCACCAGGTCGGGAACGGCCCAGACCAGGAGCAGCATGATCCCGATCACCGCTGCCGCGCCTGCCAGCGCCCGCCTGAGGCGCCTCGCGCCCCGCGCGCCGAGCATGATGTCGCGCGGGCCCCGCTCGTCATAATAGGCATGGGTCGACAGGATCGGGCGCCCGGCAGCATCGAATGCGCCCCGACAGGCGATCATGACCAGCAGGTCTATATGCCCTTTGGCACGCCCTGTGGAGCGCGGCGCGTCGCGCGCGCCCAGCACCGCGCCGGGCTGCGGGGGTCTGCCCCCGGCCCAGGTGTCGGTGACGATCAAGCGGCCCTTGCGCTCTACGATGCGATATCGCGGCGGGGGCAGCTTCGATTCCGGCATGGTCAGCCGAAGCGTTCCTTCAGCGCCAGCATCGCCAGCGCCGCCTTGGCCGCTTCGCCGCCCTTGTCCTTCTCGGTGCGCCGCGCACGGGCGAGCGCCTGTGCTTCGTTCTCCACCGTGAGGATGCCGTTGCCGATCGCCACGCCGTCCAGCGACAGCGCCATCAGCCCGCGCGCGCTTTCGCCCGCGACGATCTCGAAATGATAGGTCTCGCCGCGGATCACGACGCCCAGCGCTACGAACCCGTCATAGGCGCCGCCTTCGGCCGCCAGCGCGACCGCGGCCGGAATCTCCAGCGCGCCCGGCACGGTGATCGTCTCATGGCTGTGTCCCGCCTCCTCGATCGCGGCGCGCGCGCCCTCGAGCAGCAGGTCGTTGAGATGGTCGTAGAAGCGTGCCTCAACGATCAGCAGTTTCGCCATTATTCGCCTCCGGTGCCGGGAATTGCCCGTTCGCCGACGATCGACAGGCCGTAGCCGTCGAGTCCGATCAGGGTGTGGTGGGTGTTGGTCAGCAGGATCATGTCCTGCACGCCGAGTTCGGCGAGGATCTGCGCGCCGACGCC